>CALBJG010000158.1 GCA_937892865.1 uncultured Clostridia bacterium
CGATGAACTTGCCGTCGGGCTTGTCCTTCAGACGGTTCATAACCTTGATGAAGTCGATCTTGGGGGTCTTGCCGTAGGGGATGATCTCATCCTCCAGCAGGCCCAGTTTCTGGCGGAAGTAATCCACGGAAGGCAGAGTCTTCTCTGCTTCTTCTGCGATCTGCCAGTCAGCGAACTTGGTGGGGTCGAGTTTTACGAAACCCTTCTCGTCTACGTACTTGCCATTCTCGTCATATACGATTGCCATAGTATGTTTCCTCCTTGTTTTTCGGTGCCATTGGCACATTATTAATGATTTTATACGACCGTCACGTCAGCGGCCTCACGAATGAGCGCCATGACCTTGCCGGTGAGTACACTTCTTTTAATTGCCGCATCGAACTCTGCGCCCATATAGGGTTGCAGTTGCTCCCGGGTCATACCGTTTTGCCGGCAGACACCTTCGATGGCTGCTTCGATCTCCGATTCTTCTGCGGACAAACCTTCCAGGATCACCACCCGGTCGATCACCGCCTGGGCTTTGATCGCCGCCACGGCAGAGGGCTCTGCATCTTTCCGCAGGTCTTCCTTTGTGGTGTTCATAAAGGAGCAGTACATCTCTAAATTCAAGCCCTGCTGGGCAAGTTGGGCTTCCAGGGTCTGCATTTGCTCATCCAGCGCTTTTTCCAACTGTTCGGGGGTAACGGTCACATCCAGTGTTTCCGCTGCCTGCTTTAACAGCCGGTCCTGCAAATCCATTTCACCCCGCTCATCGGAGAAGGCCTGCAGCGCTTCACCCAGACGCACACGCATTTCCTCAAATGTATCGCAACGACCTACTTCTTTTGCAAACACATCGTCCAGATCATACTGGGTCTTGACCCGGATCTCGTGGATCACACATTTGAACTCCGCTTCCTTGCCGGCAAGATTCTCTGCGTGATACTGCTCCGGGAAGGTGACCTTCACAGAAACCGCTTCGCCGGGAACTTTATCCAGCAGTTGCTCTTCAAAGCCGGGAATGAACATTCCGCTGCCCAAAACCAATGTCTGGTTCTGTGCGGTGCCACCGGCGAACTGTTCGCCATCGCAGAAGCCTGCGTAATCCAGCACCACCTCGTCGCCATTTTCTGTGGGACGATCTTTAATTACCGCGATCCGGGGATTCTGCTGCTGCAGCCGCTGGATCTGCTGATCGATCTCTGCGTCGGTAATGGTGTGTTTGTCCAGTTGGGCCTTGAGACCCTTATATGTAAAAGCCATTGTTCTTTCTCCTTGCATTCGAGACATTTTCCACCTAATATCATAGCATAGAATCTTCTCAAAGGCAATCCTTGTTTCCCAAAGTTGGGAGGTTTTTCACTCTGCAGCCTCTTTGTCAAGGCTTTTTTGCAGATTCCTTAGGGATTATACAAATTTTTCTTGCAAAAACCAATATAGTTATGATATTTTATTTATAGTTTATATCTATAGATTCGCGAGGTGTGTATATGAACTACAACTATCTGCGTTATTTTTCTGTCCTTGCCCAGGTGGAGCATTATACTTTGGCTGCCGCCCGGCTGGGCATTTCCCAGCCATCTTTAAGCAGCGCTATCCACCATTTGGAAACGGAACTGGGTGGCATCAAACTGTTTGAAAAGGTAGGTCGCAATATCCGTTTGACGGAAGAGGGTCGGTTTTATCAGGAAAAGGTGGACGCTGCCCTCCAGGAACTGAACTCCGCTTCCATGACCCTCCGGGACAGCAAAGTCAGCGCCCCGGTGGTGATCCGTATGGGTGTTGTATCCGGTACGCTCCAGGGTGCTGTAGCCAAAGAAATTGCGGAATATGCACAGCAGAATGAGCGGATCCGTTTCCGTCTGACGGAAAGTTCTGCCGAAGAACTGATGGACCTGGTACGGCAGGAAAAACTGGATATGGCCATCGTAGACACCACCAACCGGGACCGGAGTCTGCATTTCCGAAAACTGTACCAGCAGAATTTCAGTGTGGCGCTCCCTGCCGATCACCCTCTTGCCGGCAGTGAATTTCTTCTTCCTCAGCAGATCGCCGGGGAATTCCAAGTGGTTTTCAACTACGATATGGAAAACAGTTTCGGTCAGTGGGCAAGCGGTGTTACCGGGGAAGAAAAAATACTTTGCACTGTCAACACCGCCCAATCCGCACTGGATCTTGTCTGCGCCGGCGTGGGCGTTTGTGTGATGCCGGATGTGTGTATGCAATCCCGTGAGGATGTTGCTTATATACCCTTAAAAAACTGGCATCAGGCGCTGTATATGTGTATCCTTTACGACAAGTGGCTGGAGCCGCCGGTTTGGGGCTTTGTGGAACTGCTGGTAAAGGTATTAAGAAAGCAGGCGCAGGAAATTACATTATAATAAAATGTCATTCCACAACACTGTGGAATGACATTTTTATAGGGAATCAATCTAATCCGTATAGGCGTTTGCCGTTTTCGAAAGTGGCCTCTGCTGCTTCTTCCGGAGAGATACCCCGGATCTCGGCAAGTTTTTCCGCCATCCGGTACAGATATCCCGGATCGCACCGTTTGCCCCGGAAGGGTTCCGGCGCCATAAAAGGACAGTCTGTTTCAATCACGATCCGCTCGAGGGGTATGGAGGCCGCGGTCTCCACCGCCTTTCGGGCGTTTTTGAATGTAAGCACGCCGGTAAAACCGATATACCAGCCTAAATCCACCAGTTGCCGCGCCATCTCCGCAGAACCGGAATAACAATGGAATACCCCGGTAACATTCTTAAACTCTTTCACGATACGCATACCGTCGTCGTGGGCTTCCCGCTCGTGAACCACCACGGGCATTTTCAGTTCTTGCGCCAGTTCCATCTGCATACGGAACGCCTTTTTCTGAATCTCCCGGGGGATATCCTCATAATGGTAATCAAGACCGATCTCACCAATGGCTTTTACTTTTTCGTGGCGGCACATTTTCCGGTATTCGTCCAAAACCGCATCGTTTACCTCGTCCGCAGAGTCCGGGTGGCTGCCTACGGTTGCATAAATGAAGGGATATGTTTCTGCCATGGCAATGCAATCTTTGGAAGATGCCAAACTGCAGCCGATGTTCATTACCAGGCCAACGCCTTTTTCAGGCAGACCGGTGATCAAGGTCTCTCTGTCCGGATCAAACGCCGGATCGTTTAAATGGGCGTGGGTATCAAAAAGCATTTTTATTTCTCCTCTTCCGATTGTTCGATCACAGCAAGCAGGCAGCCGTTTTGGATGGCGACCCGGGGGTCATTCAGGGAAAATTCCGTCTTTGGGGGGTATCCCCGTAAGCCTTCCCCGGTGCATTTTGCCGCCGCTTCTTTCAGTACCCAAAAAGTCAGAAGCGCCAAGCGTTTATCCGGCGCGGCATCATATTCCGCTTTCTCCGCGGGGGATAATATTTTATCTGCCAAACGCGGATCAATATTCCGGTCTAACTGCTCCGCATCTATGCCGATGGGGCGTTCCGACATAGCGCAAAACACCGTTTCCTTTGTGTGGGAAATGGAAAAGTAAGGGTCCTTTTCAAAATAGGGTTTTCCCCGGTCTGTAACAAGGATCTCCGGCATTTCTCTGCCGGTATATTCCCGGTACATTTGCAAGAGCAACTGCCGTCCGGCATTGTGTCCGGTTCGTCCGTTCAGCGGCTCTGATTTTATAACCATTTCTCCACCCCCTTATTTCCGTTTATTATATTGTCTTCCGGGATAACTGTCAAGAACGCCCTGTGGTATTCCACAGGGCGTTTTCTTATTTGGAATTTTCGGATGAACGGGAACTTCTGCTGTAGCGATAGTAGCGATATTTGCTCCGGTAACCTCTATAGTACTTGCCATCCGTGGGCAAAAGGTCACGGTAGACAAAACCAAGGATGCGAATATTGACCAGTTTTAATTGCCGCAACATCTCCGCTACCGGCTTTCTCTGGGCTACATTGCCCCGGACTACCAGAATCACACCGTCCAGCACTTTGGATGCGGCAATGGTATCGGAAACCGCCATAACCGGCGGCAGGTCAAGGAGAATGTAATCGTAATCTTTGCTCATTTGCCCAATAATCTCCTGCATACGCGCTGATCCCAGGAGTTCCGAGGGGTTAGGGGGAATATCTCCGGCTGTCAGCAGATCCATACCCGGGGCGTGGGGGCTTTGCTGAATGAATTTTT
>CALBJG010000159.1 GCA_937892865.1 uncultured Clostridia bacterium
AGGCGCCACCTTGTTCTTAACCACCTTGACACGGGTCTTGTTGCCCACCACATTGCCGCCTTCCTTGATGGATTCCACTCTGCGGACATCCAGACGGACGGAGGAATAGAACTTCAGGGCATTGCCGCCGGTGGTGGTTTCGGGGTTGCCGTACATAACACCGATCTTCATACGCAACTGGTTGATAAAGATAACAACACAGTTCGTCTTTGCAATGGAACCGGCCAATTTCCGCAGCGCCTGGGACATCAGGCGCGCCTGAACGCCGACAAAACTGTCACCCATCTCGCCTTCGATTTCCTGCTTGGGAACAAGGGCTGCGACGGAGTCCACAACAACTGCATCCACAGCGCCGGAGCGTACCAGCGCGTCGGTAATATCCAGCGCCTGATTGCCGTTATCCGGCTGGGACACCAACATATTATCGGTATCAACACCCAATGCAGCAGCATAAACGGGGTCCAGAGCATGCTCTGCGTCAACGAAGGCAACTTCGCCACCCATTTTCTGAACTTGCGCCAGAATATGCAGTGCGAGGGTTGTCTTACCGGAAGATTCCGGTCCATAAATCTCAATAATTCTACCCTTGGGAACACCGCCGATACCAAGAGCGGCGTCTAATGCCAATGAACCGGTAGGAATGGCATCCACCTGCATTTCAGACCGATCACCCAGGCGCATAACCGCACCTTTTCCGTGTTCTTTCTCAATCTGCGCCAAAGCTGTTTGCAGCGCCTTCTTCTTGTCCGATGCAGATGCGGGTGTATCATAGAGTGATTTCTTTGTAGCCATAGTGATCAATCCTTCCTTACGTACTGGGCAAGCACTGCCCGTTCTATATTATTATAATCCCTGGTTCTGTCCAGGATTGTATACCCGTTCATTTCTAAAATATCACAAACATCGTTTCCCTGCCCCATACCGAATTCGAAGCAAAGGAAACCATCCGGTTTCAATATTTTTTGATAATTCTTTGCTATGGAAACATAGAACATCAAACCGTCGTCGCCACCGTGGAGCGCCATATGCGGCTCATAGTCCTTTACACTTTCCGGCAACTGCGTCATCTCAAACGAGGTAATGTATGGCGGGTTGGAAACGATCAGATCGAACTTGCCTAACAGTCCGGGCGGTTCTGATAACGCATCGGCGCTGGCGCAGGTAACGCGGTTTGTCAAACGGTTGGCAGATACATTTCGTTTCGCAACTGCCAACGCATCCCGGGATAGATCTGCCAAAACAACTCTTGCATTTGGTGTCTCTTTGGCAATGGCCAAGCCAATACACCCGGAGCCTGTACAAAGGTCCAAAACACGCGGTGATTCCAGTTTCGCTACGCAATCGATCGCCAATTCTGTCACAGCGCAGGTATCGTCTCTCGGAATCAAAACATTTTTGTTGACCTCCAATGTTAATCCGTAAAACTCCCACTGTCCCAAAACATACGCCAAAGGTTCTTCTGCCAAAAGGCGTTTTACGCCTTGTTGAATATTCTCACAAGACTCCTCGTTGGCATAAATGTTGTGCTGCGCCAGAAACTGCTCGGGCGTTCTGCCGGTGAAATGGCAGACAAGGTTTCTTGCAAGAAATGTCGCTGTCTGTACATCTGACTTGCTAAGCAGCGCATTTCTGGCATCCTGGTACAACTGTGAAAGCGTCTTTACCAACGGTCTGCCCCCGCTTCCTCCGGAAGCACAGCCTCCAGAGCGGTAATTCCCACTTCTATCATTTCATCGTCCGGTTCATTGGTCGTGAAATTCTGAAACCACATACCGGGCGCTGTCAGAATTCTTGTGAAAGCATTGTCGGTACGGCCGACCCAGCGGTTCACCTCGTAACTGACCGCCACAACAACCGGCAGTAGTAAAAGTTTAAAAACGATCATCAACAACCGATAGACAAACGTGCCGCGAAGAAGTGCAAGACCGGGTGCAACTGCCAGTAATGCAGAAGACGCAACAGAGAATACTAAAATAGATAAAATCATAACTACCAGCAAAAAACTGGTGCCACAACGAGGGTGTAAGCGCGTCTGCTTACGCACATTTTCCACTGTTAACGGAAGACCCGCTTCATAACAACGGATGGTCTTATGCTCTGCGCCGTGGTATGCAAATACCCGCTTCATCTCTTTCATACGGGAAACAAGCACAATATAAACCACAAAAATTGCAATACGCACAATGCCTTCCAGCAGGTGAAGCAACAGCGCGCTTTCGATCCAGCGGTCAAAGAAACTGCTGATGATCATAGGCAGCAGGAAGAACAGTCCGATGGACATTGCCAATCCCAGGAAGACAGAGAAACCGATCAGCAATTCCTGGAAACGCTTGTTGCCCAATTTTTCCTCCAACCAAGCATCCAGTTTAGAGGGTTCTTCCGGCGTTTCTTCCGGAGAAAGGTCGGCAGATTGCATTAACGCCTTGACACCGGTGACCTGGGCATCAAAGAAGCCCCGGACACCACGGATCAAAGGCCAGTTTTTAAATGAATTCTTCGGAGGGATCTTGCGTGGTTTTACATCTACGCGGATTCCCTCTTTACTGCGGACAACTACCGCGTCTTTTTCGGGGCCACGCATCATAATCCCTTCGATCAGAGCCTGTCCGCCGATCATCGTTTTAAAATTTCCGCAACCGCTGTCCTTTTGTGTATTTGCCATATTTCTTCATCCTTACTGAATTGGAAGTCGAACTGTTACCATTGTACCGCCGCCTTCAGCGTTCTCAAGTGTCAGTTCGCCGCCGTGCATATCCACGATCTCATCGCAAACGGCAAGGCCGATACCGGTACCTCTTGCTTTGGAACTTCCTTTATAAAATTTTTTCTTTACAAGCGGCAATTCATCTTCCGGAATACCGGGTCCATAGTCACGGATCCGAACAATCACTGCATTTTCCATGCAGGAAATGTCTGTTTCGATCACTTTTCCTTCGCCGCCGTGTTTTGCCGCATTGTCCAGAATATTCAAAAATACCTGCCGCAGACGCTTGGGATCGCAGGAAATCTCCGGTATATCTTCGTCTGTATCGTCATATTTCAACCGGATCCCATCCTGCGCCAATCGACTGCCGTACATATAGACCGTATCTTCAAATTCTGCACGAATATCCGTCAGTTCGATATTCAAGGTCATACGATCGTCCTGGATCTTTGTAAAATCGAGCAGGTCTACAACCATCTCCGTTAAGCGGGCAGTTTCTCTTTGGATGATACGCATACCCCGTCGGGTGTCTGCATCCAGCGTACCGCTGGTCAAAAGCGTTTCGCTCCATCCGGTAATAGCCGTCAGCGGTGTCCGCAATTCGTGCGACAAGGAAGAGATAAACTCCGTTTGCATTTTTTCGTTCTGGTTTATCTGATTCGACATCTCATTAATGGTATCCGCCAGTTCTCCGATCTCGTCATCAAACTGCGTTTGAATCTGCGTACCATAACTGCCGCTGGCAATCTTTTTTGCTTTATCTATGATTTCTGCCAGAGGATTCAGAATTGTTCGAATGTAGTAGTTACTACTTATCAGCACCACAAAAAGAACGACCAGCAAAGCAAAACCGGATACAGTGCCGATCAGCATGATCTGGCGGTCTACAAGACCGGTAGATGTGACAAAACGCATAACGCCGATCACTTCACCGTTGCTGTAGATCATTGGACTGGATACCGCCAGAATTCTTTCGCCGGTATTGGGATCTTTTCCCCTATATACATCAATATCTCGTGTTGAGATGGCGGTGGCAATATCCGAAGTCGTCGGCGTTTCCACTGCCCAATCCCCGAAGGAAGACACAACGATCTGACCTTGGGTATTGATAAACTGCAACTCAATGGTATCTTTATTTTCAAAGGTTGTGGCATAGGTAATGCAGGATTGGTAGAATTGGTTGTAGTTTTGATTCAAATATTCAGCAAAAAACTCTGTAGTCGTTTCTGCGCGGTTCCGGAGATCCGACTCGATTGCTGAATACCAATAGGCAGAGAATGCCGCCACAACTGCCATCACGCAAACCAACCCCAATGCGCAAAGTACGCTGATCGTATTGATCAGCCACCGACGGCGCAACCCTTTGATCCGCACTTTCGGCCATACTTCTTTCGGTGATCTTATGCGCCCCATTTGTATCCAAAGCCCCATACTGTGGTGATATATGTGGGATTAGCCGTATCGTCTTCGATCTTTATGCGCAATCGGCGGATATTGACATCCACGATCTTCAGTTCACCCTCATAATCTTGTCCCCATACAGCAGATAAGATCTCCTCGCGAGCCAATGCACGCCCCGGATTCTGCATGAACAGTTTCAAAATGGAATACTCCACTTGCGTCAGACGGATGCGGTTACCCGCCTTTTCCAGGGTATGGTTACGGGTATTCATCACAAACGGTCCCTGAGACAGCATTTCCATATCAGCGCCATTGTCGCCGCCGATACGGCGATAAAGGGCGTCGATACGGGCTGTTAGTTCTGCGGGAGAAAAGGGCTTTGTGACATAGTCATCAGCGCCGGTCATCAAACCGGTTACTTTATCCATTTCCTGGGTGCGGGCTGTGAGCATAATAATGCCGATCTGTTTACTGGTGGCGCGGATCCGACGGCATACCTCAAAGCCGTCAATATCCGGCAGCATAATGTCCAAAATAGCGACACCGATATCCGGATGCAGCCGGAGCATATCCAGGGCTTCCTGCCCGGTTCCTGCCTCAATGGCATCATAACCGGCACGCTTTAAGTTGATGACCACAAAACTGCGGATATTTACTTCATCTTCCAAGATCAGTACTTTTTTCATTTTCTAACCCCTCTTACATCTCTCCGGTATTCCATTCCTGATGGATCAAACGGAAACTGTTGATCATCGTATCTCTGGTGATTCCCAGTTCATTTGCTTTGCTCTCCAGTTTCGCCGAGTAGATCACAGACTCTGTTTTCATCAGCACAAAACGATCATCACCGGTACTCAAAGTTTCACGGTCCTGCCCGGTAAAAGCGTAAAGTGTCAGAATCTGGTCTGCGCCGATGCCGTCTTCGTCGCAAATATAGAACTCAAAACTGTTGCCCATAGGCTTTACAGAGATCCGCTCTGCCCATTCTTTTTCCAGGCGCATATACCAACCGCCAATAAAATTATGGAATGTGTAGAGTTTATTTTCTTCTGTTCCGTCAGACCGCATTGCATACCAACGAATCAGATTCTGCCGTTCTGTAGCGCCTGCGCTGTCCAGCATCGTCATTTTGATCAAATAGGGCAATTCCACAACGCCATCGTCATCAATGTCATCGGCGTAAACATAGTAGTTTCGCAGGGTATGCACGCTTGTACCGGACTCATTGGAGAATGTAATATTGGTCAGTTTCTTATCCACCAGTGAAAAGACATCTGTAACGATCGTTGTTTCATCCACAGCGCTGGCTACATAAACTGCCGCTTCACCGGTTTGTAATCTACCGACAATAATACGCTTCATTTTGTCCGTTCCCTGGGACATATTTACCTCGTTGGACCGTTCTACAGCGCCTTTCTCCACGCTATAGAGTTCTGCGACGCCATGTTCCTGGTCCGTTCCGGAATGGACTACAAACAGTTCACTATAGGTATCTCCGTCCATATCTGTAGCCAAAAACTTGGTATAATTTACGGAAACCATCTGTTCCATACTGTTATTCCCGTATGTATAAACAGCGGCAGAGCGGAGAACTTGGTCACTGACCTGCGTACCCACGATTATTTCCACTCCGGGACGGTCATTCATTTGCGCGTACTCGATCTGATCAAATGCCGTACCGTTGCTGGAAATGGTGCTTGTGTGAATAAAGGAATCTTTCTTTTTTGAAAAGATGAGAATTTTCAGCGGACTTTCTGAAGAATCCTTTGCTTTTGCAAAAAGCAGATATTCGAGGTTACCGTCGCCGTCCAAATCTGCCATTTGGATCGTCTGCCGGTTTTCTCCTGCCAAAGGTGCGCTGTAAACAAGGCCGGACATAGCGCTATCGATCACAGTTTGCAAGTTGTTATACTCTTTGGATCGTTTCGGAATCCGGTACATTTCTTCCACCGTACGCATAGAGCATCCGGTAAGCAACACCGCCACTGCCAACAGCAGAAAAAGCGTCTTTTTTCGTATATTCACAGCCGCACCTCCCTTCTGATTATTGTAACATATAGATGACGAAAAGAAAAGTTATTTTACCACAACATTTTCTTCTCCAAGCACTGAACGCAACTCCTGAATCATTTTTTCCTGCAAAGCGCAGCGAGTGCCTCTTCTTTGCTTGGTATCTGCAAAATAAACCACAACAGTACTGTCACCGGGGAACATATTCAAGATTGCCCGGATCTTAGGGAACAAAACATCATCTTCCGTGGGAAGACGCAGATACAGTGTACCTGCCAAAGGCGCGGTAGATTTTTGCTGTGCAACCGGCTCCTGGGGAATATTCTGCGTATAATCCGACATTGGCCGCGCCCGGTTGATCACGATCTGCGGTTCTTTATCGTCCCTGAGAGATAACCGACCGGTAATGACCACCGGTTCATTCTCTTTCAAATAACTGCCAAATTCACTGAGTACATTGGAAAAAGCGAGCATTTCAATGGCCGCAGTATCGTCTTCTACCGTTACATAAGCCATCATGGAATTGTTGCGGGTAGTCTTCATCTTAACGCTCTGGACAACACCGGCTACACTGACGATCTGGTCATCACGGTATGTGTTCTCCTCGTCCATCAATTTACCCATAGGAATAACGTGGGTATTTTTCAGCAAATGTCGATAGTCGTCCATAGGGTGACCGGACAAATAGATTCCAGTCGTCTCTTTTTCCAAAAGCATCAGATCTGCTTTCTTCATCTCTGCCAGTTTGGGAATCGGGATCGCAGCCGCGGTATCCTCTTCTTGAAGCATTGCAAACAATCCCATCTGTCCTTCGATATTCCGCTTTCTGGAAGATGCAATGCTATCCATCATTGCGTCGTAGACAGCAAGCAGTTCGCTGCGGTGATAACCGAAACAGTCCATAGCGCCGCATTTAATAAAGTTTTCCACAGCGCGTTTGTTCAATTCACCTTCACCCATTCTTTGGATAAAGTCTTCCAAAGAACGGAAATCACCGCCTTCTGTCCGTTTTGCGACCATTGCGCGAATAAGGCCTCTGCCAACATTTTTTACAGCGCCCAAGCCAAAGCGAATGGCATCGCCCTCCACGCTGAAATTATCAACACTGTGATTGATATCCGGCGGCAAAACGGGGATACCCATATCCTTACATTCAGCAATATAGCCGGAGATCTTGGTAGCGGAATCCAGCACAGAGGTCATCAGCGCTGCCATATACTGCTTGGGATAGTGGCACTTAAGGTAGGCTGTCTGATAAGAAACCACCGCATAGCAAACTGCGTGCGCTTTGTTAAAGGCATAGTTTGCAAAGGCAACGATCTCATCATAGATAGATTGGGCAGCAAACTCGCTGACACCCTTTGCCATTGCGCCGGAAATACCTTGTTTTTCATCGCCGTAAACGAAAACTTTCCGTTCTTCCTCAATGACTTTCATTTTCTTCTTGGAGATCGCGCGGCGAATATTATCCGCTTGTCCCATAGTATAGCCACCCAGGCTGCGGAATATCTCGATCACCTGTTCCTGGTAAACGATGCAACCATAGGTAACTTTCAAAATGGGTTCCAAAAGCGGGGTCTTATAAGTGATCTTCCGGTGATCCAGTTTATTGGCAATAAACATCGGAATAGAATCCATCGGGCCGGGACGGTAAAGCGCCACAATAGCGGTCATATCTTCGATGGATGTGGGCTTCATATTGACGCAAACACCGGTAATACCGGCGGATTCCAACTGGAATACGCCTTGGGTCTTGCCTTCTGCAAGCATCGCAAATGTAGCAGGATCATTATCCGGCACTGTATCGATATTAAAGTCCGGTTCGATGGTACGGATCTGTTCCTGAGCATCTTTAATAACCGTTAAATTTCGCAAACCCAAAAAGTCCATTTTCAGCAATCCCAGTTCCTCGATCGTGGTCATTGTATACTGGGTGACGATGGTATCGTCATTGCAGGAAAGGGGGACATAACTGCAAACCGGGTCCGCTGTGATCACAACACCAGCAGCATGGGTTGATGTGTTCCGGGGCATACCTTCCAAACTTCTGGCCGTATCGATCAGCAATTTTACCCGCTCATCTGTGTCGTACATTTCTTTCAGTTTGGGAGAAACTTCCAACGCCTCTTTCAAAGTGATATGGGGCGTTGCAGGCACTTGCTTTGCCACCACATCGGTCTCAGCATAAGTAAAATTCAATGCTCTGCCCACATCACGGATCGCGCCGCGGGCAGCCATTGTACCAAAGGTTGCGATCTGCGCCACATGGTCGGCGCCGTATTTCTGTACTACGTAGTCAATAACTTCACCACGGCGTTCCTGACAGAAATCCGTATCAAAGTCAGGCATACTGACCCGTTCCGGATTCAAAAAGCGCTCAAAGATCAACGCATATTTCATTGGATCTACTTCTGTAATATGCATACAGTAAGCAACGATGGATGCTGCGCCGGAGCCACGGCCGGGACCAACGGGAATGCCGGATTCCTTGGCAAAACGGATAAAATCCCAGACAATAAGATAGTAGTTCACATATCCCATACGGCTGATAACACCGATCTCATATTCCAAACGTTCTTTATAACTTTCCGGTGGATTTTCATATCGCTCCCGGAAGCCGTCCATACACAGTTTGCGGAAATATTCCTCGTTGGTAAATCCCGCAGGGACCGGGAAAGAGGGCAAATGGTAATTATTGAATTCAAACTCCAAATTACACCGATCCGCGATCTTGGCTGTATTTTCAAAGGCTTCATCGCAGTTGGGAAACAGTTGCCGGAGTTCTTCTTCGCTCTTTAAATAAAATTCCTCCGTTTGGAATTTCATCCGGTTCGGATCATCCACAGTTTTACCGGTTTGCACGCAAAGGAGGACATCTTGCATTTTGGCATCCTCTTTACGCAGGTAATGGGCATCGTTGGTAACCACCAGTGGCAGACCCGTTTCCCGGGCGATACGCATAACCCCCTGGTTGACCGGAGTCTGTTCCGGAATGCCGTGATCCTGCAATTCCAGATAAAAATGTTCTTCGCCAAAGATTTGCGCCAATTTCAAAGCATAGGCTTTCGCAGACTCATAGTCCTCGTTCATAAGATACTGGGGAATTGCGCCGGCAAGACATGCAGAAGTAGCGATCAAACCTTCGTGGTACTTTTCAAGCAACTCCAGATCCACTCTGGGCTTGCCATAAAAACCATTCAGGAACGCCTGGGAAACCAGCATACACAAGTTTTCATAGCCGGTACGATCTTTGCACAAAAGGACAAGATGGTAGTTATTGTCATCCACCTTATACACCCGATCAGCCATTGTACGGGGCGCAACATACACCTCACAGCCGATGATCGGTTTGACACCCGCTGCTTTTGCTGCTTTATAAAAATCAATACATCCATACATAACGCCGTGATCTGTCAAAGCAATGGCGCTTTGACCTATTTCCTTGATGCGATCCATCATACCGCCTATGCGGCAGGCGCCGTCCAGCAGACTATATTCCGAGTGGACATGCAGGTGTACAAAACTCATAATTCTTTCTCCTTTGCCATTTGCACCAACTTTTGCAGTCGGTGATTCATAGCAGGTTTTGTGATTGGTGGCTCCATCATCGTCGCCAATTCAGTCAGAGATGCTTCCGGATTTTCCTCACGGGCTGTCAATGCTTGCAGCAATTTAGGTGGTAATTGTTCCGCAACTCCATTATCCCGCAGAATCCGAATCGCGGCCAATTGCTCTTGAGCAGCCTCCACAACTTTTGATGTATTGGCGTCGTCACAATTACAGCGGCGATTCACTCTATTGTTCAATTCCTTCTCTAACCGCGCCTCCATAATTCCCATTGCTCCGATCGGCGCGCCTAAAAATGTAAGACAATCGGAAATTTGATCGCTTTGCTTTAAGTAGAGGACCTGTCCGCCGCCTCGATCCGCAGATTTGGGATCGAAGCCCAACAGTTCCCGGAATAGTGTATAGGATTCCCGGGCTACTATATGGTGTGTGGTTGCCAATTCCAAATGGTACGCTTTGGCAGGATCTGTCACTGACCCGCCGGCTAAAAAAGCGCCTTTTAAAAATGCTGTTTTGCAACAATCATCCTCCACCACCGGCAGATTGATATGCAGCGCCAGTGTATCCTCCCGGGCAAAACCAAAGGCCTCCATAATTTTTGATATTTTGAGAGGATCTTTGATATGGAAATTCAGTTTTCCCACTGCGCCTTCTTCCGGCTGAATGTCAAAATCAAATCCAAAAGCCTTGCGAAACAGTTTAGGCAAGCCTTGGGCAAACTCACGGCTTTCGGTGATCACACGAATGCCATTACTGCCAAAACTATTGCAAAACAACAAGATGCCAAAACATTGCGCCAAAGCGCAGCAGGTTTTTTGCGGGGCATTGCGGCAGATCTCTGCCTTTACACTTGCGGAAAAAGAAACTGCCACTTCCCTCACCCTTTCATTTCCAAATTCGCACTTCCGGTTCTAAACGAATACCGGTCTTTTCAAACACGATATTTGATACTTGCAACAACAGTTTTTCCACATCATCGGCTGTCGCATCACCTAAATTCACAACAAATCCGGCATGTTTTTCCGACACCGCCGCACCACCGACACAAAAACCTTTCAGTCCGCACTGATCGATCAAAGCCGCAGCATAGCCGCCGACAGGTCGTTTAAACGCCGATCCGGCAGAGGGCATATCCAGCGGTTGTGATGCCTTGCGCCGTTGCTGCAGATCTTGCATCAATGCGCGGACTTCCTCCTGGTTTTTTTCGCTTAAAGCAAAAACCGCGCTGACAACGATGCCGCCATCCTCTTCCAATCGGCTGTGACGGTAAGAAAATCCCATCTCTGCGTTTGGGACAGTAACAAGCGTACCATCCGGATACATCACATCCACACTCTCACAGATCTGCGCGACCTCTCCACCGTAAGCGCCGGCATTCATATATACGCCGCCGCCCACCGTGCCGGGAATTCCTGCAGCAAATGCCAGGCC
>CALBJG010000160.1 GCA_937892865.1 uncultured Clostridia bacterium
GTTGATCAGGAACACGTCCGCGCCACGGACAGTTTCTTCCAGAGAAACAGACACTTCACCATCGGAGAAAGTCTTCACAACGCCTTTGCCCATAGGCAGACCCAACTCTTTGCAGACAGTTTCTGCAAAAGCAGGGTTAGAGTTGCCACAGAAAATCTTGATGTTATCACCGTACGCAATCATTTGAGAAATACCTCGCTTTTCTTCTATTTCTTTAATGTGTTTTACCGAAAAACATACAAGTACATTATAACACTACAAGCGCAGAAAATGCAACACGCATTTATACAAAATTACCACTAAAAAATCGAAAAAAAACATCTTTTCTTAAGGCAAAGCGACAAGTATGTTAACATAACAATTCTTTTTCTCCCAAAGAAAGATCGGATAGGAAATTCTGCTTGTATGAAGGGGCGAAATGTGGTATAATATCGGGAAAGAAAATTGGCTTTTCAGGAAGTGAAAATATGAACGATCGGATTATTATTAAAGGTGCGCGGGAAAACAATTTAAAAAATGTGGATCTGACGATCCCAAGAGATAAATTGGTGGTCTTGACCGGACTCTCCGGCTCGGGTAAATCCAGCCTTGCTTTCGATACGATCTACGCCGAAGGTCAGCGCCGGTATGTGGAGAGTTTAAGTTCCTATGCCCGTCAGTTTTTGGGACAGATGGACAAGCCGGATGTGGACTCCATCGACGGCCTTTCGCCTGCTATTTCCATTGATCAGAAAACGACCTCAAAAAATCCCCGTTCAACAGTGGGCACAGTTACGGAGATTTATGACTATCTGCGTCTTTTGTGGGCAAGAGTGGGCATTCCACACTGTCCGGTGTGCGGAAAAGAGATCACGAAACAGACCATCGACCAGATCGTTGACAGAATTGAGTCGTTGGGTGAGGGAACGCGTTTTGTTGTGCTGGCTCCTATTATCCGGGGCAAAAAAGGTGAACACGCAAAAGTGTTTGAAGATGCCCGGAAATCCGGTTTCACCCGGGTCCGTGTGGACGGCATTTTGTATGACTTGGGGGAAGAAACGATCCCCTGCGAAAAGAATAAGAAGCATAATATCGAACTGGTGGTAGACCGTCTGGTGATCCGGGAAGGTCAGCACCGCCGGTTGGCGGATTCAGTGGAAACTGCCTGCACACATTCCGGTGGCCTTGTGATCATTCATTTGCCGGATCGGAATGAAGAACTGAATTTCTCTATGAACTACGCCTGCAAGGATTGCGGCATCAGCCTTTCGGAGTTGGAGCCGAGAATGTTCTCCTTTAACAATCCTGCCGGCGCCTGCCCTTCCTGCACAGGTCTGGGCTTCCGGTTGATTGCCGATGAAGATCTGGTGATCCCGGATAAGAGCAAATCCATTTTTGATGGTGCGATCCAGGCTTCCGGCTGGAACAATGCCCGGACGGACTCTATTTTCAGAATGTATTTTGAAGCCCTTGCGCAGAAATACCATTTCTCTTTGACAGCGCCTGTAAGCGAACTTTCCCGGGATGCGATGGATGTGATCCTATACGGCACAAAGGGCGAAAAATTGCGTATGACCTATAACCGTGGAAACGGTATGGGCGTTTTGGAGCAACCTTTTGAAGGCATTTTGAACAATATCAGCCGCCGCTACAAGGAAACCCAGTCTGATGCCGCCCGTAAGGAACTGGAAGAGTGTATGGCAACAGCGCCTTGCCCCAGTTGCCACGGAGACCGTCTTTCTGATATTGCCCGTAGCGTTACTGTTGGCGGTATTGGCATTATGGATTTCTGCCGTATGAGCGTGAGAGAGGCGCTGTCCTTTATGGAACAGTTGCATCTTGAAGGCAATATGGCGGTGATCGCAGAACAGATCATCCGGGAGATCAAGTCAAGACTGCAGTTTTTGAAAGATGTGGGATTGCAGTATCTTACATTATCCCGTGCCGCGGCA
The DNA here is from genome assembly GCA_937892865.1 of uncultured Clostridia bacterium. GTDB lineage: Bacteria > Bacillota > Clostridia > Oscillospirales > Oscillospiraceae > Faecousia. The sequence continues at coordinate 1,932 of CALBJG010000160.1, forward strand.
ACTTTATCAGGTGGCGAGAGTCAACGTATCCGTTTGGCGACCCAGATCGGATCTTCTTTAATGGGTGTGCTGTATATTTTAGACGAGCCGTCCATCGGTTTGCATCAGCGGGATAACGATAAACTGTTGCAGACATTGAAACACCTGCGGGATATCGGCAATACACTCATTGTGGTGGAACACGATGAAGACACTATGCGGGCGGCGGACTTTATTGTGGATGTTGGTCCCGGCGCCGGCTGTCACGGTGGCGAGATCGTGGCCGCAGGCACATTGGAGGATATTGTCCGTTGTGATCGGTCTATTACCGGCAAGTATCTTTCCGGCGTAAAGAAGATACCGGTACCCTCTGCCCGCCGGACAGGTAACGGCGACACTTTATACGTATTGGGCGCCAGAGAGAACAACTTAAAGGATGTGGATGTGCATATTCCTTTGGGGACACTGACCTGTGTCACCGGCGTGTCCGGTTCGGGTAAATCCAGCCTTGTGGGCGAGGTGCTGAACAAAACACTGCTAAATAAACTGAACCACGCCCGCGTTCGCCCCGGCGCTTACCGCTGTGTGGAAGGTCTTTGCCATTTGGATAAGGTCATCGATATTGACCAAAGCCCCATTGGCCGCACACCTCGCTCCAACCCTGCCACCTATACAGGTCTGTTTAATGATATCCGCGACCTGTTTGCCTCTACGGCAGATGCCAAGATCCGCGGTTACGGCCCAGGCCGTCTTTCTTTCAATGTG
>CALBJG010000161.1 GCA_937892865.1 uncultured Clostridia bacterium
CCTACGACCTCCGGGTTATGAGCCCGACGAGCTTCCAACTGCTCTACTCCGCGATGTTTGAGGCACTCTTGAGTGCCAAAGTATTGTAACACAGCGGATACTGTTTGTCAAGCCTTAAATTGTCGACATCTCCCGACAGATTCTGCTAATCCATCCGGAGCATTATATATTTGATTGCCGACTCTGTACATAAAACGGATTGCCACGGCTTGCAAGCCGTGGCAATGGCACATTCTGTTCTTTAATTTAATCGTTCATAAACTTTTTCTTCCAGGGTTTTACGCACAGCAGGCACAAAAGCGCGCCGGCAACGGTAATACAGAACCACACGAAAATGGTATTCTGCCAACCGATGATCTCGGACAGAGCGGCGATGCCGTAGGTAGACAGGGCGCTGCCGATATAGGTACAAGCGTTGAGGACGCCGGAAACGGTTGAGATATTGCCGTACTTTTCAAAGCACTGGGGCACCATACAGATCAGCAGCAAATTGACGCCGTGCATAGCGCCGGTGAGGGTCGCGGACAGCACCACCGATGCCGCAGCGCTTTCCTGGCTGAGGAAAAACAGCGCCAGCGCCGCCACGCCGCCGACGCCGAACAGCAGCGCAGATGCGGCGAGGGGGTTTTGGATCTTTTTCCGGTAGAGCCAGGTGGTGAACTGGAAGCAGCCGATACTGAAAACGGGCAAAAGCACACCGGTGAGAATGGAAATCTCGTTGCCCAAATGGAAACTCTCGGCAATAAAGGTAGGCATCCAGGTGGTGATGCCGTCCCGGAGCATACCCTGCAGGACAATAGGGATCATAATACACAGCACCACGGGGGTGAACAGTATTTTATTGGAGCCTTTGGGCGCGGCAACTTTCTTACTGCCGGTGGGCTGGATATCCACCGCTTTCCAATTCCAGAGAATGAGCATCAAGGCGCCCAAAGCGGCAGCGCCGAAGAACACGCCTTTCCAGCCTACGGTCATAATGACCACCGGGGAGATCAGGTAGATCAGTATCGTGCCGACAGAACTGCCCCAGGAGACTTTTGCGACAGTACGCTTATAGTCATCCGCCTCCAGCAAGGCGGTCATCATCCGCACGATGGGCGGCCACATAAACGCCTGGGCAAAGCCGTTGACGCACCAAACGCCCAGCATTTGCCAGGGATTTTGGCACAAGGGGATCAGGCAGTTCATACATATGGTCATCACAAGACCAATCGTGATCATTTTCTTCGGGGAGATCCGGTCGCCCATAATGCCGCAGAGGATCTGCCCGGTGCCGTATGTAATAAAACTGCCGGTCAGGGACATAGACAGCATACTTTTGGTAAAGCCGGTGGCTGTTGCCATTTCGGACACCACGCCGCCGAAATTGATGCGGGTGATATAACTGATCATATAGGTCACAGCCAGCAACAGCGCCAGAGAATTGATTTGTTTCGGTGTCTTAAGTTTTTCCATAAAAACACTTCTTTTCTTTATAATACCAACGCCAATATTACCACGCGCCGTGCAAAGTGTCAACCGGAAAGGCCGCCTTTCTCCCCTTCCAAAACCGCCCGGAGTTTTTGTAACGCTCTTTTTTCGATACGGCTGACATAACTGCGGCTGATGCCGGTAACCTTGGCTACCTCCCGCTGACGATGGGGCGGATTGCCGCACAGACCGTAACGCAGGATAATCACCTGCCGTTCCTGGTCGGAAAGTACTGTATCGATAGCGGCGCAGACCTCTTTCAGCGCCTGCCGGTTGCTGACTCGCTCCAGCAGGTCTTCATCTTCACTGACTACATCCATTAAAGAAAGGGCTGCCCCATCGGTGCCGGTTTCAATGTAATCAGACAGCGACACATCCTGGGCGCTTTTCTTTTGCGAGCGGAAGTACATCAGTATCTCATTTGCTATCCTCGCCCCAATGGGTTTTAGTCTCAAGGCCAAAATCCGACACGGAATTTTCGTCCATATCCTCCCCGACAAAGGGTACAAGCTCCTCATCGTCCTCAGTTTCGGCGATGGAATCCTTCATTAGATGGGAAAGGTCGGGGTATTCAATGTCCTCACCCTCTGCGCCGAAGAGAACGATGTGGGCGTTCTCACCGTCCCAAATGATACGACGCACCACAGTACGAATGGCAACCCGCTTCTGCTCGTAGCTCATTTCGTCGATGCCGTTTTTAAACATGGTCAGCATTTCGCGCATCACATCAAACTCAATATCGCTGAAGGCGTGTTCGGATGCAATGCTGACCAGTTCTTCAATGCCCATAGAGAGCTTATCGATTTCCAAATTCATTTCGCCCATGCGGT
>CALBJG010000162.1 GCA_937892865.1 uncultured Clostridia bacterium
ATAATCGATTACCTCCAAATCAGTCCAGGGTCCAGGCAGCGGGCTTCTGAGCAGCGTGGGGATGCTCCTCACCCTTGTACAGGTGCAGGCGACCCATGCAGTTACGGCCCAGGGTGTTCTTGGGCAGCATGCCCTTAACAGCCAGTTCCATAGCGTAGTCGGAGCGGTTCTCCATCATGATGCGAGCCTTGGTCTCCTTCAAACCGCCGATCCAGCCGGATACACGGTAGTAAGACTTCTGGTCCAGCTTGTTGCCGGTGAGAACAGCCTTGTCGGTATTGATAACGATGACGAAATCACCACAGTCAACGTTGGGGGTGAAATCGACCTTGTGCTTACCGCGAAGCAGGTTGGCTGCGATCACAGCGGTGCGGCCCAGGGGCTTGCCTGCTGCATCGATCACATACCACTTACGCTCAACGGTCTCCTTCTTAGCGAGTGTAGTGGACATTATGCGTTCCTCCATAGGTTAAATTATTTTGACAAATTCATATATTCGCAGTAAAATAACTGCAAAACGCTAGATTTTTATACCATAGGAAAAATTAAATGTCAACCATAATTTTGCAAAAAAATGTGAAAACATATATTAACTCTTAAAAACTCTAAAATACGCTTAAATGCTCTTAAATACTCACTTCTTATTTTCAGATAAAACGGAGGCTTTTCTATGCAAAAAATGGTCGGTCTTGTGAGAAGATGCGTAGAAGACTATCAGATGATCAAACCCGGCGATAAGATCGGTGTTGGCGTGTCCGGTGGTAAGGATTCTCTTGTACTTTTGGTGCTGCTGGCAGAACTGAAAAAATACAACCATATTCCGTATGAATTAGAGGCTATCACCATCGATATGGGGTTGGGTATGGACTATAGTGGCATTGCATCTCTTTGCGAAAGACTTGATGTGCCTTTTAATTTGATCAAAACGGAAATTGCGCCGATCATTTTTGACCATCGCAAAGAAAAGAATCCGTGCTCTATGTGTTCTAAAATGCGCCGTGGAGCACTGAATCACGCGTTGCTGGATAAAGGATTTAATAAATTGGCTCTCGGCCACCATTATGACGATGCTGTGGAGACATTTATGATGTCTTTGCTCTTTGAAGGAAGGATCAGTTGTTTCCAACCGGTGACTGACCTTGACCGTACCGGCATTATTCAGATCCGCCCGATGCTGTACATCCATGAGCGTACGGTGGATAATTTTGCTGCCCGGGAACAACTGCCGGTGCTGACCAATCGCTGCCCTGTGGATAAAACTACAAAACGGGAAGAGGTCAAAAAACTTATTTATGAACTAAGCAGCACATATCCGGATCTTAAAGAACGGATATTCGGTGCAATGCAGCGATTCCCACTGCCGGAGTGGGAACCAAAAGGTCGCTATAAAAGACCGAAAGATGACAGTATGAACTGACTGCCGATTGGGAACACTTTTCCCAAGAGGTGGTAAATATGGTAAAAGGAATATCCCGCCAGGTGATTGTTGTCCATTCTCCTGACCCGAAACTCTTTGAGCAGGCGATTTTTATTCTGAAAGAGGACGCTGTAGGGCAGGATGGTATCACAGATGAAGCATTGCTCAAAGAGGCAAAACGGCTGATCAATGCATCCAAACATCCAAAGAAACATCGATTGTCTGCATATGGAATCGTGTGGGCGATCACCGGCGCGGTTTGTACTGGAATCATTTGGCTTATCACGGCACTTGTATGAATCTTGCAAATATGATATAATCCCCCAATAGTGAGGTGAACGCTGTGCAATTGGGTAAATTTACAATTGAAAATCCTTTGGTCCTTGGCCCAATGGCAGGCGTGACGGATTGGGCATTCCGGGAAATTTGCGCAGAATTGGGCGCAGATATTACCGTGACGGAAATGGTATCTTCCCGGGCGCTTGTATATCAGGATAAAAAGAGTAAAGCCCTTTTAAAAAGAAATGACAGTTGCCTTTGTGGCGCGCAGATTTTCGGCAATGATCCCGGTATTATGGCGCAGGCGGCGCAACTGGCGCTGGAACATTCCGGCTGCGATTTTATCGACATCAATATGGGGTGCCCAATGCCTAAAATTGCCAATTTCGGCGATGGTTGCGGACTTATGCGCACACCTGAATTGGCGTCAGAAATCGTAAGAGCAGTTGTGGCGGCAGTGGATGTGCCGGTCACAGTTAAATGCCGGTTAGGCTGGGATAAGGGCAGTATCAATGTACTTGATTTTACAAAACGAATGGAGGACAGTGGCGCATCTATGCTCACCGTCCACGGCAGAACCCGCAGTATGCTCTATTCCGGTACTGCTGATTGGGATATGATCGCAAAAGTAAAACAGCAGTTGTCCATTCCGGTGATCGCCAACGGCGATATCGCATCCGGTGATGCGGCTATCCGATGCAAAAATTGGACAAAGGCAGACGGCTTGATGATCGGCAGAGCCACCTTTGGCGATCCCTGGATCTTTGCAGAAGTGAAGGCGTCGCTTGTAGGAGATGACTTCACAAGGCCACCGCTGGCCCGCAGAGTGGATATTGCCGAAAAGCAATTCCGTTTGGCCTGCGAAGATAAAGGCGAGCATATCGCCTGCCTGGAGGCAAGAAAGCACTTTGCCTGGTATCTAAGAGGTGTTGCCTATGCAAATTATTATAAGGAACAAATTTCCGGCATCAAAACAATGGAAGATATTGCGCGGATTGCGGACGGTATCCGCAAAGACTTGAAATAATTACATAGTATGATTTTTCCGCCGTTTCACATTCTAACCGCGAGGTGAGAATATGAAACGGCGGATCGCAATTATTCTGATACTTTCCATATGTTTGGCAATTCCTGCGAAAGCTGCGCCTATCCGTTGGGTGGATTTCAAAGTGCCTTATGAATCCTTAAAATATGCAATGGATACCGATATAGAAACATACGAAAAAGAGAAACACATCTCCTGGATCGATATTCTGGCGGTTGCTGCTTGCAGAACCGGTGGCAAATGTCCATTGCAATCGGTAAAAAATGCAGCAAAAGACTTGCAAACGGACGCATCGCCTGACGAATTGCTGGGTGATCTGTATCAGTATTATGATTATAACCATAAGGCGTTTTCTGCGGCCTTAGGAGGATTTCTTGGCAGTTATGCAATAGAGGTCAATAACCAGTTGAAACCCACATATGGACTAAAAGCATTTTCACCGGTTGCGGCTGGTTACGGATACAGTCACTGTGATGACTTTGGCGTAGGTAGGTCTTTTGGTTTTAAACGAAAACATTTGGGTAATGACTTGATGGGTGGCTTGGGTACACCCATCGTGGCAGTGGAAGGCGGTGTTGTGGAAGCCCTTGGATGGAATCGTTACGGCGGCTGGCGTGTAGGCATCCGTTCTTTTGATTCCAAACGGTATTACTATTATGCCCACTTGCAAAAAGATCGCCCTTTTGTTGAGGGGTTACAGCAGGGGGATATCGTGCAGGCAGGTGACTTGATCGGTTTTATGGGCAGAACTGGATACTCAGACAAAGAAAATGTCAATAATATTGAAACCGTTCATCTTCATTTTGGTTTGCAACTGATTTTTGACGAAAGCCAAAAAGAGTGTAACAGTGAAATTTGGATCGATGTGTATGACATTGTTCGCCTTTTGAATTCCCACAGAAGCAGTATTATCAAAACCGCTACCGGTTGGCAACGAGCATACCCCTTTAAAGACCTTGATGAAAATGTGTTATTACAATAATAACGGCAGGATCGCTTGATCCTGCCGTTTATTCTTAAATAATTTCGATACCGAGCATTTTGCACAGATTTCCAATAACTTCGGTGTTGTCGCCGTAGGAAACGATATAGTGCTGGCACATAACCTTTTGCGCAAAATCTTCCACATCGTCTATTAAGATCTCAAGACCGGGTAATTGGGGCGCAGGCTGTGTCCATCCGGCTTCTTCCCACTTTCTGGGCGTAATGCCTTCACCGGTGACCATATGCATTAAGTATTTGCCGTTTTCATAAGTCAGTCGGCAGAGGGTAACTTTGCCGGTTTTGACCTTGCTGACATTTAAAATGCCCTCAGACAGTTCACCAAATGCCGCAGGCATAACTGTGACCTGGCCGTCCACAACCTCTGCAGGTACATAATCGGGTACACCGGCAAGTACCCGGTCTGTAAAGAATTCATAGAACTCCAGGTAAACGGCGCACTGTCCGGTCAGATATTTTACCATCAACTGTGTGATATTGCCCAGGGCATCGTTTTCGGGGATGGTACACAGTTTGGCCTCGTCAGAAAGGAGCATAAAGATGGGGGCAGGGGGGAACCCCAATAGTTTCTTCATACCGTCCACATCTTTCAGAGAAATGGCATCATATCCACGCTCGTCACAAATGGACTTAACAGCCAGGTAATAACCGGCTGCTTTCTTCATACTATCCGGATTAGCAGGCTTTAAGAAGTTCCATTTTACCATGCAGTTGTCGATCACTATCTGTTTTTCTTCATCGGTGATCTTCTGGTACCGCTGCTCAATTTCCAACATTTCAAAGGTTTCAATCTCCGGACCGATTTGCCGTTTCAAACTGCCGCCGTCATAGAGTGTGCCATAGAGGTTCATATCCCGGTAGCCTGCCATACCACTGCGGGCGTGGCGCAGTTTAGCGGCAGCCGCAGCAGCAATAGCCCAGTTGTAAACTGCTTTTGTTTTGGAGGGCAAACCAATGATGTCATAGACATATTTGAAGGTATAGCCCAGATCCTGGAAGGTTTTACGAAGAGCGGTAGTACCTGCCTGGTCAGCGGTGGTCACAAGTCGGTCACCTTCCATCCAACCGCACAGACCCCACAGAACCATAGGTTTATTGCGGAAATGCTCTGTTACTTTCACAACCGCATGGGTGGGGATCCAACCGGCAATGCAACAGATCAGTACATCAAAATCCTTGTTTTCCAGAGCAGAAACAGCCTTTTTGATATCTTTTTCCTCATAATCGTCAGTAACAGGATAGACGCTGATCAACTCAAGACCTTCTTTTTTTAAACCTTCCTCTGCGGTCTTGCACTTGTTAATAATAATATCGATTGGGGTGTTGACTTCACCAAAGCCAACAAACGCGGCTTTTATCATATTACTTTTCCTCTCTTACATTCAGAATGGTATCGTATTTCCGGAAAGCGTCATAAACACCGGTATAGTCATTTCCGGAAGGGACATATTCTTTATCGATGCTGATACATTTGCAAGCATCTTTAACTGAGGAGAATACGCCTGCGCCTACACCGGCTAAAATTGCAGCGCCGAGGCAGGCGGTTTCTTTATTCTTTAAAGTTTGGAGTTTCTTTCCGGTAATGTCAGCTTTCATTTGACTCCAAAGAGGACTCTTTGCGCCGCCGCCCATAATACGGATTTGCTCAACGGGAACACCCAAGTGGTCTAAATTGTTCTTTAAGATACAAGCAACAGACTCCATAATGCTGCGGACAAAGTGACCCGCAGTATGCTCCGGTGTCAATCCCGTAAAACTGCCCCGGGCATCGGGGTTATATTTCGGCATAGTAGAGCCACACAGATAGGGCAGGAAGGTAACACCATCACAGCCAATGGGTACAGCGGCAGCAAGAAGATTCAATTCATCAAAGGACTTATCCTTGAGAAAAGTATCCCGGAACCATTTCAGCGCCATACCGGCAGTGGGACTCCAGGACAGCAGACAGTAACTGTCATCAAAACTGTAGTGGCAGGGGACAAAACTGTTGGGGTCATAGGCGGGGATGTGATCTGTGGGAACATAAATTGCCATTGTAGTACCGGTCATTTCGCTGATAATGCCTTGCTCTACAACACCTGCGCCGATTGCGCCGGCTACCTGGTCCATAGCGGATGTCACGATCTTAATACCGTCATACTCGTCCACATATTCGCCGCTACCCATCAGCTTGGGAAGCATCGTATCAGAAACACCAATATAGTCTAGCATTTCCTGCCACCAGCTGCCATTTCGAATGTCAAAGTAGATGGTGGATGACTGCAAGGTTTTTTCTGTGACAAATTCACCGGTAAGGGTATACAGCAAATAGTCTTCCAGCAGAAAAACCTTTTTTGTCTGCGCCCAAACTTCCGGCTCATTGCGCTTGACCCACAACAATTTGCAGGCAGGCCAAGTGGCAGTTACTTCCGGTTGGCCGGTTACTTCATAAACCAGTTGTCGTCCAAAGTGATCTTCAATCAGTTTTGCCTCTTCCGTTGCCCGGTTGTCCAGCCAAACAATTGCATCCCGCACCGGCACGCCTTTTTCATCGGTTAAAATGAGAGTCTCGCATTGGGTATCGATAGCAAGACAATCCACCCGGTCAGCGGCTTTTGCCGCCGCAATGGCATTTTGTAAAAGTTGACGGTAGGTTTCCGGGGGCAGTTCTACCCGGTCACCGCTTGTGTTAAGAGAATAACTCTCGTTATGCTCGGCGATCTGATTCAGTTTATCATCAAACAGCACAGCCTTTACTGAGGTTGTACCAAAATCAATTCCAAGACAGTTCATACTTCATGCTCCGTGACGCTCGTTCCATGCCTTGCGGACAGCGGCGATCATTTCGTCCACCATAGCAGGGCGGTCTGCAGCCTTGGCAACACCGGAGGAAGAACCGGTGGCATCCGCGCCGGCGATGATGGTGTTATAAACATCCTGACCGTTGGCAATGCCTGCTGCGGTCAGAACAAGAATGTTCTCATCTACATTCTTGACGGACTTCATAGCGGCTTCCACATATTCAGGACCGACACTGACACCGGTACCGATCAATTCAGAAGGCTCGGCAACGATGATGTCAGGGTGCAGACCGGCGATCTTGCTGGCATCTGCCATAGAATCAGCGCAGACAATTGTGGTAAGACCAACTTCGTCGGCGCGTTTGATCGTCTCAGCCAACACATCAAAAGCAAGAGGTTTTTCCACATGGTTCAGCATAACACCCTCTGCGCCGGCGGCAACCAGGGATTCGGGCAAGGTATCTGCCAGGCCTCTGCCGGGATAGATGGGGTCCATATGGGGTGCGAAAACGTGGATGCGGCTGGTTTCCTGCGCTACCCGTCGAATATCCACGACGGGGCAAGTAAAAATGATGTCCACATCGTATTTTGCAGAGGCGACATCGGCTGCCTTTGCCAGTTCAATGATGTCATCGCCGTAAAGGTAGGATTTTGGGCCGATTTCAAAAAAGGGCGCTTTAATGTTAGCTTTTGCCATAGTGTTTAACCTCACTTAAATAGTTTGTTGATTTCTGTAACGGTTCTTCTTGTAAAAATATCACCGCCTTCATGGCCGATATTGCCACTGGTGATATATGCGCTGTAATGACCGCCTTTTTCCGCCTTTTCTGTAGGCAGGTATCCCAAAGCGCCGCAGGAGAGTTGCATAATGAAGGTCTGATGGGCATAACTTCTGGCTTTCATGTAATTGCCGTAGTCCAAAAACAGTTCAAAGGGATTGGTAGCAAGGGCAATATCACCGATTCGCAGAATATGTACTTCTGTCGGAACAACTTCCTGGGTCTGCTGCTGGCGGTAACGGTTGATCGTGCCGGCGTGAACATACATAGCGGCGTTGTCTACAAAATTGAAAACTTCCTTGTTTTTGTTTTTGTCAACATAGTATTCAATTTCCCTGACAGCATGATTATACTCCGAAATGGTCGCTTTGCGCAAGGGTAAATCCATAATCATTACTTTATGGGCAAAAGGAATATCGGATTTGATCTCTGTCAGTTCTTCATAAACAGCGATGATCTCATTGGCAACGCGTTTACCGGCTAACCGGCAGCCGGACAAATCGAACATAGAGGGATCAGCCACCCGGTCTAAATGGTTCGGTCTGCTGATATGGGGGTCTTTTACCGGTTCTTCCGGATCTACCCAGCGAACCAGATCCCGGGGACATTGGTCACCGCCTGCGCCACACAGCGCCAGCAGATAAATATGCTCGCCAAACTTTTCCCGAAGCAGAGCTTTTGCTTTGCCCCAGTAGTCAGAGGAAATAAAGTTTCGGTGTTCCAGAATTTGAGAGGGGCAGGCAATATTTGCCACAATGCCGGTAAGGGCTTTGTTTTCGTCAAACATATACATCAGTTCGATACCGGAATCGTTACCGCCTTCCAGCGCAGTGAAGGTTGCAGTGTTGGTATCGCCCCACATCTGGGCAGAACCGTCGTTAAAGCATACCCGGCGGCAGAAACCGATGGGGGCTCTGCCAAAGGCATTGGCATACATGGCAGGCTTTCTGTTGTCCCAAGCCTCCTTGGCCACTCGGCTGATCCGGTCAGAGAGCATCTCAAAAGCCTCAACGGGGGTTTGTACTGTTTCATCGATCTTAACGATGGATGTATACTTTTTGCCTTCCGGTAAAAACTCATTTAGAATAGCAACAGAAGGTGTCGGCGCATTATTGCTTGTTCCGTACTTCAGCGCAGTATGGGTGTGGGTTGCGCCTATAATGATCTTTTCCGGCGCAACTTCTGTGCAAAGTTTTGCGAAGCGGGAACGCACTTCTTCCAACAGGGCACCGGTAACACCTGTTAAATCACAAGAGATGATGATCGCCTGATCAGAACCGGAATCGATTGCCATTGCAGTAGCGGTGATTTCGGATTCCACATATTCGCTGATACGCTCGTATAACTGTCCGGGTAAAGATACCCGTTTATCGGGAACAAGACTGACCTCTGCCCAACCGATATGAAGATGATTCATAGTATGTCCTCCTTGATATATTTTCTCTTTGGTTTATTATAGAAAATTACAAAAATGAAATCAATAGTTCCAAAGAATTTCGAAAAACTTTCGTAAAAAATGAAATGTAGAAAATTTTGCAAAATAGTTAACTGTTTTCGTGCAAAAAATCATCAAAAAATCATTGAGCGATATTTGACAAAATATATTGGTATATGTTATACTAACTCAAGTAAAAATACGAGGAGGAGAAAATATGATGAGCGCAGTGAAGAAACTGAAGAGTGTTTGTTGCTGTGTTGATGATTTTATTTCTTCCAATGCTCCTTTAACGGCGGAATTGCTGTCTTCCGACGTTTCTGAATATACTGTTTTTCCCGGCTTTTGTGATGTGCATGTGCATTTCCGTGAGCCGGGTTTTTCTTATAAAGAGACTATTGCTACGGGATCTGAAGCATCTGCCAGAGGCGGTTATACTGCGGTCTGCACGATGCCGAATCTGAACCCCGTACCTGATAGCAGAGAGCATTTGGATGAACAGTTGAAACTGATTGGGAACGATGCCTGCATTCATGTATATCCCTATGGCGCAATTACTGTCGGCGAAAAAGGGGAGAACCTTGCTGACCTTAGCGATATGGCACCGGACGTGATCGGTTTTTCCGATGACGGAAAAGGCGTGCAGGATGATGATATGATGCGCACTGCGATGTTGCAGGCAAAAGCACTGGGGAAGATGATCGTTGCCCACTGCGAAGTGAACAGCCTGCTCCGTGGCGGCTATATCCACGATGGTGAATATGCCAAAAATCACGGACACAAAGGTATCTGTAGTGCCAGTGAGTATGAACAGATCGCAAGAGATTTGAAACTGGTGGAAGAAACCGGATGCGCCTACCATGTCTGCCACATTTCCACAAAGGAAAGTGTGGAGATCATTCGCCAGGCAAAAGCGAGAGGCGTAAATGTTACCTGCGAAACCGGTCCGCATTACCTTGTGATGGACGATAGCGACCTTCAGGAAGAGGGGAGATTCAAAATGAATCCGCCGCTGCGCAGTGCCGAGGATAAAGAGGCGTTGATTCGTGGAATTCAGGATGGCACTATTGATATGATCGCTACTGACCATGCGCCTCACAGCGCAGAAGAAAAGGCAAAAGGTTTGCAGGGAAGCGCTTTCGGTGTTGTAGGTATTGAAACGGCATTCCCGGTGCTGTATACCCATCTGGTGAAAAAAGGTATTATATCTTTGGAGAAACTGATCGAACTACTGGCGATCAATCCAAGAAAACGATTTAACATCCCGTTAGGTAATGACTATACTGTGTGGGATTTAAGCAAAGAAATAACCGTTGATCCGGAACAGTTTTTGTCCAAAGGAAAGGCGACGCCTTTTGAGGGTTGGAAACTGCTGGGCGAATGTGTTATGACCGTTTGCGACGGAAATATAGTATACAAATGCTGTGAGTAACAGGAGGATATAGAAATGGCAAAGAGAACGGATATAAAGAAAATTTTGATCATCGGCTCCGGCCCTATCGTGATCGGCCAGGCTGCTGAGTTTGACTATGCCGGTACACAAGCATGTCTGGCATTAAAAGAAGAGGGATATGAGGTCGTCCTGTGTAACTCTAACCCCGCCACCATTATGACTGATACCACAATTGCCGACAAGGTTTATATGGAACCGTTGACTTTGGAGTATATCGCGAAGATCATTCGTTATGAGCGTCCTGATGCCATTGTTCCCGGCATCGGTGGTCAGACGGGTTTAAATCTTGCTATGCAGTTGGAGCAAAAAGGCGTTTTAAGAGAGTGCCGCGTGGAACTTCTCGGTACCAGTTCCAAGAGCATTGAACGGGCTGAAGACAGAGAACTGTTCAAAGAAATGTGTCAGTCTATCGGCGAACCGGTTATTCCTTCTGAGATCACTTACTCCATTGAAGAAGCAAAAGAGGCGGCAGAGCGGATCGGTTATCCCGTTGTTTTGCGTCCTGCTTTTACCCTTGGTGGTACCGGCGGTGGCTTTGCGTACAATGAAGAAGAACTGATCGAGATCGGTCTGAATGCCTTTAAACTTTCTCCCGTTCATCAAGTGCTGATCGAGAAGAGCGTTAAGGGCTATAAAGAGATCGAGTTTGAAGTTATGCGTGACTCTGCCGACAATGCCATTACCATCTGTGGTATGGAAAACATCGATCCCGTTGGCGTCCATACCGGTGACAGCCTTGTTGTTGCTCCCATTATGACGTTGTCTGATGCAGATAAAAAGATGCTCAACGATTCTGCCATTAAGATCATTCGTGAACTGAAGATCGAAGGCGGCTGTAATGTACAGTACGCACTGAATCCCCATACCAGCGAATATTATCTGATCGAGGTCAACCCCCGTGTGTCCCGTTCATCTGCGCTGGCATCCAAGGCATCCGGCTACCCCATTGCCCGGGTGACCGCCAAGATTGCCGTGGGTATGGAACTGACCGATATTAAGATTGCAAATACCAATGCCGCATTTGAGCCCCAACTTGACTATGTGATCGCAAAACTCCCCAGATTCCCCTTTGATAAGTTCACAACTGCATCCAATACCCTTGGCACGCAGATGAAGGCTACCGGTGAAGTTATGGGTATCGGTTCTACTTTGGAGGAATGTTTGCTGAAGGGCATCCGTTCTTTGGAAGTTGGAGTCAATCATGTTTATCATCATAAGTTTGATGATATGGCAGATGCTGAAATCTTGGAGTATATCCGCCAGTTCCGGGATGACAATATCTTCGCTATTGCAGAATTGCTTGCAAGAGGTATCACCGTAGAGCAAGTCCACGAGATCACCCAGATCACGCCGTTCTTCCTTGAGGCGATCAAACGGATCGTGGATATGGAAGAAACACTCAAGGCAAATCCCCGGGATCTGGATATTTTGAAAGCCGCGAAAAAGATGGGCTTCAGCGATAAATATGTTGCCCGTATGTGGAAATGCACCGAACTGGATGTATACAACTTCCGCAAAGAGCATAATCTGTTCCCGGTGTTCCGTATGGTAGATACTTGCCATACCGGCGCATATATTCCTTACTTCTATTCTTCTTATACCGGTGAGAATGCTTCTGTTCTTACCAATAAAAAGAAAATTATCGTTTTGGGCGCAGGCCCGATACGTATCGGTCAGGGCGTAGAATTTGACTACTCTACGGTCCACGCGGTTATGACTATCAAAAATGCCGGTTATGAGGCAATCATTATCAACAATAACCCGGAGACTGTCTCTACAGACTATACAACTGCCGATAAACTGTATTTTGAGCCGCTGACCACTGAGGATGTTATGAACATCATTGAGTTTGAAAAACCGGAGGGCGTTATCGCTTCTCTGGGTGGACAGACTGCTATCAATTTGGCACAGCCTCTGTTTGACCGTGGTGTGAAGATCATCGGTACAGATTGCGCGGCTATCGACAGAGCAGAGGACCGGAATGCATTTGAAAATCTGCTGAACGAATTGAATATTCCTCGTGCCAAGGGCAGAGCGGTCACCAAATTGGAAGACGGTATCGCTGCTGCAGCAGAGATTGGTTATCCCGTTTTGGTGCGTCCCAGTTTTGTTTTGGGCGGTCGCGCTATGCAGATCGTCGCTAACGAAAAGCAGTTGCGTCATTACCTGCGTACCGCCGTTGAGATCGACGAAGACAAGCCTGTTCTGGTCGATAAGTATATCCAGGGCAAGGAAGTGGAGGTTGACGCTATTTGCGACGGCACCAATGTTTTTGTACCCGGCATTATGGAATTGGTTGAACGCACCGGCGTTCACTCCGGCGACTCTATGAGCGTGTATCCTACCTACAGCATTTCCAATAAAGTTAAGGGTACGATTTTGCAGTATGCAAAGAAGTTGGGCCTGGGTATCGGTATTGTAGGTCTTTACAATATCCAGTTCATCGTTGACCAGGATGACAATGTGTATATCATCGAGGTCAACCCCCGTTCTTCCCGTACAGTGCCGTTCCTTTCCAAGGCGACCGGCTACTCTTTGGCAGATATTGCCACCGAGGTTATCTTGGGCAAGAGCCTGAAAGAATTGGGCTTGTTTGACATCTATCCCGATGAGAAAAAACGCTGGTATGTAAAGGCTCCTGTGTTCTCCTTCAATAAACTCCGCGGCCTGGATGCTTACCTGAGCCCCGAGATGAAATCCACCGGTGAAGCCATTGGTTACGATGATAAACTGAACCGCGCGCTGTATAAGGCATTGCAGGCAGCAGGCATGCACCTGCAGAATTACGGCACTGTCTTTGCTACCATCGCCGATAAGGATAAGGAAGAAGCGTTGCCGCTGATTCGTCGGTTCTATAATCTGGGCTTTAACATTCAGGCAACCTCCGGTACTGCCCAGTTCCTTAAGAGCAACGGTATCCGTACCCATGTTCTGAATAAGATCAGTTCCGGCAGTGATGAGATCCCCGAGGCATTGCGTCAGGGCCACATCGCTTATGTGTTGAACACCAAAGACCCCGGCGATGACGGTTCCGCCAATGACGGTCACCACATCCGTCAGATCGCAACAGAGAATAATGTTACGATCTTTACCTCTTTGGATACTGTGGGTGTCTTGCTGGATGTTTTGGAAGAGGTCACTTTGACGATTTCCACGATTGACGCGTAATTGAGTTGATAAGTGGCGGGGGCATGCTCCCGCCACAACACAAGGAGAAACAATGAAGCAGAGTTATTTTGAGATCCTCTATAACACCCCATTAACAGAAAATGTGTTTAAAATGGTGCTTAAAGGGGATATTTCCCAAATTACTGCCCCCGGTCAGTTTGTGAATATCAAACTGGATGGGTTGTATCTGCGTCGTCCCATTTCTGTGTGCGACGTGGATGGAGATAGTTTGACGATTATTTATAAGGTCGTTGGTAAGGGTACGAAACAGATGTCCCAAATGCAGGAAGGAAAACTGGATGTACTTACCGGCTTGGGCAACGGCTATGATTTGTCTGCAGCAGGGGATAAGCCTGTATTGCTGGGTGGTGGCGTTGGCGTACCACCTATGTATTTGCTGGCAAAGAAACTGATTGCCCAAGGTAAGCAGGTTAAAGTTATTTTGGGCTTCAATACCAAAAACGAAGTGTTTTATGAAGAAGAATTCAAGGCTTTGGGCGCAGATGTTACCGTTACCACTGTTGATGGTTCTTACGGCTTGAAAGGTTTCGTAACCGATGCCCTGAAAGACCTTGAATATACCTTCTTTTACACCTGTGGTCCCGAGCCGATGTTGAAGGCCGTTTATAAAGCATCTACAACCTCCGGACAGATGAGTTTTGAAAAACGAATGGGTTGCGGTTTCGGCGCTTGTATGGGTTGTTCCTGCAAGACCATTACCGGCTATAAACGGATTTGTAAGGAAGGTCCGGTTATGCGGAAGGAGGAGATCCTGTGGGAAAACTAAGTGTAAACTTATGCGGAATTGAGTTGGATAACCCGGTGATTCCCGCCTCCGGTACATTTGGCTATGGCTATGAATATGCCGAACTTTATGATATCAACTGCCTTGGTACATTCTCTTTTAAGGGAACAACAAAAGATCCCCGTTTTGGCAATCCTACACCCAGAATCGCAGAGTGCAGCAGTGGTATGATCAACGCTGTAGGTCTGCAGAATCCCGGTGTTGAGAAGGTAGTTTCTGAAGAACTGCCGAAACTGAAAAAGTGCTTTCATAAGCCGGTTATGGCAAATGTCAGCGGCTTTTCTGTAGAAGACTATGCCTATACTTGTGAGAAACTGGATAAAGAAGAACAGGTTGGCTGGTTGGAAGTCAATGTCAGTTGCCCCAATGTTCACGGCGGTGGTATGAGTTTCGGCACAGACCCGAAAGCAGCGGCTGAAGTAACAGCGGCAGTAAAAAAGGTTACCACAAAACCGGTGATCGTGAAACTGAGTCCCAATGTTACAGACATCGTTTCTATTGCAAAGGCTTGTGAGGATGCCGGCGCAGACGGCATCAGCCTGATCAATACTATGCTTGGTATGCGCATTGACCTTCGTTCCCGCAAACCAATTATTGCCAATAAAATGGGCGGCTTCTCCGGTAGTGCGATTTTCCCGGTGGCGGTTCGTATGGTCTATCAGGTTGCCAATGCCGTCAAAATTCCGGTTGTGGGAATGGGCGGCGTCAGCAGCGCAGAAGATGTGATCGAGATGATGCTTGCCGGCGCAACGGCTGTGGAAGTTGGCGCAGCAAACCTGGTAGATCCTTTTATCTGCCGGGATATCATTGCAGATCTTCCCCGGGTTATGGATGAATATAAAATTGATACATTATCAGAGATTATTGGAGGCGTAAAATAATGGGTAAAGACGTAATCGTAGCCTGCGATTTCGCCAGCGCAGAACAGACATTTGCTTTTTTGGATAAGTTTACCGGCAGGAAGCCCTTTGTGAAGATCGGTATGGAACTCTACTATGCCGAAGGTCCTGCAATCGTGAAAGAGATCAAGGCGAGAGGTCACAAGATTTTCCTTGATCTGAAACTTCACGATATTCCCAATACCGTCAAAAAGGCTATGGCAGTTCTCAGTCGTTTGGATGTGGATATTACCAATCTTCATGCTGCCGGAACAAAGAACATGATGCGCGCAGCGCTGGAAGGATTGACCCGTGAAGACGGCAGCCGTCCTTTGCTTATTGCTGTTACCCAGTTGACTTCCACTGACCAGCAGAGTATGGAAGAAGACATCCTGATCAAAGAGCCTATCGATAAAGTAGTTATGCACTATGCCAAGTGCGCTGAAGAAGCAGGTTTGGACGGCATCGTGTGTTCTCCTTTGGAAGCAGGTAAAGTTCATGACACTTGCGGCAAGCAGTTTTTGACCATCACTCCCGGTGTTCGTTTTGCCGATGGCGATGTGGGCGACCAAAAGCGTGTCATGACCCCTGCCCAGGCAAAGCAGATCGGCTCTGACTATATCGTTGTTGGTAGACCCATTACCGCGGCTGCTGACCCTGTGGCTGCCTATGAGCGTTGTGTTGCAGAGTTTTGCGACTAAGAGAGGTGTCTTTGATGCGCTATAAATATGATCACGACTATCATATTCACTCCTATTTATCTACTTGCGCAACAGACCCTGCGCAGACACCACAGCGAATTTTGGATTATGCAGAGGAATATGGCCTGCGTGAAATTGTTTTAACAGACCATTTTTGGGATGAACGCGTCAGCGAACCCTGCGATTGGTATAAACCGCAGAATTTTGCCTGGATCAGTCAGTCAAGACCTTTACCCCAGTCGGAAAATGTTCGTTTTCTGTTTGGCGCAGAGGCAGATATGGACAAGGATATGCGTATTGGTGTATCCAAAGATCGTTGGGACGAGTTTGATTTTGTTGTTGTTGCAACTACCCATATGCATCACGAAAATTTCAGTATCAGTGATGAAGACGGCGCGACACCTGAAAAACGCGCAAATGCCTGGATACGCCGCTTGGAAAGTTTACTGTCACGGGATCTACCGTTTTATAAGATCGGTATCGCCCATCTGGTGGACAGTACTATCTCCCGGGATAAGGAAATGACGCGGAAAACACTGATGTTATTGCCTGATCAGAAACTGGAAGAGGTTTTCAAAGGTTGCGCAACTGCCGGTGTGGGCGTTGAACTCAATTTTTCTAACTTCCGTTTTCGGGAAGGGGAAAAGGAAAATATTTTGCGTATTTTTAGTATTGCAAAAGCAATGGGTTGCAAATTCTATTTAGGCAGCGATATTCACCGCCCTATTGGATTCCCCTGGGTAAAACCGGTTCTTGAAAATGCAATTGATCTTCTTGAACTTACTGAGAAAGATAAATTTCATATTACATACAAATAATAAATGCTGCACTGCAGCGGAATGGAGATAGAAATGGAAACTTACAAAAGAGAGTTTATTCAATTTCTGCAAAGCGCAGGCGTGCTGAAATTTGGTGACTTTACTGCCAAGTCCGGTAGAAAAATTCCTTATTTCATCAATGCCGGTATGATCAAAACCGGTGACGAGATCGCAAAACTGGGCGAGTTCTACGCTAAGGCATATTTCGAAAAGATTGGCAACAAAAAGACCGTTCTGTACGGTCCTGCCTACAAGGGTATTTCTATTGCGGTTTCTGCGGCTGTTGCGCTTTCTAAAAATGGCTTGGATGTGCCATTCTTCTTTAATCGCAAGGAAGTTAAGGATCACGGCGAAGGCGGCGTGTTTGTTGGTTATGTGCCTCAGGCAGGTGAAGAAGTGGTTATTGTGGAAGATGTGATCACCGCCGGCACTGCCATTCGCGAGAGTATGGCGATTCTCAGCGGTTTGGAAAATGTGAAAGTAGCCGCTACTTTTGTTATGGTTGACCGGAAAGAAAAGGGTAAGACCGAGAAGTCCGCTATGGCGGAAGTAGAAGAGGAATTTGGCTTCCCGGTATACTCCGTTGTGGATGTATATGATATCATTGAGTATCTGGAAGAGGATGAAGTAAATGCTGAAAATGTGGCTCGAATCCGCAACTATCTGGCGGTGAACGGAGCGAAAGTATGAGAAGTCTGATCGATATTGTTGACTTTTCCGTGGAGGAATTGGATCAACTGATCCATACTGCCTGCGATATCAGTGAAAACCCGGATAAGTACTCGGAATGCTGCAAAGGAAAGAAACTTGCTACGTTGTTTTTCGAACCTTCCACCCGTACTCGCTTGAGTTTTGAGGCTGCTATGATGGAATTGGGCGGCAATGTGATCGGTTTCAGCGAAGCAGGTTCCTCTTCTGCTGCAAAGGGTGAAAGCATCGCAGATACCGCTAAAATGATCAGTTGCTACGCTGATATTATGGCAATGCGTCATCCCAAGGAAGGCGCGCCTTATGTGGCATCTAAAAGCGCTTGGATCCCCGTTATCAACGCAGGTGACGGCGGACACTGTCATCCCACTCAGACATTGGCAGATCTTTTGACTATCTATCGTGAACTCGGCAGATTGGAGAATCTGACTGTTGGCTGTTGCGGTGACCTGAAGTATGGCAGAACAGTCCATTCTTTGCTCAGCGCCATGGGTCGCTATAAGAACATCAAAGTTGTTTTGATTTCTCCTGAAGAACTGAAACTTCCCAAGTATGTCAAATACGAAGTGTTGGATAAATACGGTATGGAGTATGTGGAAACAGACTCTTTGGAAGATGCGATTCCGGAACTGGATGTTCTGTATATGACCCGTATCCAGCGGGAGCGTTTTGATAGTTTTGACGAGTATGAGCGTCTTAAAGACAGTGACATTCTTACAGTGGAAAAAATGCAGGCGGCAAAACCCACAATGCGCGTACTGCATCCGCTGCCCCGTGTCAATGAAATCAGCGTTAAGGTGGACAATGATCCCAGAGCGGCATATTTCCGTCAGGCATTGAACGGAAAATATATGCGTATGGCATTGATTCTGAAGTTACTGGAAGAAGCCAAAACACCCAAAGTATGTGAAAACTCTGCTGATTGGAAAGTGGATGAACTGATTTGCGATAACCCCCGTTGCATTACATCAACGGAACAGGAATTGTCGCATATTTTTAAGTGTGTCAGCCCTGAAAATGGTATTTACCGCTGTATTTATTGCGAATCCAAAAAGGTTGTAAAATAACGAAGAATTAACCCCCGGTTTATATGCCGAATTTTCCACAAAAACGGCATTAAAACCGGGGGCTTTCGTGTATAAAAAGTAAAAAATGTTAAAAGCGGTTGGTTGATTCTTGACAGTGCTTTTTCGCCATGTTAAAATGTCTTTGTATTGAATATACTGCTTTCTGCGACTGACGGAAATAGTGGGTTACCACGTGGGAACAGAAAGTATTGGCGGAACACCGCCAATTAGCCGACCGTCTGGGCGCATTTAGCTTTTTGGGCTGAGTGCGCTCTTTTGTTGTACTTTACACTTCACAGGAGGTTTTGCTATGAAAAAAGTTGGTATCATTATGGGCAGCGACAGCGATCTGCCGATCATTCAAAAAGCAGTTGACATCCTCAAGGGTTTCTCTGTACCCTATGAGGTTCACATTTATTCTGCACATCGTACACCCGTCGAAGCTAGGGATTTTGCACTTTCTGCAAGAGACAATGGCTTCGGCGTTTTGATTGCAGCAGCGGGTATGGCTGCTCACCTCGCAGGTGCAATTGCTGCCAATACCACTTTGCCGGTGATTGGAATTCCTTGTAAAGGACCTGTGCTGGACGGCATGGATGCTTTGCTTTCTACAGTTCAAATGCCTACGGGTATCCCGGTAGCCACGGTTGCGATAAACGGCGGCGCAAATGCAGCGCTTCTGGCGCTGCAGATTTTGGCTGTTACAGATAGCGAACTTGCTGCCAAATTAGATGAAAAACGTGCAAACGACGCTAAGGTCGTCCTTCAGAAGGATGCCGGTGTCATGGATAAACTTTAATCAACAAAGGAGAATTTTATTATGGAAAAGAAACTTGTTTACACCGGTAAGACCAAGGATGTATTTGCCCTTGAAAACGGAAACTACTTGCTAAAGTTTAAGGATGATTGCACCGGCAAGGACGGCGTGTTTGACCCCGGCGAAAATGCTGTTGGCTTGACCATTGAAGGTGTCGGTGATGTAAACCTGCGTATGTCCATTTACTTCTTCGAGAAGATCAACGCTGCAGGTATTAAGACACACTATGTCAGCGCTGACCTGGCAAACACCACCATGGAAGTTCTTCCCGGTAAGGTATTCGGCAAGGGTCTGGAAGTCATCTGCCGTTATAAGGCGGTCGGTTCTTTCTATCGCCGCTACTCCGACTACTGTGTAGAAGGCCAGGATCTGCCTGCCTATGTGGAAACCACCTTCAAGAACGATGAAAAGGGCGATCCGCTGGTCACTAAGGACGGCCTTGTGGATTTGGGCGTTATGACCGCTGAGCAATATGATGATCTGAAGGCAATGACCCAGGCCATTACCAAGATCGTTGCTGACGATCTGAAAGAAAAAGGCTTGGATATGTATGACATTAAGTTTGAGTTTGGTTACGATGCTGACGGAAAAGTGATGCTCATTGATGAGATCGCTTCCGGCAATATGCGTGTCTACAAGGACGGTCAGTATATCGATCCTATGACTCTGAATAAACTGTTTTTTGCATAATTTACCCTGAAGGAGTGTACCATGGGAGGCTTTTTTGGAATTGCGTCCAAACGCGAGTGTATGACGGAGGTTTTCTTTGGCGTGGATTATCATTCCCACTTGGGAACGCGTCGCGCCGGTCTTGCTGCTTACGATCCTAAGATCGGTTTGCAGCGGGTGATCCACAATATTGAAAATTCACCTTTCCGGACAAAGTTTGAGCATGTTTTAGAAGAAATGCAGGGCACCTCAGTTATCGGCTGTATCAGTGATACCGATCCCCAGCCTTTGCTGATCCGTTCCTGCCTCGGCACATTTGCGATCTCCACGGTTGGTATTGTCAATAATGCTGCTGAACTGATCGACCAGTACCTTTCATTCAGCGGCGGTCACTTTGATGCCATGACCGGTGGCAAGGTGAATTCTACTGAACTGGTGGCGGCATTGATCAGCCAAAAGAGCAGTTATGTAGAAGGAATCCAGTTTGCGCAGCGGGTGATCGAAGGCACAGCAAATATTCTGATTTTGACAGATGACGGCAAATTGATTGCTGCCCGTGACCGTTTGGGCAGAATCCCGGTTCAGATCGGTAAGGATGCGGATGGCTATTGCGCATCGTTTGAGGAGTTCGCTTTTACTAAGTTAGGCTACGAAAAGATTAAGGAACTTGGCCCCGGCGAAATTGTTGAATTGACCCCTGATAGTATGACCCAACTTGCCGCGCCCGGTAAGGAAATGCGGATATGCGCATTTTTGTGGAGTTATTATGGTTACCCCAATTCTACATACGAGGGCGTGAATGTGGAAACCATGCGCTACCGCAATGGCGCTGCCATCGCTGACCGGGATATGGAGCAAGGCAGATCAATGGATATTGATTATGTGGGTGGCGTTCCGGATTCCGGCACACCCCATGCCATTGGTTACGCAAACCGTACCGGCAAACCCTTTGCCAGAGCCTTTATCAAGTATACACCTACCTGGTCCCGTTCTTTTACCCCAGCAAAGCAGTCAGACCGGAAAAAGATTGCTAAGATGAAGCAGATCCCGGTCCATGAGTTGATTGTTGGTAAAAATCTGCTGTTTGTGGATGACTCTATCGTCCGCGGCACACAGTTGCAGGAAACGGTCGAATTTCTTTATGACAATGGCGCGAAATCTGTGCATATGCGTTCTGCTTGCCCGCCGATTATGTATGGCTGTAAGTATTTGAATTTCTCCCGCTCCACCAGTGATATGGATCTGATCTCCCGCCGGGTGATTGTGGAACTGGAAGGAGAGGAAGGCCTCAAGCATATCGATGAATATGCCGATGGCAATACGGAGCGCGGCAAAGCAATGCGTAAAACCATCTGCGATAAATTCAAGTTTGCCTCTTTGGGTTTCCAAACCATTGATGGCGTAGTCAAGGCCATCGGAATTGAGCCCTGCAAACTTTGCACATACTGCTGGAACGGCAAAGAATAACTTAAAGGAGTTTCTGAAAAATGGAAAAAAGCTATTCTGCAAGCTACGCTGCGGCAGGCGTGGATATTACCGCCGGTTACCGCGCGGTGGAACTGATGAAAAAACATGTAAAGAGAACCCGTAACGAAGGCTGTCTGGACGATGTGGGCGGTTTCGGCGGTTGCTTTGGCTTGCCGGTTGCCGGTATGGAAGAGCCTGTGCTGGTTTCCGGTACTGACGGCTGCGGCACAAAGGTTAAACTTGCGATTCTGATGGATAAACACGATACCATCGGTATTGATGCAGTGGCAATGTGCGTAAACGATATTATCTGTGTCGGTGCAAAACCGTTGTTCTTCCTGGATTATATTGCCTGCGGCAAGAATATCCCCGAGAAGATCGCTGAGATCGTCGGCGGCGTAGCTGAAGGTTGTGTTCAGTCCGGTGCTGCGTTGATTGGCGGTGAAACGGCTGAGCATCCCGGTATGATGCCGGTGGAAGAATATGACTTGGCTGGCTTTGCTGTTGGTATTGTAGATAAGAAGAAAATTCTGGACAATTCCAGAATGGCAGCAGGTGATATTGTGATTGCACTGCCCTCTACCGGTATCCATTCCAACGGCTTTAGTCTGTGTCGTAAGGTGTTTGATATCGACAACAATAACCCTGAATTGTATGTCCCCAAGACTGAATTGGGCGGCAGAACCACTGCTGAGGCACTGCTGACACCTACCAAGATTTATGTGAAGCCGGTTTTGGCTTTGTTGGAGAAGGTAGATGTAAAGGGCATCAGCCATATTACCGGCGGCGGCTTCTATGAAAATATTCCCCGCAGCATTCCTGACGGTTTGGGCGCAGTGATCGACCGTAGTGCAGTCAGAGTATTGCCTATCTTTGATTTGATCGCTAAAACGGGCAATATTCCCGAGCGCGATATGTTCAATACCTATAATATGGGTGTAGGTATGAGCATCGTCGTGCCTGCTGATCAGGTAGAATTGGCAATTGAAACACTGAAAGAAAACGGTGAGGATGCTTACGTGATCGGTAAGATCGTTGCATCCGATGAGAAAATTGTCATCGAATAATAAAAAGGGGAACAGAGGATGAAACAAGCAAGAATTGCCGTCCTGGTCTCCGGTGGCGGAACGAATTTGCAGGCATTGATCGATGCGCAAAATGCTGGTATTTTGCAAAGCGGATCGATTTGCCTTGTAATTTCCAATAATCCCAATGCTTACGCCCTGGAACGGGCGGCAAAGGCAGGAATACCTACCGAAGTAGTTACCAAAAAACTGTGCGGTTCTCAAAGTGCATTTGAGCAGCGGATCAAAGAATTTTTAAGAATCAACAGCATTGACTTGATCGTGCTTGCCGGCTTTATGTCCATCCTCAGCGAAGATTTTACAAAAGAGTATCCAGAACGAATCATCAATGTTCATCCTTCTTTGATCCCGTCTTTTTGCGGTGTGGGGTATTACGGCCTCCGTGTCCATGAGGAAGCCCTTGCTTACGGCGTTAAAGTTACCGGCGCTACCGTCCACTTTGTCAATGAGATTCCGGATGGCGGTAAGATTTTAATGCAGAAAGCTGTGTATATTGAAGAAGGGGATACCCCCGAAATTCTCCAAAAGCGCGTTATGGAGCAGGCGGAGTGGAAAATTTTGCCCGCTGCAGTAGAAATGGTTTCTAAGGAAATGATTGGCTAACAGAAAGGATATAGAATAATGAATGTATACGAGATCGGCTCAATGAGCGAAAAACTCTCCACTAATGTTTATCCCGGTCGAGGCATTGTGCTGGGTGTTACCCCGGATGGTAAAAAGTCTGTTGCGGCCTATTTTATTATGGGACGCAGTGTGAACAGCCGCAACCGTGTATTTGTTCAGGAGCCTGATGGCATTCGCACAGAAGCCTATGACCCCAGTTTGATGAAAGATCCCCATTTGATCATCTATCACCCCGTTCGAGAGGCTGGTTGCGGACTCATCGTGACCAACGGTGATCAGACGGATACCATCTGGGAATATCTGGCAAGAG
This sequence comes from uncultured Clostridia bacterium, assembly GCA_937892865.1. Classification (GTDB taxonomy): domain Bacteria; phylum Bacillota; class Clostridia; order Oscillospirales; family Oscillospiraceae; genus Faecousia. The sequence continues at coordinate 23,308 of CALBJG010000162.1, forward strand.
GCGAGAACTGGGAAGCCGCTCTGCGGACAAGAATGTTCGAAGACGATGGCCCGAACTGGACGCCTCGCATTTCCGGTCTGTTGGCAGGAGACGGCAGTTATAAAATGTCTATCTTAAAATCTGCTGATGCGGAAGGCACTGCCTGCGCCCGTTTCTTCTACGAATATCCTCCCATTGCCGGTTTGGGCCATTTCCTGCATACTTATGTTTGTGACGGTAATCCGGTAATTCCTACTTTCCAGGGCGAGCCTGAGCGCGTTGCTGTTGATAATGATATTGATGCCTACACCGCAATGCTTTGGGAAAACCTGAACCCCGATAACAAAATTTCTCTGTTTGTCCGTTATACCGATTTGGAAACCGGAAAGTACGAACAGCGAATTCTCAATAAGCATCAGTAAAAAGGAGAAACAAAATGAAAGAATTTGAACTGAAGTATGGTTGTAATCCCAACCAGAAGCCTGCAAAACTCTATATGCATGACGGCAGTGACCTGCCCTTTACCATTCTGAATGGTCGCCCCGGTTATATCAACTTTATGGATGCTCTGAACTCCTGGCAGTTGGTTAAGGAACTGAAAGAGGCTACCGGTATGCCTTGCGCTACATCTTTCAAGCATGTTTCTCCCACTTCTGCTGCAGTTGGTAAGCCCTTGAGCGAGGAACTGAAAAAGGCATGCTTTGTGGAAGATATTGAGGGGCTGGATGAGAATCCCTTGGCATGCGCTTACGCCCGCGCCCGTGGTGCGGATCGTCTTTGCTCCTTTGGTGATTGGGTTGCGCTTTCTGATGTCTGTGACGAAATGACCGCAAAGTTGATTGCTCGCGAGGTTTCCGACGGTGTTATCGCTCCCGGTTATACTGAGGAAGCCCTGGCTGTTCTGCAGGCTAAGCGCAAGGGTGGTTATAATGTGGTTGCCATCAATCAGGATTATGTTCCTACCGAAGTAGAGAACAAGCAGATTTTTGGCATTACTTTCCAGCAGGGCCGCAACAATTTCAAAATCGGCGAAGAACTGTTACAGAATATTGTAACTGAAAATAAGGATATCCCTGAAAGCGCCAAGATTGACTTGATCATTTCTTTGATCACACTGAAATACACCCAGTCTAACTCTGTGTGTTTTGCTGTGGACGGCCAGGCAATTGGTGTTGGCGCCGGTCAGCAGAGCCGTGTTCACTGTGTCAGATTGGCAGGTTCTAAAGCAGACACCTGGTTCCTGCGTCAGCATCCCAAGACACTGAACCTGCCTTTCCGTGAAGATTTGGGTCGTCCCGGTCGTGACAATGTAATCGATGGCTACATTAATGGCAATGAAGAGGATGTTTGTGCTGAGGGTATTTGGCAGAATTATTTTACCGTCAGACCTGAGCCTTTGACCAATGATGAAAAACGCGCATGGCTGAATTCTCGCGATGCTGTTGCACTGGGCTCTGATGCGTTCTTCCCGTTCCCGGATTCCGTTAAGCGTGGCGCTGCTTCCGGTGTTAAGTATATTGCTGAGCCCGGTGGCTCCATCCGTGATGATCTGGTTATCGAAGAGTGCAATAAGCGCGGTATTGCTATGGCATTTACCGGTATGCGTCTGTTCCACCACTAATAATAATTGGGAATATGAGATACAAGGAAATTCTTGTATCTCATTTCCTGCGTTTTAGAATGTAGTAAAATTTACATAAAGGAACGAGTTTTTATGAAACTTTTGGTTGTTGGTGGCGGTGGCAGAGAACACGCCATTATTAAAAAATTGAAAGAGAACAATGCCATTGAGGAAATATTTGCGTTGCCCGGAAACGGCGGTATTGCAAAGGATGCTACCTGCGTGAATATTGCTGCAACGGACTTAGATGGCATTGTGGATTTTGCAAAAAAGAATTCTGTTGATTATGCGGTTGTTGCACCGGATGATCCGCTGGTTCTTGGTTGCGTTGATCGCCTGAATGAAATCGGCATTCCTTGTTTTGGCCCTGCTGCAAATGCAGCGATTATTGAGGGCAGTAAAGCATTTTCCAAAGATCTGATGAAGAAGTATGGTATTCCCACTGCTTCTTATGAAATTTTTACGGAATTGGAGCAGGCGCTGGAATATCTGAAAACCGCGCCCATTCCTACCGTTGTTAAGGCTGACGGGCTTGCTTTGGGCAAAGGTGTTATCATCGCCCAAACCCGTGAGGAGGCTGTGGAAGCAGTAACCGATATGATGGCAAATGCCAAGTTTGGCAAGTCCGGCTCTACTGTCGTTATTGAGGAATTCCTTACGGGTCCAGAAGTGTCGGTTCTTGCCTTTACAGATGGTAAAGTGGTAAAACCGATGGTTTCCTCTATGGACCACAAACGGGCAGGGGACAATGATACCGGCTTGAATACCGGCGGTATGGGTACTATTGCGCCGAATCCTTACTACACACCTGAAATCTCAGAACAGTGTATGAATACCATCTTCCTGCCTACGATCAACGCAATGAATGCCGAAGGCAGAACATTCAAAGGTTGTTTGTATTTTGGTTTAATGCTGACACCCAACGGTCCTAAGGTTATTGAATACAACTGTCGCTTTGGTGATCCGGAAACCCAGGTGGTATTGCCTTTGCTTGAAAGTGATCTGCTGACAGTTATGCAGGCAACGACTAACGGTACATTGGCTGATACGGAAGTGAAATTTGCAGATCGTCATGCTTGCTGTGTTATTACTTCATCCGCCGGTTATCCGGAAAGTTATAAAAAAGGCTTTGAGATGTCAATGACCCCGGAGGCAGAGAAACACACCTATGTAGCCGGCGCAAAATTAGACGGAGGCAAACTGGTGACTTCCGGTGGCCGTGTCACCGGCACAACTGCCGTTGCCGATTCTTTGGAAGCAGCAATTAAAGAAGCCTATCGCCTTGCTGACGGTGTCCAGTTTGAAGGTGCATATCGCAGAAGTGATATCGGTCAGCGGGGTCTGGCCGCATACAAATAAGGAGGTTGCCTTTATGGTTTATCGCGTATATGTAGAAAAGAAGGCGGGACAGACCCATGAGGCTGACAGCCTGCGCAAGGAAATCAAGGATTTTCTGCAGATCGACGCATTGGAAAACGTTCGTGTTTTGAATCGGTACGATGCTGAAAATTTGGAGAAAAGCCTCTTTGACTATGCAGTAAATACTGTATTCGCTGAGCCCCAGGTGGATGATGTGACTTTTCAGGCACCTACCGGCCAGGTGGTGTTTGCAGTGGAGCCTCTGCCCGGTCAGTATGATCAGAGAGCCGACTCTGCGGCCCAGTGTATCCAAATCATCTCTCAAGGTAACCGGCCTACCATCCGTACTGCTAAGGTGTATGTGCTTACCGGTGAGCTTACAGATGAGAATATCACTGCCATCAAGAAACATGTGATCAATGCGGTTGAAAGTCGGGAAGCAAGTTTGGAACTGCCGGAGACCCTTGCTGTTGCGTATGATGCGCCTCAGACAGTTGCAACAGTTGACGGATTCATTTCCCTGAATGATGCAGGACTGACGGAATTGTTGGATAAATTGGGCCTGGCTATGGATTTGGACGACCTGAAATTCTTGCAGGCATATTTCCGCGATGAAGAGCACAGAAATCCCACAATCACGGAGATTCGCGTCGTAGATACATACTGGTCTGATCATTGCCGTCATACCACGTTCTCTACGCATTTGGATGATATCTGTATCCACGATGATGCGGTTGCTGCAGCATACAAGCGTTACCTGGATGCCCGAATTGAGGTTTATGGTGAAGAAAAGGCAAGTAAGCGCCCCCAGACACTGATGGACATTGCTACCATCGGCGCAAAGACATTGAAAAAACGCGGTCTTTTGCCGGAATTGGATGAAAGTGAAGAGATCAATGCTTGCTCTATCCATGTTACTGCCAATGTCAATGGCGAAGATCAGGATTGGTTACTGATGTTCAAAAATGAGACACACAACCATCCTACCGAAATCGAGCCTTTTGGCGGCGCAGCTACATGTATCGGCGGTTGCATTCGAGATCCTCTGTCCGGACGCGCTTATGTGCATCAGGCAATGCGTGTCACCGGTGCAGGCGATCCCAGAAAGTCTTTAAAAGATACACTTGCAGGCAAACTGCCCCAGCGTAAACTCTGTCAAACCGCGGCTGCAGGCTATTCCTCTTACGGCAACCAAATTGGTCTTGCCACCGGTCATGTTGCGGAACTCTATCACGATGGTTATGTAGCCAAGCGTTTGGAGTGCGGCGCAGTTGTTGCCGCTGCTCCTGCTTATAATGTACGCCGTGAGCGTCCTGCTCCCGGAGATGTTATCGTTTTGTTGGGCGGTCGTACCGGTCGTGACGGCATCGGTGGTGCAACCGGTTCTTCCAAGAGCCATAATATGAAGTCTCTGACGACTATGGCATCTGAGGTACAGAAGGGTAACGCACCTGAAGAACGAAAGATCCAGCGTTTGTTCCGGGATGCCAATGTGACCCGGCTGATCAAGCGTTGTAACGACTTTGGCGCTGGCGGCGTATCTGTTGCCATTGGCGAACTTGCCGACGGCCTGCGGATCGATCTGGACGCTGTGCGCAAAAAGTACGAGGGCCTGGACGGAACAGAAATTGCTATTTCTGAGTCTCAGGAGCGTATGGCTGTTGTGGTTGCGCCTGAAGATGTTGATGCATTCATTGCTGCTGCCGAGAAAGAAAACTTAGAGGCATACCGCGTTGCGGTTGTCACGGAAGACGCCCGTATGGTTATGTCCTGGAAGGGAAATGAGATCGCAAACCTCAGCCGTGAATTCCTGAACACCAATGGCGCTGTGAAGCATGTCGCAGTTGAGGTTGCGGATCGCAAGGCGACTCCGGAGAATGTCAAGTCCGATTTACGGGCAATGGCTTCCAGCCTGAAATTTGCTTCCCAGAGAGGTCTGGTGGAGCGTTTTGACGCAACTATCGGCGCGGGTTCTGTTCTTATGCCTTTTGGCGGCAAGAATCAAACCACGCCTACCCAGGCAATGGCGGCAAAACTTCCGGTACTTCCGGGACAGTTTACTGACCAAGCAAGCGTATTTGCCTGGGGCTGCGATCCGGATCTGCTCAGCGCTGATCCCTATATTGGCGCGCAGGGCAGCGTTATTTCCTCTATGGCGAAAATCGTGGCTGCCGGCGCTGATTATAAGAAGGCATATTTGACATTGCAGGAATTCTTTGAGAAACTTCGTACGGAACCTCTCCGTTGGGGCAAGCCGTTCCAGGCACTGCTGGGCGCACTGGATGCCCAGTTGGGCTTAAATGCTGCGGCAATCGGCGGCAAGGACTCTATGTCCGGTACATTCCTGGATAAAGATGTTCCACCCACCGTGATTTCCTTCGCCATTGCGCCTTTAAAAGCGGATGAAGTGATTTCCAATGAGTTCAAAGAGGCCGGACATCCTGTATACCTCTTTGGTGGCGCTGACCTTGCTGACTATGACAGTTGGAAAGCTACTTGGGAGAAATTCCATCAGTTATGCCAAGAGGGCAAAGTAAAAGCATCCTGGGCGGTAGATGCCGGTGGCGTAGCCGAGGCAGTGATGAAGATGTCTTTTGGTAATGATATCGGCTTTATTGAGAATGATTCCGCTTCGACAAATTACGGTGCAGGTTACGGTCAGATTCTTGCGGAACTGACAGAAGAATGTGATTTTGGCACGCTTGTTGGTTATACAACAGCAGAACCCAATATTACTTATGGCGGCGAGACTGTTTCAATTGCTGAATTGTATGAACTGAACAGCGCTGTTCTTGAGAAGGTTTATCCCACCAAGACAAAGGAAACGGACCGGAAGATTGAGGCATTCAGCGCTACCGGTACACCCGTTGCTGCACCTGCAATTAAGGTTGCAAAACCCAAGGTTTTGATTCCTGTGTTCCCCGGTACAAACTGTGAATATGATTCTGCCAAGGCGGTAATGGCTGCCGGTGGTGAAGCGGAGATCGTGGTAATTCGCAACTTGACCGCAGAGGATGTGGCAAGAAGTGTGGAAACCGTTGCGAATAAGATTGCTGAATCACAGATGATCTTCATTCCAGGTGGTTTCTCCGGCGGTGACGAGCCTGACGGATCTGCAAAGTTCATCACGGCGTTCTTCCGGAATCCTGCGATCAAGGAGCAGGTCAGCAAACTGCTGGATGACCGCGATGGCTTGATGTGTGGTATCTGTAACGGTTTCCAGGCACTGATCAAGTTAGGTCTTGTGCCTTATGGTAAGATCATCGATACGGATGCAAATTGCCCCACATTGACATTCAATACCATCGCACGCCACCAGTCCAGAATCGTTCGTACCAGAATCGCTTCCAATAAGTCTCCCTGGCTTAGCCTGATGAATGTTGGCGATATTGTAAATGTTCCCATTTCCCACGGTGAAGGTCGTTTCTTCGCTTCCGAAGAACTGGCATTGGAACTGGCAAAGAACGGACAAATCGCAACCCAGTATGTGGACTTGAACGGCGAACCTACTATGGACGCTGCGTTCAATCCCAACGGTTCTCTGTTTGCAATCGAGGGCATTACATCTCCCGATGGCAGAGTGTTCGGCAAAATGGGTCACAGTGAGCGTGTTGGCGCTGGCCTTTATAAGAATGTTCCCGGCAACTATGACATTCGTATGTTTGAGGCTGCAGTAAAGTATTTTAAATAATTATTTACATTAAAACCGGCACTAACTGTGCCGGTTTTTGTATTGAAAAAATAGCAGCAATGGGATAGAATAGAGACAATAACACTATGTGGAGGCAATTATGCAAACACTCAAGGAACAAGCAAGGGAAATTCCTGTGACAGGGAAATATGATACTGTCATAGTCGGCGGCGGTTTTGCCGGTGTTTCTGCGGCGTTGGCGGCTGCCCGCGGTGGAAATAAGGTGCTCCTTTGCGAAAGAATGTATATGCTTGGCGGTTTGGGAACAGCAGGTTTGATCACTATTTATTTACCGCTGTGTGACGGCAGAGGTCATCAAGTCAGTTTCGGCATAGCAGAAGAACTTTTGAAATTATCTATTAGTCATGGCAGTGAACTGATCTATGGAAAAGCCTGGATCGAAGGTGGCAGTATAGAAGAAAAGTGTGCCGGCAGATACAAAGTGCGATATAATGCTTCACTATGCGCTATTTTAATGGAACAGTTGTTGATAGAGCATGGCGTCGAGATCCTTTATGGCACGACAGTCTGCGATACATCAGTTTCTGATCAAATCATTACGCACCTGATCGTTGAGAATAAAAGCGGAAGAAGTGCGATTGCGGCAGGAAATGTGATCGACTGTTCCGGCGATGCTGATGTTTGCCGATTTGCAGGTGAGGAAACTGCTTTGTATGCTCCCGGCAATGGATTAGCAGGCTGGTATTACTACTCCGATAAAGAAGGTATGCATCTTTTTCCGGTAGGTGTGCTGGATGTTCCGGAAGGGGACTCTACTGATGAAATGCGGATACCGCAAACCCATAAGTATGCAGGTGTAGACGCAGAAGAGATCAGCAAGTTGATGCAGATCTCGCATAAAACAACGCTGAACCATTTTCTCGAGAGAGGAGAGTTGACGGAAGATCATATGCTCGGCAGTATTGCGACGATCCCACAGTTGCGTATGACCCGGCGACTGTGTGGTGCGTCTACCTTAGATTGTATTGACCGTCAGCAATTTGATAATTCTGTTGGCTTGTTTTCTGATTGGCGCATTTCCGGTCCGGTTTACGAGTTGCCTTACTCTGCGTTGTATGGCAAGAAGATAAAGAACCTTGCTGTTGCGGGAAGATGTATTTCCGTCACCGATGAGATGTGGGATGTGTCCCGGGTGATCCCGGTGTGCGCCGTATCCGGTGAAGCAGCCGGTACGGCAGCAGCACTGATTTATGGTGTTCTGACGGTTACCTTTATGGCAGATCAGAATGTAACGGGACTGACCATGACTATTTTTGGCGTGGGTCTTTCCAACTTTATTGGTGTTTATATGCTGGAGCGTTCCGAGGGCGGTACCTTAAAGCTTCCGGAGAAAATTACAGAGCAGATGAGAAATATCAGCATTCCGGGGCTCAGTGATATTCCGGTTGTGGGCGAGCTGTTATTTTCTTACAATCCCTTTGTGTATCTGGGGATTGTAATTGCGGTTTTGGCCAGTGTGTATCTTTAT
>CALBJG010000163.1 GCA_937892865.1 uncultured Clostridia bacterium
CCGCTCCCCGTGGCGTTCCTCAGATCGAAGTTACCTTCGACATCGATGCCAACGGTATCGTAAAGGTTTCCGCCAAGGACCTGGGCACCGGCAAGGAGCAGAACATCTCCATCACTGCTTCCACCAACCTCTCCCAGGAGGATATCGACAAGGCTGTGAAGGAAGCAGAGCAGTTCGCTGCCGAAGATAAGGCTCGCAAGGAAGAAGTGGACACCCACAACAACGCCGAGCATCTGATCTATCAGACCGAGAAGACCCTGAACGAATTGGGCGACAAGGTCACTGAAAGCGAGAAGGCTCCCGTTCTGGCTGCCATTGAGAAGTTGAAGGAACTGAACAAGGGCACCGATGTGGAGGCGATCAAGGCCGCTTCCGATGAACTGCAGAAGGCCTTCTATCCCATCGCTGAAAAACTCTACGCCCAGGCAAATCCCCAGGGCGGCCAGGGTGGCGCACAGCCCGGCGGCGACGGCGTAGTGGACGCTGACTACGAAACCGTAGACTAAGACCCCATAAAAAGGGGCGGCAAACGCCGCCCCTTTTCAGTGCATTATCTAAGAGGTAAGCAATATGGCAGAAAATAAACGCGACTATTATGAGGTGCTGGGCGTTGATAAGAGCGCCAGCGCCGATGAAATAAAGAAAGCCTATCGGAAAAGCGCTATGAAATATCACCCGGACCGGAATCCGGGAAATAAGGAAGCCGAAGAAAAGTTCAAGGAACTGGGCGAGGCTTACGAAGTACTCTCCGATGAGGACAAGCGCGCCCGGTATGACCAGTTTGGCTTTTCCGGCGTTGATCCCAACTACGGTGGCGGCGCAGGCGGTTTCGGCGGCGGTTTTGGTGGCTTCGGAGATATGTTCGGCGGTTTCGGCGATATCTTCGGCGATATCTTCGGCGGCGGCAGTACCCGGCGTACCCGGAACGGCCCCCGGAGAGGTGAAGACATTGGTATCCGTCTGGATGTTACCTTTGAAGAAGCCGCTTTCGGCACCGATAAAGAGATCTCTTACCACCGTGTAGAAAATTGCAGCGTCTGTAATGGCACCGGCTCCGAGGACGGACAGGTAGAAACCTGCTCTCAGTGTCACGGCGCAGGTCAGGTACGGATCACCCAGAATATGATGGGTATGGCTGTTCAAACTACCACCACCTGCCCCCAGTGCAGTGGCCGGGGTAAGATCATCAAAAACCCCTGCAACACCTGCCGCGGCAAGGGCAAGGTAAAGAAAAAGCACACTGTCCGGGCAAAAGTGCCTGCCGGCATCGACCACGGTATGAGTTTCCGTCTTCGGAATGAAGGTGGCGTTGGCAGTAACGGCGGTCCCAACGGCGATGTGCTGGTAGAGATTTACATTCGCCGCCACGCGATCTTTGAGCGGGACGGTATGGACGTTTTGTGTGAAGTGCCTATCACCTTTACCCAGGCGGCGCTGGGCGGTGAGATCGAAGTGCCTACTTTGGACGGCAAAGTCAAGTACGACTTACCGGAAGGCACCCAGACCGGCCGTGACTTTGTGCTCCCGGGCAAGGGTATTCCCCAGGTGGGCAACCCCCGCCGCCGTGGCAACCACCGCTTCATCGTCACTGTGGAGACCCCCACAAAACTGACCAAGGAACAGCGGGAACTGCTTCAGAAACTGGAGGAAAGTTTCGACGGCAAGGCAACCCCCAAGCGGAAGAAATTCTTCGACACTTTAAAAGATCTGTTTGATTAAAACAAAAACCGGGATAAGGCTTGCCCTTATCCCGGTTTTATATTATAATAGAAGAAATTCCTGCAAAAAACAAATATTTGGAGGCTTTTTCTTATGAAGCGTACAGACTATATCAGTTGGGATGAATACTTTATGGGTGTTGCTATGCTGGCGGCTTGCCGCAGCAAGGACCCCAGCACCCAGGTAGGCGCCTGCATCGTTTCCCAGGATAATATCATTGTTTCCACCGGCTATAACGGAATGCCCAAGGGCTGTTCTGACGACGAGTTCCCCTGGAACCGGGAGGGTGAAGAGACCAAGTATCCCTTCGTTGTCCACGCAGAACTGAACGCCATTTTGAATGCCAGCGGCCGTGACCTGCGAGGCTGCAAACTGTATGTGGCTCTGTTCCCCTGCAACGAATGCGCCAAGGCGATCATCCAAAGCGGCATCCGGGAGGTCTACTACCTCTCCGACAAGTACGCCACCACCCCCACCACCCTGGCATCCAAGCGGATGCTCAACGCCGCAGGCGTCAAGTGCGTGAAACTGCGTACCAAAGTCAAGACCCTGACATTGGACTTTGTTCCCCCGGAAGAAAAATAAAGAACATAAAAATTCCCCAACAGCAGTTGGGGAATTTTTATCTATGTTCGCCCAAGTAGAAGACAGCCAATGTGCCGGGGCCGGAGTGGGGACCGATGACAGCGCCCACATAGTAGATAAACACATTTTTTGTGCCGTAAAGTTCTTTTAAGCGGCTTTCCAGATACTTAGCATCTTCCATACAGTCGCCGTGGCAGATGAAAATGGTATCGTTGGCGCCGGGAATGCCGGTCTCGCCCACCTTCTTTGCCAGCGCCTCAATGGATGCCTTTCTGCCCCGGACTTTGGAAACATTGATCAGATGACCTTCGTTATCCACATGCAGGACCGGCTTGATCTGGAGCATCGTACCCACCAATGCGGTGGCTGCGCTGACTCTGCCGCCCCGTTTCAGGTACATCAGATCGTCCACGGTAAACCAGTGGCAGAGTTTGAACTTATACTCTTCGCACCAGGCGGTCAGTTCTTCCAGGGACAGACCTTCCTTGCGCTTCTGGGCGGCGTACCACACCAGCAGACCCTGACCCAGGGATGCGCACAATGTATCCACCACGGAAACTTTCCGGTCGGGATATTTCTCTTTCAATTCTTCTGCGGCGATCACAGCAGACTGGTAAGTGGTGCTGAGGCCGGAAGAAAATACCATAACCAGCGCATCGTTGCCCTCTGCCAGCACCGGCTCGATCACATTTGCCCAGCCATCCGGGTTAACGGCGGAAGTGGAGGTGTTCTCACCTGCCCGCAGACCGTCAAACAGTTCCTTGAGCCACTGCTCGGTGTATTCGCTATAGGACTCGCCTTTATACATAACAGACAGGGGTACGACTTCCAGTTCCAGATCCTGATACATCTGCATCGGAAAGTCGCAACATGTATCTGTAACAATTTTATAAGCCATTTTTATTCGCTCCTTGGGATATATTTGCAACATTGCCGCATTCTTATGTGATTATAACAGCGAATGATTCAAAAAACCACCCCTTTTGGATAGAAAGCCGCCGATTCTACCGCTCTTTAGAGTAGAAAACGCCACTCTACCCCGGGTAGAATGGCGTTTTTGACAAAGTTTTACAAGGTTATTTTTGTCTTCTTCCATACAGTGCGCCCATCAGCAGGCAAGCCCACAAAAAGAGGCTCAAGATCCAGTACCGGCAGCAGACCATCGGCGCAGATATCACTGTCAATATGCCAAACAGCACATTGCCCACCGTTACGGATGCCCCCACCGTCAGCACATTGACAACCAGCAAGATCATCGTTGCCCCTAAAGATGCGCCACTGATGATTGCCAGACGATCCAGTTCCGGTTTGTCCTTTTTTCGGATGCCGTCTGCAAGCAGGATCCCGGGCGGCACAAAAAACGCTGCCCCCAACACCGTCTGCAGGATCTTGCCCAAAGTATCGGTGTTGTGTATAAATCCTAAAATGGCACACAGAATAAACTGCACGGCCCAAAAGCCGTATAAGATCCACTTTTTCATAAAACGCGCTCCTTGGAGATTTTCTTTATTGTACCCCATCTGCTTTCCAATGGCAAGAGGTAAAAAACACTGGACACTGTGGGCTCCTTCTGCTATAATGGGATAATAAACCATTAAAAGGGGGAGGATGATTTCCTATGAAATGTCCTTTTTGCGGCGATCAGGAGAGCAAAGTTGTTGACTCCCGGCACTCTGAAGACGGTCTGAGCATTCGCAGACGCAGAGAATGCCTTGCTTGCCAACGCCGGTTTACCACCTATGAGATCGTGGAAAGTCTGCCCATTATCGTCGTCAAGCGTGACGGCTCCC
>CALBJG010000164.1 GCA_937892865.1 uncultured Clostridia bacterium
AACCCCGAAACTACCACCGGCGGCAATGCGCTCAAGTTCTATGCATCTGTCCGTTTGGATGTTCGTCGTATTGAAGCAATCAAAGAAGGCGGTAATGTTGTCGGTAACAGAACCCGCGTCAAAGTTGTGAAGAATAAAGTTGCGCCTCCTTTCCGGGAAGCCTGCTTTGATATTATGTTTGGTCAGGGTATCTGCAAGTGGAGCGAACTGGTGGATATGGCTGTCCAAATGGAAATCATTCAGAAAAGCGGCAGTTGGTTCTCTATGGGTGAAGAGCGGATCGGCCAGGGCAAGGATAGCGTGAAAGCATTCCTGCAGGCAAATCCGGACATTGCGGAGTCCGTAGAAGCCCAGGTTCGTGAGAATTTGATGAAACAGACCAGTGTCCAGCGGACACCTGCTAAGGCAGCAGAACGGCCTGTAGCCGTCAGCGCTGACGATTTCGATGATGAGGATTGATTCGGTTGCCTCCCAGCCCGACCGGGCAGGGAGGCACGCAGTGCGTTTTGAAGACGGCACACTTATGCGCCTTTATCCCCAAACAGTAATCGATTTTTCTCTTTATGCAGGGCAGGAATTGGATGATGATCAATACGCATCCTTGTGTGAATCCGCCGGCGAGATGTCTGCAAAGATGCGGGCTGTGCGCATTATCTCTGCAACCGGTGTTTCCAAAAAAGAATTGGAACAGCGATTGATTCAAAAAGGAGAAAAACCGGAGCAGGCCCGGAATGCGGTTCAATGGGTTTCCGATCTGGAACTTGTTGACGATAAAAAAATGGCGCAGCAAATAGTGGACCGGTGTATTGGAAAAGGATATGGCATTGCCCGGGCGAAACAAGTTTTGTATGAAAAGCGGATACCCAAAGAATACTGGGATGAAGCCCTTTTGGATTATCCCGATCAGATGGATAGTATTCTTTCCTTCTTAAGCGCGCACATATCCGATCTCCGGGACCCAAAAGGCCGGAAAAAGACAATTGATGCGCTGATCAGAAAAGGACATAGTTACCAATGTATTCGCCGTGGTTTGGAAGAACTTAAGATGAATACAGATGATTTCCCGGAGGAAACATAATGGCAGATGTTGGATTTATCTCTCTTGGTTGCGCGAAAAACCAAGTAGATTGTGAGCGAATGATGTATCGCGTACAAGAGGCTGGATTTACAGTTCGCGCTGATGTGGTTGGCTGCGATGTTGTGGTCATCAATACTTGCGGTTTTATTGACCCGGCGAAAGCAGAGGCCATTGATCACATTTTGAAGGTCGGACAATTAAAACAGCAAGGTCTTGTGGGCAAAGTGCTTGTTACCGGTTGTTTATCCCAGCGGTATCAGGAGCAAATTATGGAAGAAATGCCCGAGGTTGACGGCGTGTTGGGAACGGGAAGTTATACGGAGATCGTTCCTGCCATTGAAGCATTGTTGCAGGAGCAAACGGTGCAACAGTTTGATTCTATCGATGCGCCGGAGCAGGAAACCGGACGAATCCTCACAACGCCGGAACACTATGCCTATCTGAAAATTGCGGAAGGCTGCGATAATCGATGTTCTTATTGCATCATTCCTTATCTGCGGGGTAAGTTCCGCAGTCGCAGTATGGACGATGTTCTGTATGAAGCAAGACTCCTTGCTGACAGCGGTGTAAAGGAAATCATCGTTGTGGCGCAAGATACCAGCCGTTACGGTACGGATCTTCCCGGCCACAAGCGGTTACTCCCGGAATTATTACGGGAATTGTGCCGGATCGACGGTTTTCGCTGGGTACGACTACACTATGCATACCCGGATGAGATCGACGATGAACTGATCGACGTGATGGCAACAGAGGAAAAAATCGTAAAGTATCTGGACATTCCCATTCAGCACTGCAATGATAAAATCCTGACACTGATGAACCGTCGCGGGAATAACGGTTATTTACGGGAACTGTTTGCAAAATTGCGGGCACGTATTCCGGGGATCGTGCTTCGTACCAGTGTGATCACCGGTTTGCCCGGTGAGGGAGAGGAAGAGTTTGCTGAACTTTGTCAGTTCTTGAAAGATATGCGGCTGGAACGGGTTGGCGCATTTCCGTTCTCCCCAGAAGAAGGCACACCCGCAGCAGAAATGGAGTTCCCGGATGCCGCTGTTGCCCAAGAAAGAGCGCAGATCGTGGAACAACTGCAATCCAGAATTATGGATGATTATAATGCGGCAATGATCGGACAGACACTTGAAGTGTTAGTAGACGGTTATGACGAGGAATTTGAACAGTTTTACGGCCGTACGTTTGCGGATTCTCCGGATATTGATGGCAGAGTTTGGATAGCATCCGATGAGTCTGTACCGGAAGGCGAATTTGTAAAGATATGTATAGACGGTCTTGTAGACGGCGATCTGTCCGGTTACATTGTGGAGGAATAACAAATGACAACAGCAAGTAAAATTACTTTGGTCCGCATCGCGCTGATCCCGGTCTTTATGGTTTTGATGTATATAGCCAATAATACATTCGGTCTTTGGATGCTGGGCGCATTATTGGTATTTATCGTTGCAAGTCTTACGGACTATGTTGACGGTCATATAGCAAGAAAGTACAATCAAGTAAGTGATTTCGGTAAGTTTTTAGATCCGCTTGCGGATAAACTGCTGGTAATTGCCGCGATGGTGATGTTCTGCCAGTGGGGCAGATTTCCCGCTTGGGCGCTGATGATCGTACTTACTCGTGAATTTGCCGTGACGGGTCTTCGTTTGGTCGCTGTAGGCAACGGCACTGTGATCGCTGCCGGTAAAAGCGGTAAGTTTAAAACTGCAAGCACGATGATCGGTCTGTGCGTTATGATGGGCTTGCCGGCTATGTTGTGGCTTGACTGGGTTGTGATTGCCGTGATCGTAATTACCACCGTGTATTCCGGTGTTGAGTATTTCATTCAAAACTGGAACTGTCTTTGGCAAAGCAAACAATAAGTGTAAGAGGTTACTATGAACGAAAAAGAAGTTGGCGAGATTCGGCGGAGAATACGCCGGGATCGCAGTAATATGACAGCCATTTACGGATGCTATGTGAATCCGCAAAAGGAGATCATCTCCAGTTTTAAACAATCAACAGGCATTATGCCGGAAAATGAAGCAGAGAAGTATTTCGGCGTGATGAAACGCGCGTTGTCCGGCACATTGGGGAAAAACCTCATCGATATTTCTTTCCGCACAGCCCAGGTCGCTGACAGCCCGGAGCATAGATTATTGATGGAACTTCGGAAAACGGCGCTGAAAGATGATGATGTGCGTATGTCACTTTATCGAAAGATCATCGATTCAGTGACATTTGATGAAAATTACCTGATTTTGATCGGCTGTGACAGTTACGATGTGCCCTTTAAAAGCAAGGATGGCGAGACACAGGCAGATGCTTCTGCAGAGACATATACCTATCTGCTCTGCGCAATTTGCCCTGTTAAACAGAAAAAACCCACGCTGCGTTATGTGGCGGAGGAAAAGGAATTCCACGACGGCGGTCTGACCCACGAGGTCTGCGCGCCGGAAATGGGTTTTCTGTTCCCGGCGTTTGATGATCGTGCGACCAATATTTATAACGCGCTCTTCTATACACACGATGTAAAAAACAGCCACCCCAATCTTGTGGACAGCCTCTTTAAGGTGGAAGCCCCAAAACCTGCGGCTGAACAGAAGAAGTCCTTCGAGGCGCTTCTTACCACATCACTGGGGAATGATTGTAATATGGAAGTGGTACAAACTGTCCACGATCATATTTGCCAGTGTATCGATATGCACAAGGAAAGTAAAATTCCGGAGCCTTTGCTTATCTCCAAAGAGCAGATAAAAAGCGCGTTGATCAGCAGTGGTGTTACAGAAAAAAGCATGGCAAAATTTAGTGTTGCTTATGACGAAACGTTTGGTATGGATGCAGAATTGTATCCTAAAAATGTGATCAATAATAATCGGTTTGAGATCAAAACGCCCAGCGTTTCCATCAAAGTTGACCCTGAGCGGAGCGATTTGATCGAGACGCGTGTCATTGGCGGTGTGAAATACATACTGATCAATGCAGACGAAGATGTTGAGGTCAACGGTGTCAGCATTCACATTGCAGAAGCGGAAAGTGGAGGTATAATTTATGGATCTGATCAATAGCGGTTCCGGCAGATATCATATTAATTTTGAAAGCAATATGATCGCTCCATCTGCGTTGACAGCCGGTATTTCCTTCCTGCTTTTAATGGCATACTACTTTGGCGTGGTGGATTTTGGCTTGTTGGGCGCTATGGAAGTCATATTCTGTATGCTGCTGCCAATATTCCTTGTGGCAAGTTTTATGATCCTTTTGAAAGGTATCCGTTATCCCGTTGTCCCAACCTATGGTATTATGGGTTGCATTCTTTGTGTTTTTGCAATTATCAGAGCGTGTTTGTTCGGTAGCACACTGAACATTGTGCTGGCATTTATGTGGTATATACCCACTGCATTGATTTGTTTGGGCACCACATTCTCGTTCTTATCTAACAAATACCTGATGGCTGCGACATTTTTGATAGCCGCAGTTGTGCGGATCATATTTGTGGATATAATTGGCTATCTGCTGAAACTAAACATCCTTCGGGCGTTGCCCAGCGTGGCAATCAGTTTGGCGTTGATTTCTTTTGGTATCCTCTCGTTGACATTTGAGATGAAAAAGAAAAAACGCAGGCTTTCTGAACAATAAATAACCGGCGGTATGCAATGCATACCGCCGGTTACTACATTCATAATTATTTGCTGTTCTTAACGATGTTTACAATAATATCAGCGCATTCCTCAACGCCGAGAACACTGGAGTTCAAACTGATGTCATAGTTTTGGGCTTTGCCCCAAGTTCTGCCTGTATAGTGCTGATAGTTTGCCTTGCGCCGCTTGTCCTTTTCATCAAGACGTGCAACGGGGCTCTTTTCGCTTTCACCGTAAAGACGCACGATTCGTTCAGCGCGGAAATCTGTGTCTGCGTGAATAAATGCGTGCAGGCAGTCTTTGCGGTCTTTCAGAATATAGTCAGCATTACGGCCTACGATAACACAGGGACCCTGCTCAGCCAACTGCAAAATCACACTGCATTGTACATTCCACAGAAAATCAGCGACAGACAGACCGTTCATCACACCGGGCGCGCCGTGGTGCGCAAAGGCGTAGGAGAACATGGTTTTTCCCGGCGCATGTTCACTGTTTTCTTCTATAAATTTAGGCGCAAAGCCGGATTCCATTGCCACATGGTCGACCAGTTCCTTGTCGTAAAAGGGGATACCCAGTTTTTCAGCAACCATATGTCCAATCGTACGGCCGCCACTGCCGAATTCGCGGCTGATAGTAATGATTTTCTTTTCCATAAATGCGCCTCCTCGCGTTGATTTACACTTATATTATATCTGTAAAAATGTGTCTTGTCAAATAGTTCATTTGCATAATAAGACCGCTACCTAAATGCAGGTAGCGGCCGATTTATTATTCAATTGTAATAGCGTAAACCAGTTGACCTCTTGTGCCGACTACTACGGTATTGCCGAAAACAACCGGGGATGCTTCAATGTTGGAACCCAGGTTGATCTTATCCAGTGTTTCGCCTGTGGCGCTGTTGATCAGATGCATATTGCCGGAAGCATCACAGAGAATGATATAGGCATCGCCGTCTTCTGTGTATACTGCTGTAGGCGTGCTCCAGGTGTAGGAGGACATCTCCCGTTCCCATATCACTTCGCCGGTCTGGGTATTCAGAGCGACTAAAATACCGGAGTCATATTTTGGTGTGCGGGCAATAGGGAAGATAACCATCCCTTCCAAAGCGGTTCCGGGACGACCTAAAAGGGGAGAGGAAAGCGCGCCACCGGAAACATCCTTGTTATACGGCACATCATCATATGTCTTTTCCCAAACGATCTCACCGTTTGCAGCATTCAACTTGTAGATATAGGCAGTGCCTTGGCTGTATTCCAAAGACGTTGCCAAATACAGGTATCCGTTACCGTCCTCGCCCCATTCATAAACGGGCGTTGCATTCAGATCATCGCGAATATCCTGAATCCATACCGGCTTCATGGTATTTAAGTTAACACACATAAATGTGCCGCCATTATCACCGACGTAAAGATACTCACCAACGATGATCGCACTGCTTTCAAAACCCTGGTTTCTGCCGAAGGTAGAACGGTAACGGGCCATAGCCACATCCTGCGGATCAATGGAGATGGTACCGGCAGCCTTATCATACTGTGTATTTAACTTTTTGGTGTAAATAATACCGCTCTCTGCAGCCCAAATCAAAGTATCCGTCTCGGCATCTACGAGGGGCGCGCCATCAAAAGCGTACCAGCCACGGAGAGAAAAACTATCTGCGCCGCTGCGCTCATAGAGTATCGTGCCGTCGATAAGGCTTACGATATACATTCGGGGCACTTTGCCGCTATAGTCCAGAGAAGGGACAAAATCACCGGCACCGATATAAAGCAGGGGATAACCTCTAGGGTCCAATGCGCCGGAACCTTTGAAGTTCATGCCAATGTTGATAGGATCGCGGGTAGGTTCGCCATCCTCCAGATCAAAGAAACGGACATGACCATCCATGGTGGCGTAAATGATCTCCACCAAGTTTTCTTTTTCTTTCTTGTCTTGGTAAAGATTCATAATGGCTTTGGTTTCTTCATCCCAACGGACGACCAAAGGCTGACCGGTCCAACCAGCACCGGTCCAACCGTTGAAAGAACTCAAATTCGCTGTCCAAAGGCTGGAAAGCGTTTGCTTTTCTACGACGGCAGTGCCGAAGGTTGCGCCGCTACGGTAGTTGTCTCCGCGGAAGGTAGTGATGCCTTCAATCGACGCATATTCGTCTGCACCACCGAATGTAATGGGTTCTTCCCGCTGGAAGGAATCAACAATGGTACCGTCAGCGCTGATATCCCAACGGTTAAGTAAAGAATCGGGATCCGTATCGTCAGTGAATTCCGGAATAAAAGTGGGATCCGGTTCAGTGGGCGGAACTGTGGGCTCTGTAGTCGGTTCGGTTGATGGCTCTGTCGGTACGGTCGTGGGCTCTGAGGTTGGTTCTGTCTGGGTAGTGGTGGGTGTGGTTTCCGGCGGAACATTCAGTGCGTTTCCGGTGGAAATATACTGAACAAGGCAGAAAACAGTGCCTGCAAGGACTAAAACTGTAACGATGTACACCGCAGTTAATAAAACGGCAGATACTTTCTTTTTTTGTTCTTTGCAGGTGAAATTATATACCGTAAATGCTATGCTGCAAATCAGCAGTATTCCCAAAATGACAGACAAAGCAATCAAACCGATGCCCATCATATCATAACGCTGTTGTAACGCGTTGGTTAAAAACTGTACGGATGTAAGTGCCATAGTGATGCCTCCGTTTCATCCAGTGTTTAGTTATGGATATTATACCATTCTTATGTTCTATAAGCAAGGGAAAAGAAAAAAGAATTTTTGTGTCTGCCAATAGTCGAAATCATTGCCAGCAGCGATCTTTTGTGGTATACTGTATGTATCTGAAACGGAGGAAGAATCTATGACATCAATTGTGGAAACGCTGTCCCAGGAACTGGGACAAAAACAACAATATGTGGAAAATGTCATTGCGCTTTTGGACGAGGGAAATACCATTCCTTTTATTGCCCGTTACCGTAAAGAGATGCATGGCGCAATGGATGATACAACACTTCGCAACTTGGAGACTCGTTTGAATTATCTGCGAAATCTCCAGCAGCGAAAAGAGGAGATCATTAACGCTATCGATTCCCAAGGAAAATTGACAGAGGAATTGAGCGCAGCGATCCAAGCCGCTTCGACATTGGCAGAGGCAGAAGACTTGTATCGTCCCTATAAACAAAAGCGCCGCACCCGCGCAACTGTTGCTAAGGAAAAAGGTTTGGAGCCCCTTGCTCTTGCAATTTTTGCCCAAACCGGAGAAGATCCCGCAACATTGGCAGCAGATTATATTGACCCGGAAAAGGGCGTTGAAACGCTGGAAGACGCTTTGGCAGGCGCATCGGATATAATTGCGGAAATGATCTCTGATGATGCGGATATTCGTAAGGCGCTGCGTTTAAAAATGGAGCGAAGCGCCATTATGACAGTAAAAGCGGAAGATCCGGAAAATGACAGCGTTTACCGCCTTTACTACGACTTTACTACACCGGTGTCCCGTCTGCTAAACCATCAGATATTGGCAATCAACCGCGGTGAAAAGGAAGGCTTTCTCAATGTGTCTATTATATTGCCCGGGGCTGAAGGCTCTGCCCTTGTATGCCGAGGCGCGTTGAAACCCACCGCCAATGTATCTGCTTTTGTTCGTGCTGCCGCTGAAGATGCTTATACCCGGCTTATCGCGCCCAGCGCGGAACGGGAATTGCGCAGCACTTTAACAGACCGGGCAGGGGAGTCTGCCATTGCGAACTTTGCTTTGAATTTGAAACCGCTGTTGATGCAGCGCCCGGTGAAAGGTTTTGTAACAATGGGCTTGGATCCCGGATACCGGAACGGATGTAAAGTTGCCGTTGTCGATGGTACCGGCCGTGTTCTGGACACTTCTGTTGTTTATCCTACTTTCTCAGATCGGAAGAAAACGGAAGCCATCGAGATATTGTCCAGAATGATCCGGAAACACGGCGTTAAACATATCGCCATCGGTAATGGTACTGCTTCCCGGGAAACAGAGGCAATGACCGTTGAAATGCTGAGAAATCTTCCCGGTGTCAGTTATATGATCGTGAATGAAGCGGGCGCGTCTGTTTATTCTGCGTCCAAACTGGCGGCTGAGGAGTTCCCGGAATACGATGTCAATTTGAGAAGCGCAGTTTCTATTGCCCGTCGTTTGCAAGATCCTCTTGCGGAACTTGTGAAGATCGATCCCAAGGCCATTGGCGTAGGTCAATATCAACACGATTGCTCCCAGAAACGGCTTGATGAGGCTCTGGGCGGCGTCGTGGAGGATTGCGTCAACGCTGTCGGCGTAGATGTAAACACCGCTTCTGCAAGTTTGCTGCAGCAAGTCTCCGGTCTGAATGGCACAACTGCAAAAAATGTAGTTGCATACCGTGAAGAGAACGGCGCTTTTACGGCAAGAAATCAACTGAAGAAAGTTCCCAAATTAGGACCGAAAGCCTACGAACAGTGTGCAGGTTTCCTTCGCGTTCCAGAGAGCAAGGAAATTCTTGACAATACCGGTGTTCATCCGGAATCCTACGATGCTGCGGAGAAATTGTTGACCCTTTGCGGTTACAGCAAAAAAGATGTGACAGCCGGTGAAATTTCTGAACTGGCAGAGCGTTTTGCAGAATTTGGACCGGAAAAGGCCGCGGAATTCTGTGGTGTAGGTGTACCCACACTGGAAGATGTGGTGAAGGAATTGCTGAAACCCGGTCGTGATCCCCGGGATGATCTGCCCGCGCCGATCCTTCGTACAGATGTTCTGGAAATGAAGGATCTGAAACCTGGTATGGTTCTGTCCGGAACAGTACGAAATGTGATTGACTTTGGCGTGTTTGTGGATATTGGTGTCCACCAGGACGGCCTTGTGCATATTTCTCAAGTCTGCAATCGCAAACTCCGTCATCCGTCTGAAGTGCTGAAAGTTGGAGATATTGTAAAAGTGGGCGTGCTGGAAGTGGATGAAAAACGCAAGCGCATTAGCCTTACCATGAAAAATCTTCCCAAGGAAGTGGCAGAAAACTAATTTAGAAAGCAGGACTGCAATTTGTAGTCCTGCTTTTCTTGACTTTTCCATAACAAAATGGTATAGTAATCTACAATGGAGAGATGTCCGAGCGGTTTAAGGAGCTAGTCTTGAAAACTAGTGATACCGAAAGGTACCGTGGGTTCGAATCCCACTCTCTCCGCCAAAAAGAGACCACGCCATTCGGCGTGGTCTCTTTTTGTATGAGTGGGATTCGAATGATTTAAATGCAACGCGGATGAGCGTTGCCGACATCGGCTTGACGATGTCGAACATCAATTTTTACAAAGTAAAAATGCAAACGAAGCCCCTCTCTCCGCCAAAAAGAGACCACGCCATCCGGCGCGGTCTCTTTTTGTACGGGTGGGATTCAAATAATAAAAAGTGTATGGTAGCATATTGTTATTTTTCAAATAAAAATATTGCAATGAAACAAATTTAGTGCTAAAATGTGGAGGTAACCCAAAACAAAGGAGCGATTATTATGAAAATTGGTTGTCCGAAAGAAATTAAGCCGCAGGAAGGTCGCGTTGGTTTAACTCCTGCAGGCGCAGACGCGTTGGTACGCGCCGGTCACCAAGTTTATGTTGAACAAAATGCCGGCATTGAAAGCGGCTTCACAGATGCAGAGTATGCTCAGGTTGGCGCTGAGATTATGGCAGCCCCTGAAGATATTTATGCGATTGCTGATATGATCATTAAAGTCAAGGAGCCTCTTGCACCTGAGTATGATCTTCTTCGCGAGGGTCAGATCCTCTTTACTTATTTGCACTTGGCACCGGACCCCGGTCAGACACAGGCGTTGCTTCGCAAAAAAGTCACGGCAATTGCTTATGAAACGGTTCAACTTGCAGATGGTACGCTGCCGCTGCTGGCACCTATGAGTGAAGTTGCCGGTCGCTTGTCTGTGCAGATCGGCGCAAATCTACTGGAATCCAGCAATGGTGGCAGAGGTATTCTGCTTGGCGGTGTTACCGGTGTTGAGAAGGCGAACGTTGTGATCGTTGGCGGCGGTAATGTTGGCCTGAATGCCGCAAAGGCAGCATCTGGTTTTGGCGCGAATGTTACTATTTTAGATCTGAACATCAAACGCCTTTCCTATTTGGATGACATTTTTGGCGGAAGAGTGCAGACGCTGCTTTCCAACCCTTATAATATTGCAAGAGTGGTAAAAGAGGCAGATTTGGTTATTGGCTGTGTACTGATCCCCGGCGGCAGAACACCGAAACTGGTCACAGAGCAGATGGTGCAATCTATGCGCCCCGGCACTGTGCTTGTGGACGTTGCCATTGACCAAGGCGGTTCTATTGAGACCATCGACAGAATCACGACTCACGAACATCCTTACTTTGTCAAACACGGCGTACTTCACTACTCTGTTGCTAATATGCCTGGCGCAGTGCCCAGAACATCTACTTTGGCGCTGACCGGCTCAACCCTGCCTTACGCATTGAAAATTGCCAATATGGGCGCAGAGGCAGCCTGCAAGGCAGATCCTGCTCTGCTGAAGGGTTTGAATACCTATAAGGGTCATCTGACCTTTAAGGCAGTTGCCGAAGCTCAGAATCTGGAATACACCGACCCTGCAACTTTGCTATAAAATATAGAGCAAAGCCACCACAAAATTGTGGTGGCTTTGTTGATATTTAAATCCAACTTTTCTTAACAATATCAAAAAAACACCATCCGGAAGGATGGCGTTTTTTGGCGGAGTGAGAGAGATTTGAATTTCGAGGAGTTTCTACTTTTTATAACCAAAGTTAGCATTTTGCCACCATATTTTGTAGTTTCCCGAACTTTATTAACCACCTAAAACCACCTCGAACCACCTATTGCCAGCCCCATAAGGGAAAAATAAAACTGCCACATAGTAGGTACACGAAATTGATGTTTATTAGATAACAGTGAGAAGAAAAATATTGAAATAATTTACTGGGGACCAATCGCTATTGTGGTTGGTCCCCAGTTCAAGTTGTTTCATATTCTTACAGTACTTTTCTTGCTTTCCAGAAGCGGTATTCCGTCCACAATTCCAATCCCAAAGGCATCAGACAAAAGACGGCATAACCGGCATAGAACAGGTAGGACATAGCAGTAATCGGGTTCATAATGATCCGGGGATCGTATAGGATATCTGTTTGCTTCAGCATGACCGCCATAAAAATCACAGTCAAGCAGGCAAAGTTACCCACCACATAGGCTCGGTCCCGGTTGTCAAAGCGATAGATGGAAAAAGCCTTTCTGCCCCGCAGGGAAC
>CALBJG010000165.1 GCA_937892865.1 uncultured Clostridia bacterium
TTTTATAAGCAGGCAGATCAATGGGGGTCGGGTCATTGGTCAAGCGGGATATGACCCGGAGTACATTGCCGTCAACGGCAGGAGTTGGTTTGTTAAAAGCGATAGAGCAAACTGCGCCTGCTGTATAATCCCCGATACCGGGCAAAGAAAGCGCCGCTTCGTAGGTGTCCGGAAAAATGCCGTTATGCTCTGAAACAATGACCTGCGCCGCTTTTTTTAAATTGCGGACACGGCTGTAATATCCAAGCCCCTCCCACAGTTTATGGAGCAAATCATCATCGGCGTTTGCAAGTTCCTGAATATTGGGGACTTTTTCAAGAAAACGGCTGTAATACCCTTTCACAGCCTCTACACGTGTCTGTTGCAGCATGATCTCTGAAAGCCAGATGTGATAAGGTTCTTTCGTTTCCCGCCAGGGAAGTTGCCGCTTAACCTGATGATACCAGGGAATCAACGCATCCGGTAACCGTTCAAATATTTCCTTTTGTTCCACTGATATCACCTCCTTGGGAGTTTTCATTTTACAATAGACCATGTTTATCTGTCAAGAGATGTCCGTATTGATATAGTTTTAGAAAAGACAATATATTTTGCAATTTTTTCAAAAAAAGACTTGCAATTTCTCGCTCGGTGTGCTATTATATGCAGGCACGTCAGCAGACGAGCACATGCGCCGGTAGCTCAGTTGGATAGAGTGACTGACTACGAATCAGTAGGTCGGGGGTTCGAGTCCCTTCCGGCGTACCAAATAAAAGAGAGGATACCCATCCGGGTATCCTCTCTTTTATTTCGCGCTACGCGCGGGAAGGGACTCGAATAGTTTAAATGCAACAGTCCGGGGGACTGTTGCCGCCGACGGCTTGACGGAGGCGAACATTTATCTGCTCCCTATGGGAGCAGATGCAAACGAGTCCCTTCCGTAGATGTAATGTGTGGGAGCAGGTAGGAAGGCCATTCGCAGATTACCACCGAGGGACTCGAATAATCTAAATGCAACGCGGACGAGCGTTGCCCGCTGCGGCTGGACGCAGCGGAACCTTAATTTTCATTCCCTGTTGGGAATGAAAATGCAAACGAGTCCCTTCCGGCGTACCAGAAAAGCAGATATCCCATTTGGGATATCTGCTATTTTTACTGCAATTTCATTATCAAATATCTTCTGCCAGGGTCTTTCGTTTTTTCCAAGCGCCGGAGAGGAAATAGATCATTCCGGGAATGGCGCAGCCATAAGGCGCAAGGGCATAGCCCAGAACGAAGCCGTAGAAGCCCCAACCAAGGGCGATGCCGAACAGCCAACTAAGGCCGATCCGCAGCACGACGCCGTCCAACAATGCCAGAATCAGGCAAAGTTTTGCATTGCCGATACCCTGAATAAACGCGCCGGAGCCACGCATTACCATAAACGCCGGGAACATCCACAAGATCGCACGGATAAAGGTATGGGACATTTCGTGAACGCTCACATCATCAGAAAAGAGCATAAACAGTTCTTTTCCAAAGAGAATATATGCCGTCATAAAGAAGGCCGTCAGGATCGCCGAATATATCCAGGACCAATAGACCACCTGGACAGAACGCTTCCGCTCCCCTGCAGCAATGTTTTGGCTAATCATTGGCACAGCGGCCAACTGAACACCCTGAGATATTTTATTGACAATATCGTCGATTCGACAGCCAACGCCAAATGTAGCGGATGCCACAACGCCAACCTGATTGATCATAGAGTTGACAAACAGCATAGAAAGGATAATACAGCCAAATTGGATCGCCATAGGTGCGCCCAGGGATGTGATCATGCTTGTATAGTGTTTATCGATACGGAAGTTTTCTTTCCGGAAGTCAAATCCAAATTCTGCTTTCCGCTTGATTAAATAGTAGATAGCGAACAGGAACGATACTGCCTGGCCAATAATCGTCGCCCAGGCCGCGCCGGCGACTTTCCACCCTAAGATGCCGGTAAATAGAATATCCAGCACCAGATTAACGACTGATGCAATCGCGATAAACAGCAACGGACTACTGGAATCGCCCATTCCCCGAAGCACCGCTGACACCATATTATAACCGGATGTAAACACCAAACCGGCACCACAGATAATCAGGTAGTCAGAAGAAAAGTCCCGGGACTCCGGTGGGATCTGCATCCAATCCAAAATTTGATTTTTGGCCGCAAGAACACCAATGGTCAGCACAAGGGAGAAAATTGTGATCAGGCTGAACAATGTACCGATGATACGATTCATCTCTTTATGCTTTTTCGCACCCAACGCCTGGGCGATCAACACCTGTCCGCCGTTACAAAAGCCAAGGCAGACCATCGTTGCAAAGTTCATAATTTGGCTGCTTTGGGACACAGCGGAGAGGCCGGCTGTACCAACATATTTGCCTACGATGACCATATCAATGGTACTGTAAAGTACCTGCATCGCATTGGAGAGCATAAACGGCACGGTAAAAAACAGCAACTGTTTCCAAAGCGTACCGGATGTAAAATCGCGGGATAGTTGCTTTCCGGATTGTGCCACAATACTCCCTCCTTTTCGTCAGATATTGGCATTATAGCAGTTTCTTCAGCAAAAGGCAACAGCCGGACGAAACCGTCCGGCTGTTTTTTCACTTTTGTTTCTGATTTTGGTTGCAGCAACCGCAGTTGCCGCTGCAAGAGCCGCTGTCAGGGCAACCGATGCATTTCTTGCCGCTTTTCTTGGCTTTGTAAACATACCAGCCGGCAAGCCCTAAAATCGCCACAACGACCGCAATCACGATCCAGTCAGCAGGATTCATAAATTACTTCCTCCCGCTGAGTGCGTACTCTTGTTTCACTTTCTTATCAGAGTTGACGCACAGATATGTAAGCACGCAGGCAAACAGCACAACGAAGATACCGCCGCCGATGGCAGCGCCAATATCCAAAGTAGCAGGGGCTGTGATCAAAGTACCGATGGTATATACCAGATAACCCACAGTGAAGCCCACTGCCAACTGAAGAGCAATACCGCCGAACAGCCACTTCTTATCCTTGATCTCCGCATTCATAGCGCCCATAGCCGCAAAGCAAGGAGGCGTGAACAGATTGAACATCAGATATGCCAATGCGGCAACTTTGGTAATGCCAAAAACAGCGGCGATCTCAGCGCCTGCGCCCTCTGCCATTTCCAGCGCCTCTGTGTCGATCAGATTGGAAATGCCGTAGCAGACAGCCAATGTGCCGACCACATTTTCCTTGGCGATAAAGCCGGTGACGGCGGCGGCAGCCAGTTGCCAGGCCTTAATGCCGATCACAGGCACAAGGACAACTGCAATGGGGTCAGCAATAGATGCCAGGATAGAGGTGTTTTCAGCGCCCTCTTCTACCAGTTGGAAGTTCCAGTTGAACGCCTGCATAATGTAGACAACCGCATTACACAGAAGAATGATCGTACCCGCCTTAACGATATAAGACCAGCCGCGGCTGAGCATAGACATACAAGCCCGCTTCAAAGAGGGAACTTTGTATTCCGGCAGTTCCATAATAAAGAAAGATTTGCGGTTTTTATAACCGGCAATCTTATTGACAAGCAAAGCGCCCAGCAAGATCAGAACGATACCGGCAAAGTACATCAATGTGCCGACCCAGGATGCCTCATTGAAGAAAGCGCCGGCAAACAGCGCGATAACGGGCAACTTTGCGCCGCAGGGCATAAAAGGCGCCAGCATAGCGGTAGCATTGCGCTCACGCTCATTCCGAATGGTACGGGCAGCCATAACACCGGGAATGGCGCAACCGGTGCCGATGATAAAAGGAATCACAGACTTACCGGACAGACCGACTTTTTTGAAGATCGGGTCTAAAACGACAGTTGCGCGGGCCATATAGCCGCAGTCTTCCAGCAAAGCGATGAGGAAGTACATCACCATAACCAG
>CALBJG010000166.1 GCA_937892865.1 uncultured Clostridia bacterium
ACCGATGAGGCAGGGATTGTTTTTCTGGCGGCGGTTCAGGATCTGGATGACGCGCTCGGTTTCCACATCACGGCCAATGACCTTATCCAAAGTTCCTGCCTTTGCACGGCCGGTCAGATCCATGCAATAGGTATCCAAAAACTTATGCTTTTTATTCTTCTTGCCCTTGGTGTCCTCAGGTTCTTCCTCCTGCTCCTTATTCTTCTTGGAAGGCAGGTTACCGGCACCAAAAAGCTGGTTCATCATAGGGAATGTGGCGGTACGGCTGTCCGGTTCGTCGTCATCGGTTTCAGATTCGCCGGGCTGGCTGAACATACTGCTCATTTCATCGCTGAGGGTGTCCAGGTCTTCCTCGGAAAAGCCCATCTGCTTCACCACATCTTCGATCTGCGGAATACCCAGGCTGCGGGCGCAGCGAAGGCAATACCCTTCATTCATGGTAACGCCATTCTCCATCTTGGTGATGAACACAACAGCGATATTCTTCTTACACTTGGTACACAGCTTCGGCTGCATATTGGATCACGACCTTTCTTCCGGTTTCTATCAGCATATCATATACCATCCGGAAATAGAAAAACAAAATATGAATTTTATAAAACAGGCATACACTCGAACTTCTCAATCCCGTCATCATACCACAGGTGGGTCATATACAGACCTCCAGGAGGCACGGTAGGACCGGCAGCGGTACGGTTTCCCTCTGCAAGAATCTTTCCGATCTGCTCCGGCGGAAACTTCCCCTCGGCACAGTATACCACTGTGCCTGCCATTGCCCGTGCCATATTATAGAGAAATCCGTTAGCACAGACCTTCAGTTCAATGAGATTGCCTTTTCTCTCTACATTATAATAATATACAGTGCGGACTGTAGATTTAACATCCGTTCCCACACTTCTGACTGCAGCAAAATCATGGGTACCCACAAATTGATCTGCAGCCGCTTGCATGACTGCCTCATCCAGGTGGCGGGGATAGAACCAGGCGCGATTCACATAGAAGGGGTCACGGACACGGGAATTGTAGATGGTGTAGGTATATTCTTTCCGGACACAGGAACCAATCGCATTAAAGTTCTCATTCACCTCAAACGCTTTTGTCACTACGATATCCACAGGAAGATGGGTATTGAGGGCATAAGGCAGGCGATCTACAGGAATCGTAGAAGTGGTACGGAAATTTGCCACATAGACCTTTGCGTGAACACCGGCATCGGTACGCCCGCAGCCTGTCACATGGACACTGTGCCCGACGATCATACCAATGGCTTTTTCAAGTGTCTGCTGCACCGTTGCCAGATTTTTCTGCATCTGCCATCCATGGTAGGCAGTACCCTCATAAGTCAGGATCAATGCAATATTGCGCATAGATACCTCACAGACCGAAATGCGCCAGAATGCAGACAACTGCAACCAATGCTGCACCAATGCCCAGCGCCACAAAATCAAAGTAGCTGTAGCGAAGCAGTTTCATCTTGGTACGGCCTTCGCCACCTTGATAGCAACGGCATTCCATAGCCGTAGCCAGTTCATCCGCACGGCGGAAAGCGCTGATAAAAAGCGGGACCAAAATGGGTACAAGAGCCTTTACTCTCTGCAGGAGGCTGCCGGTTTCAAAGTCGGCGCCTCTTGCCTTCTGGGCAGACATGATCTTATCCGTCTCCTCGATCAGCGTAGGAATAAAACGCAGAGCAATACACATCATCATAGACAGTTCATGGACAGGAAGCCGCAGGACTTTCAAGGGGCTAAGCAGAGCCTCCAGGCCATCTGTTAAGCTGATGGGAGAAGTGGTGTACGTCAAAAGGAACGTGCCGGAGATCAGCATCAAGATACGGATCACCATAAACAGCGCCCGTACAACACCTTCTGCATAAATGGTGATAACCCAGAAATCCACCAAAGGTTCCCCTTCGCCAACGGTAAAGAACAGATTCAGAACACCGGTAAATACCAGGATCACGACCAACGGCTTCATACCGCGGACAATGGCTTTCAGGGGTATCCGGGAAACTGCAATCGTAATTGCCAAAAAAGCAAAAACAACGCCGTAAGAAATCCAGTTTACAGCAGAAAACAGGGCAACGATATAAACGATCAAAAGCACCAGTTTGGTTCTGGGATCCATTCGATGCACCGGAGAATTGCCCGGAAAAAACTGACCGAGGGTAATGTCTTTAAGCATCTGACCGCACCCCCTTCAACTGAGTCAGTAGGGATACCGCCTGCTCGATCGTATATACCGGCTCTACATCCAGGCCTAAACGGCGAAGATACAGGAAAATAGCTGTAATTTCGGGAATGTCCAATCCCATTGCCATCAAATCCTCAGCGTGAGAGAACACTTCAGCCGGCGTTGCATCCATAGCCAATTCCGAGTCGTTCATAACCAGGAGTCGATCTGTCAGACGCGCCACATCATTCATAGAATGGCTGATCATGATCACAGCAGCATTTTTCGCCTTACGATAAGCCTCGATATTGGCAAGGATCTCTTCCCTACTCTCCGGGTCCAATCCTGCAGTGGGCTCATCCAGGATCAGCACTTCCGGTTCCATTGCGATCACACCGGCGATGGCAACCCGGCGCTTTTGGCCGCCGGACAAATCGAAGGGAGATACCTGCAGTTGTTCCTCGGTGATCCCCACAAAGCCGGCGGCTTCCCGGACGCGGCGGTCAATCTCCGTGGAAGATAGTTTCATATTTTTCGGTCCAAAGGCAATATCTTTATAAACCGTTTCTTCAAACAGCTGGTACTCCGGATACTGAAAGACCAATCCCACGCGAAATCTGCTTTCCCGGGTCAATTTTTTATCAGACCATATATCTTTACCGTCCAAAAGAATTTGACCGGAAGACGGTTTCAAAAGGCCGTTCAAGTGCTGTACCAATGTGGATTTACCGGATCCGGTATGACCGATAATGCCTACAAATTCCCCACGGTTAATCTGAAAAGAAATATCCCGGAGCGCCGTATGTTCAAAAGGCGTACCAACACCGTAGTTGTGGCACAGTGATTTCACTTGCAAAATAGGTTCCAATGTTTCTAACCTCCAGTGGGTCAGGCCTTTAACGCATTATAAAGTGCCTGCGCACATTCTTCGGCATTGAACTGTTCCAGGGACAATTCAAAGCCATTTTTGTTTAATTCATAACAAAGTTCCACCGTTTCCGGCGCGGCAAGGCGAATACTATGGAGCAGTTCCACCTGAGAAAAAACTTCACCGGGTGTACCGTCTGCGGCAATTCTGCCTCCATTCAGCACTACAACGCGCTGGGCTTTTGCCGCCTCGTCCATATGGTGGGTGATCAAAACAACAGTTATGCCTTTTTCCCGATTCAGCCGTGCGATGGTATCCACTACCTCACGCCGACCCTTCGGATCCAGCATTGCTGTCGGTTCATCCAAAACAATACATTTCGGTTCCATTGCGATCACGCCGGCAATGGCGATCCGCTGTTTCTGTCCGCCTGACAGCAAATGGGGCGCATGATCCCGGTACTCATACATACCTACCTGTTTCAATGCCTCATCCACCCGTTTGCGGATAGCAGGGCTGGCAATGCCCAGATTTTCAGGGCCAAATGCCACATCTTCCTCTACCACATTGGCAACGATCTGGTTATCCGGATTTTGAAAAACCATTCCTACGCTTTTACGGACAGCCAGCAATTTTTCTTCATCTGCAGTATCCATCCCGCACACATAGACTTTACCGCCGCTGGGAAGCAATATGGAATTAAAGTGTTTGGCAAGTGTAGATTTTCCACAGCCGTTGCTGCCTAAAATCGCAACGAAACTGCCGGTTTCGATCTGCAGATCCAAATCTTTAAAAACCTCCACAGCAGGCGTATCTTCCCCGCCGGGATAACTGTATGCCAGATGTTCAGTTATAATTGCACTACTCAAGGAAAAGCCTCCAGTCAAAGTGTCACGGTGTCCATCTGCCTGCCGCGCCGCAGGGGAGCATCAAGCCGGAAGACTGCACCGGCAGACCCAATTCTCCAACAGCGGTACTGCCACCCCGGATCGCGCCAAACACAACATCTGACGCATAACCCACAGCAGAAGGCGCAAGACCGGTAGTATAAGAATTGATGATCACAAACAGCGGATTCTCCGTCAGCAATTTACCAACTTCCAGCAAAAACGGATAGAAACTGGTTTCCATCTTCCATATCTCACCGCTGGGGCCTCTGCCGTAACTTGGCGGATCCATAATGATGCCATCATATCTGCGGCCGCGGCGGATTTCCCGCTGAATAAATTTTCCGCAATCGTCTACGATCCAATGGATCGGCTTATCCGCCAGACCGGAGGATTTTGCATTTTCTTTCGCCCATGCGACCATGCCTTTGGAGGCATCCACATGGTATACTTCTGCCCCGCCTGCTGCCGCTGCCAAAGTGGCGCCACCGGAATAAGCAAACAAATTCAGTACACGCACCGGACGACCGGCTGATGCCACCTTATCCCGGATAAAATCCCAGTTAGCCGCCTGCTCCGGAAATACGCCGGTATGCTTGAAGTTCATAGGCTTGACATTAAATGTCAGATAGTCCTTATACCGGATCTGCCACCGTTCCGGCAAGTTATGATCCGTCCAGTGACCGCCTCCGGTAGAAGAACGAACATATCGGGCATCGTACTTTTTCCATCCCGGATGGGCGTGAGGGGTATCCCAGATCACCTGGGGATCGGGGCGCACCAGAATATGATTGCCCCAGCGTTCCAAACGCTCTCCGTTGGATGCGTCTAAAATTTCATAATCTTTCCATTCATCGGAAATCCAAATCATCTGTTTCTCCTGCCTTTATGGCTTATTCATCATCGCTGTTATCCGGGTAAAACGGAAATAATCCATTCTCCGGAAGGGTAAAATCCGGTTGTTCAGAGGGATCTGTAGTCTCCGTTTCCGGTGTAACCGGATGTTTTTGCTGATAACCATCCCAATCAGCCGCTGTATGATGGGTACAAATAATATACGGAGCGGACACGGTTGTATTTACATTACCGCCAAAGCCCTTAAAGTCCGTATCGTTGCCGCTGTTATCCGTCAGATATACATAGTTATCCTGTGAATAAGCGGCATTCAAACCGAATTGGGAAGCATCTTTGATCGCCTGGAATTCAGACAGCGTGATCTTCACCAACACACCGGGTTTCAAGGTCACATCTGCGCCTGCCTCCGCCAGGAGTTTACAGTATTCGTTGGCTACGCCGTTTCCGGATTCGCAATATTCCACATTCACGTGCTTATCACAAACACCGGTGGGAATATCTTCGCTGTAAAGCATCACTACATCTACCCGATCCAGTCCCCGGGGATCTGCTTTGCAGGCATCGGTTGCCAGCAAGCCGGAATCCAGGCAGATTTCTTTGCTGACCATCTTATTCTCATCGTGCAGTTTTACATCTGCCTTGCCATTGTGCAACGGTGCCATAACTTTGCGCCACAGTTCTGCCGCAACGTTATAGTTGCCACCCACCGGGTTGATAACCTCAGGCATACGGTAGCCGCACCACACAGCAGCCGTGTAATAATCTGTAAAACCACAGAACCAACGGTCACGGAAACTGGAGGTACTACCGGTCTTACCGGCAACGGTCATTCCACTGATCTTTGCCCGGGTACCGGTACCATAATTGACCGCGTTTGTCAGACAGTAATTTGTGTAGTTTACTGTCTTGTTGCTTAAGATCTTCTCCGAAGGCTGGGGATTGCGGTAAACTTCATTGCCTTCAGAATCATAAATTGCAGTATACAGTCTGGAATTGCGGTAAACGCCATTGTTGGCAAAAGTAGCATAAGCCACAGCCATATCCCGTACCGTCACGCCCTTAGTCAGGGCGCCCATCCCCAACTGCGAAAAACCGATATCGGACAAAATACGACCGTCATCTGCCTCAAATCTTTCGATCAGTGTGGAAAGGCCGAATTTATTTTTTGCAAAATTATAACTGTAAGACGGCCCAATCATTTCCAACGTATTGACCGCCACCGCATTCACAGAATCTTCAATCGCAGAATAAACGGTACGGGAGTAAGAATACAAGCGGTTATCATTTCTCGGCCAAGGCTTGCCTTCATCTTCCTCATCATAATAATATGGCAGATCTTTAACCACGGTTGCGGGAGTCAGAACGCCCATTTCAAAACCGGGAGCATACACCGTCAAAGGTTTAATGGAAGAACCGGATTGGAGTTTCGCATCTGTCGCCACACTGTGGGCATCAAATACGGTTTTTTCGCCGACACCGCCTGCAAGGCCAACGATATCACCTGTCTCATTGTCTACAATAACAATGCCGGATTCCAACTGCTGACCGCTATATGTGTCAGGAATCTCATTCAGATCCTGGTAGATCTTATCGATCTGATTCTGCACATCCATATCCAGTGTGGTATAGATGTGGTAGCCACTGCGGCTGATCATATCCATATAGATCTCGGCAACATCGTCGTTCCAGTTCATACCGTCCCGCTCTGCCAAGTCCTTTGCTGCTTCTTCCAAAGCTGCTTCCACGAACCATGAATAAACAGCCTGAGAACTATCCAACTGAACAGACAGTTCCTGGTGGCACTGGGGGCAATAGTAGCCGTCCTGTTTTTTCTCCAAAGTCGAAACCGTGCCAACATAGCCGCACTCTTCACGGCATCTTACCAAGGTATCCTCATCGGAAATGCCGTTTTTCAGCACCAATTCCTGAGCCAGCGCTTCGGCGTGTTCTTCCTCGGTGATCCAGCCCTGGGACAGCATTTCATCCAGCACCAGTTTCTGCCGGTACTTATTTCTGCCCATACCGTCCCGCTCTTCACCGGCATATTCAAATACATCGTCGCTATAGGGGTCAAACAAGGAGGGGTTGTTGGTAATACTGATCAAACTGGCGCACTCCGCCAGCGTAAGCAGTTCCATTTCCTTGCCAAAATAGGTGGCGGCCGCACTTTTCACGCCACGGCAACCCTGACCCAAATAGATATAATTCAGATACGCTTCCATAATCGTATCTTTATCATACCGTTTTTCCACGTGGACAGCCTGGAAAAATTCCAGCACTTTTCGCTGAACCGTAACACTGTCTTCACCGGTAACATTTTTGATGAGTTGCTGTGTGATACTGGAACCGCCAACCGTTTGGTCGCCGAAGAACATATTTGCAACAGCTTTAATGGTCGTAAACCAGTCAACACCCTGATGCTCATAAAAGCGCTTATCCTCGATAGCAACTGCCGCATGGATCAGATTCTCCGGAATATCTTCAAAAGAAGCGCGCTTACTTACAGTGTCGGCGTAGATCTGCTGTAACTGTTTGATCTCTCCGTCCCCGTCCACATAATAGAGATAGGAAGTTTCTTCCATATCATAATTTTCCAGCACAAGACCGGCATTGGGCAAAATATCATTTTCCAGATAATCGCCCAACACGCCCACAAATGCAAAACCGCAAACGATTGCGATCAGCAAAACCGTTGCCAATGCGCCCAAAGCGATCTTAAACGCAGTAAAGACCGCCATCCATACTTTATATACCGTAGCCAGAGACCAGTGCGGACGCCAATCCTGCACCTCTTGTTGGGCTTTTTTATTCTTTTTGCTCCAGGCTTCCCAGAATTTCCAATTCATAATTTTACCTCCCGGTAAGGATTGCTGTATTTCAACTTTTATAAAAAAGGCATAATCGCATACTTCTATTCATATCATTATAGCATATCACAACAGAAAACGAAAGCCCTATTTTTAAATAAAGAGTAAAAGATTCTTAAACAAGAATAATATGCCACTGTTTCCGTATTTCAAGCAGTTTCCTCTTGATTTTGCGTTATATATCCGCTAAAATATCATCACAAGATACATACTTTTAAGAAAGAAGGAGAACACTATGTCTGACACATACGGTTCCGATTTTATTACCATCGTAGATGAAGACGGCACTGAATTTGAATTGGAAGTCCTCTCCACGCTGGATTATAACGGCTCCCAGTACCTGGCTGTGATCCCTGCCGGTTCTGAGGAAGAAGATGCCGAACTGGAAGTGAGCGTTTTAAAATCTGTTGACGAGGATGGGGAGCCGATTCTGTGCGCCATTGAAGATGACGAGGAATTGGAGACCGTTTATCGTTTGATCATGGATGCCCTCTACGAAGAAGAGGAAGAGGATTAAAAAAGCAAACAACACCGCCTGCTTGGTGCGTAGTGCATCTTTATTGGACCTACAGTATGTTATTGGGATGTTAGTTTCCCGCCCGGATTGCAGACCTCCCGCCCCCGCTTTGACGAGGGGTGGACGTTGGGAGCAGCTAAGGCCGGGAGCGGCGACCCACCTGCCGTTTGTGCAGGTCATAATTAGATGCAATACGGCCAAAGCGGGTCTTGGCACGGGGTTTTATGCCCCGTGCTTTTTTCGAAACTTTTTCGCTGCAAAATCAGTTTGTATTAAAAATGCGGTCTTTTCTGATGTTTTTACCGCCGAAAATCAGCAAGTTCCTATTATAAAAGACGATTTATATTGGATATTCAAACTAAAATTTGTTAATTTTTTTGTTTTTTTCGCACTTTCCGAAAGAAAAGCCTTGCAAGGATGCAAAGAATCAGTTATAATGACTTGGTCTATGCGCGGAAATACTTCCGCATACTATACGGAACAACGAGAGGAATTGATCAAATGAGCGCTTCCAGCAAGAAGAAACTCCGCAAGGAGCAAGCCGCCGAGATGATGACACAGCGGCAACAGCAAGAAAAGAAAAACGCCCGCACCTTAAAAATCCAGACAGTTGCCTTTATTTCCGCAATCGTCTTGATTTTCGGCATTGTTCTGGGCGTATTCGCTTACAGAGGTGTTACCAACAGCGGTATTCTGCAGAAGAATGTGGTCGCTGCTACCATTGGTGACCGCAAGGTCATTTCTGCAACACTGAACTATTTCTATTTGGACGCAATTTCCAACCAGTATTCTACCTGGCGGAATAATTTCAGCACCAGCACCGATACTTACCTGAAGCAGTATTTCGGTTTGGATATCAACAAGCCTTTGAACGATCAGTACTACAATGAGGATTCCAAACTCACCTGGGCTGATTATTTTGTTGACGTTGCTATCGCTGATGCCCAGGCTTCCTTTGCAATCTATGACATTGCATTGAAAAACAACTATAAGTTGTCCGACGATGCCCAGGAAGAACTGGACAGTTGGGTGGAAAGTTACGAGAATATGGCCGAGATGTACAAGACTTCCCTGGATGAGGTCGTCAAGAGCAGTTACGGCCCCGGTTCTTCTTTCGAAAGTTGGAAAGACTATCTGACCGTTGTTATCACTGCGCAGGATTACGCTTCCGATTATGCTGGCTCTCTGAAGTACGACGATGAAGCCATCGCAAAGCAGGAAAAAGACCGCGAACACGAATTCAATGCATACTCTTTTGCAAGTTATCACTTAAGTTACACCAAGTATCCCAGTTTGGGCACCACCGGTGATGACAAGAAAGTAACATTTAACGACGAGCAGAAGAAAGCCGCGCTGGAAGCAGCCAAGAAGGATGCTGAGAGTCTGGTAGCCGGTTTGGAGGCCGTTAAGAAGGATCCCTCTACCCTTCCCGAGGCGGAAGAAGGCGAGGACGCTTATCTGAAGCAGTTCGACAAACTGATCGCCGAGTTGAAATGCAACGAAGGTAACAAGAGCGCTGTTTCCACCAAGGCAAAAGACACTGCTTATGCAGATCTGACCACCAATATCAAGGAGTGGATCTCTGATCCCGAGCGCAAGGTCGGCGACACCACCGTGATCGCCAACACATCCACCACTACCGATGCTGATGGCAAAGAGACCAAGGTCGTCAACGGCTACTACGCACTGTATTTCAACGGCTCTAACGACAACTCCAGACCTCTGGCAAACGTCCGTCACCTGCTGGTTAAGTTTGAAGGCGGCACCACGGATTCCGAGGGCAACACCACTTACTCCGATGCCCAGAAGAAGCTGGCAAAGACCGAGGCTGAAAAGTTGCTGAACGAGTGGAAAGAGAACCCCACACAGGAGAATTTCATCGAACTTGTCAAGAAGCACAGCGATGATTCCTCCGCTGAAGACGGCGGTCTGTTTGAGGACATCTCCCCTGAGTCCGGTTATGTTGCAGAGTTCCTGGATTGGTCTCTGGATGAAAACCGCAAAGCCGGCGATGCAGAAATCATCGAAACACAGTTTGGTTACCACATTATGTACTATGTGGAAGACGATGAAATGACTTACCGTGAACTTCTGATTTCCGACGAATTGAAGGAAAAGGATTACACCAAGTGGTACGAGGATGCTGTTAAGGCAATCGACATTCAAAAGGGCAACACATTCTTCCTGGACAAGGACTATATGCTTGCTACCCTCGCAGCCAACTACAGTTACGGTTATTAATGTCAAGTCCCCTGCCGTCGGCAGGGGACTTTTTATTGACAAATAATGATCTGCACTGATAAAATAGTGCGTATCCCACATACGCAAGGAGAAGAATATGTTTAAAAGAACTCTGACGGCACTGCTAACGCTGTCTGTACTACTCGGTTGTTTCTGCGGTTGCGATAATCAAGATATTCCCCAGGGAACATCACCAACCACTACAGTATTTACAACAACGCCGGAAACTACAGATGACATTGTCCTGTTCGATGATGCGCAAGTCAGCGGCGAACTGCTCAATTTCTTCTATATGGATGCGATCCAACAACAGTATAATTCCTGGAAGCAGACCTTTGGGGACAGCATTAACGAATATCTGAAATACTATTTCAGTTTGGATGCGACCAGAGCGCTGAATTTACAGATCTATGACCAGGAAAAAGGCACCACTTGGGCAGACTATTTTATCGAAACAGCAAAAATGGACGCGGCTTCCTCTCTTGCTCTTTACAATGCCGCCACCGACGCAGGACATAAACTTTCCGAAAACGCAAAGACCGAATATGATGGTTGGATCGAAAATTATGAAATGTATGCCCAGTTATACAGCATCACCCCAGATGAATTGATGGCGGCAAATTACGGTGAAGGAACGACTTTTGCCGCATGGAAGGAATACCTGAACATTGTAATCACCGCGCAGGACTTTGCGATATGCTACGCCGACTCGCTGACATACGATGCAAATGCTTTGCAGCAGGCTGAAGCCGGTCGAGAGGCAGAATTTTCTGCTTACTCTTTTGCGTTATACCATCTTACCTATAATAAATACACCGATCTCGGCACTGTATCGAAAGACGGCAATGTAAGTTTTACTGACGAGCAAAAGAAACTTGCATTGGAGGCGGCAAAAAAGGATGCCCAATCTCTCACGGCAGCAACCTCAGCAGAAGCCTTGAACGCTTTGATCGCCGGTCTTCCTTGCAATGCAGGTTCCGGAAATGCGGTTTGCTCTGTAAAAGAAGATACGCCGTACAGTGAGATCAACACCTTGATCCGTCCCTGGCTGACCGACCCGATCCGCAAAAACGGCGAATGCACTGTAATTCCAAACGAATCCGTTGACGAAGCGGGGCAAAAAATTCTGAACGGCTATTATGTTGTACTATTCATCGGTATGAATGACAACAAACAGCCTTTGGCAAATGTTCGTCACTTATTGGCCCTTTCCGAAAAAAGTGATGCAGATGCCAAAAAGAAAGCAGAAGATCTGTTCGCCGAATGGCAAAAGAATCCCACAGAAGATAATTTTATTGCGCTGGTAAAAAAGCACAGCGAAGACGGTTCGGCAGAATACGGCGGCCTGTTTGAAGACCTGGCGCCCAATTCGCCTTATGTTCCTGAATTTTTGGATTGGTCACTGGATGCCAAGCGAAATAAGGGCGATTGTGAGATCATCAAAACCCAATACGGTTATCACATTATGTATTATGTCGGTGACGATGATATGACTTACCGGGATCTTTTGATCTCTCAGGAATTGGAAGAAAAAGACTACAACCACTGGTATTCTGATTTAGTAGAAAACTATGCTGTAACCTTTGTTGACGAAAGCAAGATCAACAGCGGTTATATTTTATCCCCTGCTTCCTGAACTGTATAAAAACACCTCCTGAGGAGAAAAATTCCCCAGGAGGTGCTTTTTTTGAAAGATCATTATAAAATTGCTTTTGCAGGAATATGCGCAGGCGCTGCCAACGGATTGTTTGGCGCCGGCGGCGGTATGGTACTGGTACCCCTGCTGACACTGACCGATCTCGATGAGGAATCGGTATTTCCCGCTTCTGTATCTATTATTCTGCCAATCTGTCTTGTTTCCCTGGCTATCACATTCCGTTTTGACGGATTCCCCTGGGATATTGCCACGCCATATCTTTCCGCAAGTATTGCTGGCGGTATCGCCGCCGGTGTATTCGGGCGTAAGATCCCAACGCTTTGGCTTCATCGGATCTTGGGAATTCTGATCTTGTGGGGTGGGGTGCGCTATTTATGTTGAACAGTATCCCTATTGGTTTGCTTGCCGGAGCGCTCTTCAGTTTTCTTGCGGGATTGGGCGTTGGTGGCGGCAGTTTACTGATGTTGTGGCTGACACTGGTGTTGGGAATCGAGCACAATATTGCCCGTTCGGTTAACCTGCTGTTTTTCATCCCCACCGCCATCGTTGCATCCTTCTTCCGGTGGAAACAAGGTGCACTTCAGATCAAAAGGATCCTGCCTGCTGTGATCTGCGGTTGTATCAGCGCGGCGATTTTTGCTTTTTTAAGCAAAACTGTTGAAATTGAATTGATCAAAAAACTCTTTGGCGTTCTTTTACTGATCACCGGTGTGCGGGAACTGTTTTACCGGCCACGGAAAGCAAGGTAACCCTCTAAAATCAGCGAAGCAGCTACCGCATCTACAGTATCTTTTCGTTTCTTGCCGTGATAATTGTGCTGGGAAAGAATATTATGCGCCTCTACGGTCGTACGGCGTTCGTCCCACAGTTTTACCGGCAACCCGGACGCTTCTTCCAATTGTCCCGCAAACTCACGGCACAGTTGTGCTCTTGCGCCTTCTGTGCCGTCCATATTTTTAGGCAGGCCAACAGCGATCTCACTTACATCATTTTCCTTGGCGATCCGCAGGATCTCCTGCAAGGTCTTTTCCCGGTTTCTGCTATGGATCACTGTGGTGCTTCCCACGATCGAACACAGCAAATCGGAAAGGGCTATTCCTGTGCGGGCATCGCCGTAATCTACTCCCATAATCTTCATTTTCTCGTTTTCCTTCCCTTTGTTTATGATTTTCCTCCATTATAGACCAAAATAACGAAAAAATAAAGAAAAAAATTGTTGACGAAATCAATTCCCTATGATAGAATGGTTCTACCTGTGAAAAAGGGCTATTTTTTTGCGCGCCTTTTTCAGCTCCGGAGCGGTAATTGTAGTTGACCGCTTCCTAAATTTTCTCTAGCCGGAGTGATACAGGGAGGCAATTTTAAGGAGGTGCCGTTATGCGCGTTAAAGTCA
>CALBJG010000167.1 GCA_937892865.1 uncultured Clostridia bacterium
TTCGCCGTTTAAGGGAAAAACTTGAGAACAATCCCGCAGATCCGAAATACATCATGACGAAATGGGGCGTTGGTTATTACTTCCAGAAGTAACAAAAGCAGATTCCCGATTCTGTTGCGGAGCACACATTTTCACTACGCCATTATTTATGTCGTAGTTACTTTTGTTGTGCTTTTGTTTCTGAACCTATATTGTTCATGGATTTGTCAGGAGGTCTTTTATAACAGCAAAAAGTCCTCTATGGTCGAAAAGTGCCAATTAACAGCCTCAGAAATCGGAAATCTGGATGTTATTAACGCATCTTCTGTTATCAATACCGTTTCCAAAATCGGCGGTTTAAACACAACGCGTCTGATCGTAACAAATCAAAACGGACTCTCTATATATGATTCAACAGACACGATCCCCGCTGTCGGAAAGTATATTATGCTTCCACAGGTCGCGCAAGCCTTGGAGAAGAATAATGTATTTACCTGGAAATATGAAGACGGCCGTATTTATTCCCACGCAGCAACGCCCATTGTGACCGGAGGAGAAGTTGTTGGTTGTGTTTACATAATGGAATACGATCCAAGTCAGGGGCAATTGATTTATTCACTTCAAAAAAACATCTTTATAACAACATTGATTCTCGAAATTGCCGTTATCATCTTCTCTGTTATCTTCTCTGCCATTATCACCAAACGCCTTCGGAGAATTATGACATCCATGCGTATCATCCGTGAAGGCGACTATTCGCAATTGGTTGAAATGGG
Source organism: uncultured Clostridia bacterium (assembly GCA_937892865.1). GTDB lineage: Bacteria > Bacillota > Clostridia > Oscillospirales > Oscillospiraceae > Faecousia. The sequence continues at coordinate 756 of CALBJG010000167.1, forward strand.
TGGCAACGACGAATTGACCGCATTGAGCATTGAATACAACGATTTGATTAAAAAACTTCAGAAATCCGAACAAAAACGAAATCAATTTGTTTCTGACGCATCACACGAGTTAAAAACGCCTTTGGCTTCTATCAAACTACTTACGGATTCTATTCTGCAAAACGATATGGATCCGGAGACTGTAAAAGAATTTGTCAGTGACATCGGTAATGAAGCAGATCGCCTAAACAGAATGTCGCAAAAATTACTCTCACTATCTCACATAGAAACACAGGCTGACAGCGATTGCGAAATCACTTACATTGCGCCCACGATCCAAAAGGTCGTAAAAATGCTCTCTGCTCTTGCGCAGACAAAAAACATTACCATCAACCAGGAACTTAACGAGGATTCGGCTATACTGGTTTTGGAAGACGATCTTTACCAAATCATTTTCAATTTGGTGGAAAATGGCATCAAATACAACAAACAAAACGGTAGTCTTTCGATCGTCCTGCAGCGTCAGGATGAAAATGCCATTGTTTCCTTTACTGATACCGGCGTTGGTATTCCGGAAGACGCGATCAGTCATATTTTCGAGCGATTCTACAGAATTGATAAAGCGCGTTCACGAGCCTCTGGCGGTGCAGGACTTGGGCTTGCGATAGTACGCAATATGGTAGAGAGAAATCATGGTAATATCCAGGTAGAAAGCGTAGTCGGTGAAGGAACTACTTTCACCATCACTTTCCCCTGCTTTGATGTGGAGGTGGACGACGTATGAAACGCTTAGTTTGTATTGTTGCGATTCTCTCCCTTTCCCTTTCTCTTTTTGGTTGCAAATCCAATGAGCCACCGGAAATTCCGGATGCCGCAAACTTCTATTACATTACGACTGACCTCAGATATGATGAAAAGGATGGTTTTATCTCCCCGGAAAGGCGCGATGTGAAAGGCTCCGCCGATGATCTGCATACATTGATCAATTTGTATTTAGCAGGACCGACTACAGAACAGCTTGTTTCCCCGTTTCCCGCAAACACAGTTGTGAAGGATATTACACATAAAAACAGCATTTTTTCCATTACTTTAAGCAATGAGTTTGCAAAACTAACAGAATATGATCTTTCCGTTGCATGCGCCTGTCTGACACTGACCATACAGGAGTTTGTCGACTCTAATCTTGTGCAGATCAGCGCGGAAGATGCAGAACTTGACGGAAACAAGCATATAACTATGAACGCTGAAAGCATTGTTCTTTTCGATGTATTATCCTCTGCAAACTAATTCTCAATTATTATTCCCGTTATATCACCACAACATTTCCACTTGGCTTTATGTAATAACCGAATTTGTAAAAATGACTGATTTTGATGCACAGGGATTATCTGTTCTGGTTCCTCTTTGCTGTGTTTACGCAATAAGAACCTCACATTCTCTGGAAAAATTTCTTTAACCGGTACATATTTAGTCAAAACAAGTTTTTGATTATCGGGAACACATATACCAAGGTCCTTCGCATCTTTTCCACCAATTGCTACGAGGCGGTAAATGTCATTTCCAGGTATGTTGCAGGAACACTGAATTCGATAATACAGATTCTCTTTTTCCATTTTCAATGTGCCTATCTTATCATCTCGATAGTATACATCATATTGCACAGACATAAAAGCACCCCCTTGCTACAGTATGCAGCAAGGGGGTATTACATTCACGAGCTACGATCTTCATTTAAGCCGAAACTTATCGCAATTGCATTATCAACCAGCAACATTTGCTTATCGTCCAACCTGCCCATATGTTCACGCAAGCGTCGTTTATCAATTGTGCGGATCTGTTCCAGTAAAATAATCGAGTCTTTACTAAGTCCGACACTGCCACCTGTAATGTTGATATGCGTCGGTAATCTTGCCTTACCGGTTTGACTGGTAATGGCTGCTGCAATTACCGTTGGTGAATGTTTATTCCCAGTATCATTTTGCACAATAAGAACCGGTCTTGTTCCACCTTGCTCACTTCCGATCACGGGAGAAAGATCGGCATAGAATATATCTCCCCGCTTCACGCTGTTATCCATTTTACAACACTCCGTGAATAATCATTGCCTGCGCTACCGGAATCAATCCATATGTAACGCGGTAATCATATTCTTCCACCGGCGCAAAGGATTTATACTACAACACAGGTAAATTATTCTATGAGCAACATAACACTTTGTTACAAAATAACAACATCTTTGATTGATGCAGACAAAATCCGCCGTCCGTTCCAAACTATTTCGCTGTAATTTGGCATATGATTTTGATCTAACCACACTAAACACCGGATATTATTGCTCTGAACGGTATCATCGATTACCAACTGAATGCCTTCTGCAGTACTGCCACAACTGCTTAAATAGCCGCTGCGTAAACAATTCAATATCACCCAAGGCGTACAGATTGGAGAAAGTTGTCCATCAATAAGAAGCGGGAATGCAAGCATCTCTTGATCAAATTGTATTTCGCCACCTTTTGCATCGATCGTTCCGGAAATTCCGGATATGGTATCCGGAGAAGTAACAGAAAAAGAAATATCGCCCGCATCATCAGAAATGCAATCCATTTGAAAACTGTAAAGATTATCTCCGTAGTCAGATACTATTTCTGTAGAAAAGCGAAGCGAATCACATTCATGGAGTTTTTGCCGCAGTTTTAACGCGGTATCCATATCATTCGTTTTAATTTTACAACCGCAGAACAACAGACAAATAATGATCAAGAGAAAGGAAATCCGTTTGATAATACCACATCCTATTTCATTAGTTGCGGTAAGAAGGAAAGCATATCGGACGGTAACATAGCATATTGACCCAATTTTCTGGCGCAACGGTCACCTGCAGCACCATGCAACCACGCTGCTGCTGCAGTTGCGGTAAATGGATCAACCTTTTGACCAATCAATCCCGCGATCATACCGGCAAGAACATCGCCACTACCACCAACAGCCATACCTGGGTTTCCGGTTAAGTTAATAAAACAACGATCACCATCAGTAATAACCGTTCTCATACCTTTTAAAAGTATGATTACATCTAATTCAGTTGCCAATTCCATTGCCGCTTGCTCTCTACCCTTTTGTAATGAGTCACTCAACCTGCAAAACTCACCTTCATGGGGTGTCAAGATCGTTATCCCAGACCTACCGCACAATAAATTCTTATGCTTTGCAATCAGGTTTATTCCGTCTGCATCCACCACAACAGGACCTTTATAGTTGTCAAGAATATGTGATAAAACGGCCAGTGTACCATCAGATTGGCCCAATCCGGGCCCAATAAGAACACAATCCATCTGCTTGAGCAAAGGTTCAATTTCGACTACTGCGTCGCCAGATAATTTTCCGTTATCATCACACATTGGAAACACGATCGCCTCCGTCAGTTTGGTCGCCTCTATCTCATAGATACATTCAGGAACACCTAAATATACCAATCCAGCCCCCACGCGAAGCGCGCCGGTAGCTGCCAAAGCGGCAGCGCCTGTGTAACCTTTACTACCGCACAAAAGCAAAATCTTCCCAAAATCCCCCTTGTGGGCATCTTTTCTTCTTTTTGGGAATAATCTTTTTACGCTTCTTTTATTCATATATTCAAATTTCATAAAATCACTTCCTTTTATTCTCATATGTTACCATCGTAGCAAAATACAGTCAAGAATTCTTATAAAATACTTGCAATTTTGTTTCACATATGATAACATTATCGAGAATTTGGTCAAATGCGACGATCGGGTCGTCTGTCGTTGATTACATGCACTCAGAGAGAGCGGAATGGTGTGAACCGCTTTGCGTGCAACGTCGGGCTTTCCCCCGTGAGCAGCAGCCTGAAAAGCACAGTAGGGCGAGCCGGCTGATCTCCGTTACAGATCCAGGGTGTGTCTGCACCTATGAGTTGCGCCTTTGGCGAAATGCGGGTGGTACCGCGGAGGATTTCCTTCGTCCCGATTATGGGATGGAGGATTATTTTTTATATAACTACCGAAAGGAGATAATCGATATGAAAGGACAATTAGAACAAATCAAACAGCAGGCTACTGAATTATTAAATGCCGCAACTACACCTGCTGAATTAGAGGAACTTCGTGTACGTTTTTTGGGCAAAAAGGGTGAATTAACAGCGGTTTTAAAACTCATGGGCAAACTCTCCCCTGAAGAGCGTCCTGTAATGGGTCAAATTGCCAACTCTGTGCGTAATGAAATCGAAGAAAAGCTTGAAGCACGGAAAGCCTCTATCAACGCTTCTGTGTTGGAAACCAAATTAAAAGATGAGGCAATCGATGTAACGATTCCCGGTACACCCGCCGAAATGGGTCACGAACATCCCATGAACAAGGTTCTCCAGGAGATCAAAGACCTTTTCGTCGGACTTGGATATCAAATCGTCGACGGTCCCGAAGTTGAATTAGCAGATTACAACTTTACAAGGCTTAACATTGAAGAGGGACATCCTTCCCGTGATCGTTCCGACACATTCTATTTTACGGATGACGATGGCGTGCTTCTGCGTACGCAAACCAGTCCTATGCAGATTCGTGTTATGGAGAACGCAAAACCGCCTATTTGTATCCTGGCTCCCGGACGTGTCTACCGCAAGGATGAAGCCGATGCGACTCACTCCCCTATGTTCCATCAAATTGAAGGCCTTGTTGTTGACGAAAACATCACAATGGGTGACTTAAAGGGCGCACTCGTCACGCTTATGAAGAGTCTTTACGGCGAGGATGCCGTTATGCGTTTCCGTCCCCACCATTTCCCGTTTACTGAACCCAGTTGTGAAATGGATATGCAGTGTCATAAGTGCCACGGTACCGGTGAAGTTGACGGTAATGTTTGCTCTACCTGCCACGGTGAAGGTTGGATCGAATTGCTCGGCGCCGGTATGGTACATCCTGCCGTTTTGGAAGGCTGTGGCATTGATCCAGAAAAGTACTCCGGTTTTGCATTCGGTATGGGCTTGGAGCGTATGGCAATGAGAAGAACCAGAATCAATGACTTGCGGCTTATCTTTGATAATGATATCCGTTTCTTAAATCAATTCTAAGGAGATGACAGAAGATGAAATTAAACAGAAAATGGTTAAATGAAGAATTTGTTGATCTGTCTCATGTCTCCGATAAGGAATATGTTGAAAAACTTACCATATTCGGTCAAAAAGTTGAGACTTATGAACGTTTGGATGCGGAAATCAAAAATGTTGTCGTCGGCAAGATAGAGTCCATTGTACGCCATGAAAATTCTGACCATATGTGGATCTGCCAGGTCAATATCGGCGAATCTGAGCCCGTCCAGATCGTCACAGGCGCACAAAATGTAAAAGCCGGCGATCTTGTCCCGGCGGCGTTGCATAACTCTTGGCTGCCCGGAGGAATCCACATTACCAAAGGTAAACTCCGTGGTGTCGCATCCAACGGTATGCTTTGCTCTTTGAAAGAGTTGAATCTTACAGTCAACGATTTCCCCTACGCCATTGAAGATGGTATTTGGATCATTGAAGAAGATTGTAAGCCTGGTGATGATATCAATGCCGTGATCGGTAACGACGACACTATTGTAGATTTTGAAATCACAAACAATCGTCCGGACTGTTACTCTATCATTGGCCTTGCAAGAGAATCTGCTGCTGCGTTCCAGTTGCCTATGAAACATCATGAGCCCGTGGTAAAAGGCAGTGATGCCGGTTCTATGTATGATAAACTGGATGTAGAAGTTCCCGATGAAGACCTCTGCAGTCGTTATACAGCCCGTATGCTGGCAAATGTAAAAATCGGTCCTTCTCCTAAGTGGATGCGGGATCGGCTTCGTGCGAACGGAGTACGGCCTATCAATAACATTGTTGATATTACAAACTATGTTATGTTAGAATACGGCCAGCCTATGCATGCATTTGACTACCGTTATGTCAGTTCCGGTAAGATCATTGTCCGTAGAAGTGAAGAAGGCGAAACACTGACAACCCTCGACGGCAATGTTCGCAATTTGAAGCCCGGTATGTTGGTCATTGCTGACGATGATAAGGCAATCGGTCTTGCCGGTATTATGGGCGGTGAGAATTCTGAGATCGTAGATGACACCACTACTGTCGTTTTCGAGTCTGCAAACTTTAACGGCACCTCTATTCGCCAAACAGCCCTGGCTCTCGGTATGCGCACCGATGCCTCCGGTAAGTTTGAAAAGAACCTGGATCCCATGATGACAGTACCCGCTGTTCAGCGTGCCTGCGAATTGGTTGAATTACTGCAATGCGGCGATGTTCTTGATGGTATCATTGATATCGTAAATTATGTGCCCGCGCCCAAGACCGTTACGCTTGAACCGGAAAGAATCAATGCATTGCTTGGTACGAACATCTCCAAGGAAGATATGGTTCGTTATCTGTCCTATCTGGAAATCCCCGTTGATGGCGATCAAATCCTGGTTCCTTCCTGGCGCCCTGATTTAAATCTTATGGCGGATATTGCCGAAGAAGTGGGCAGATCCTATGGTTATAATGAGATTCCTACTACAGCTTTTAAAACATCCACAAAGGGTGGTTACTCCCCCGTTATGAAACTGGAATCCAAGGCTGGAAATCTCTGTCGTGCGCTGGGATACAGTGAGATCATAACTTACTCCTTTGTTTCTCCGTCTATTTTCGATCAAATCAGATTGCCCGCTGACTCTTCCCTTCGCAACACACTGCGTATCCAAAACCCCCTTGGTGAGGATACATCCGTTATGCGCACCACTGCGCTTCCTTCTATGCTGGATATTTTAGCAAGAAACATCGCATATCATAACAAAGCGGCAAAACTGTATGAAATCGCTAAAATTTATCTTCCCGTAGAAGGACAAGTCCTTCCCAAGGAACCCAAAATCCTCGTTTTGGGCGCTTACGGTGAGAATGTGGATTTCTTCAGCATCAAGGGCGAACTGGAATCCGTGTTTACCGGATTGCGTATCCAATCTGCCCGGTATAGCGCAGTTAATGACAATCCCAGTTATCACCCCGGTCGCTGTGCGAAAATTACGATTGATGGTGTAGATGTTGGCTTCATTGGACAGATTCATCCGCTTGTTGCGCAAAACTATGATATTGATGCGGATGTTTACTGCGCCGAAGTCAACTTTGATCTTCTTTTTGATCTTCAGTTGCCTGAAGCAACCTATGTTCCTCTGCCAAAATATCCCACCGTTACCCGTGACCTTTCCGTTGTTTGTGATGAAACGATTACTGTTGCCGATGTTGAAGATGTAATTAAATCTGCAGCAGGCAAACTGCTTCGTAAAGTCAATTTGTTTGATATTTACCGCGGTAAAGGTATTGAAGACGGAAAGAAGAGTCTGGCATTCTCACTGGAACTTCGTGCAGATGATCGCACGCTTACCGACACAGACACAGAACAGGTTATGGAGAAGATCATTAAGAGTCTTGCAGATAAATTGAACGCTGTTCGGCGCTAAATTTTTAATTAAATTCCATTTCAGGGCTTTACACACTGAGAAAAATGGGATATAATATCCGTATTATTTGGAAGGAGGTCGTTCCCATGACGGAAAACACCACAAAAAATACCATAAAATTTGCTGTTCCTTGCGATGAGAAGGAGAATATGCACCGTACACTCCGTAATGTGTTCGACGCCTTAAACGAAAAGGGATACAACCCGATCAATCAAATCGTAGGTTACCTTCTCACGGAAGATCCCACTTATATTACGAACTATAACAACGCCCGCAGTATGATCTGCAAGATCGACCGTGATGAACTTCTGCAGGAACTTGTGCGTTGCTATCTGTTTGAAAAGCACTGAAATCAGTGAGGTTTTTGCTGCGGCAAAAACCTCACGAACATCATAGGAGGTTTATATGTCTGAAGAAAAAAGCGTTCTTACTTATAAGGGGCATCCACTGATGCGTAAGGACAATTTGATCTACTACGGCTCTATGGCCGATAGTCACATTGTTATGCTTCAGATTTTGGAAACAAAAAAAGTGAACAATGTTGATATTGCCACAAGAGTTTCCGTACAGTTGCAACTGACCGATCCTGCAGCCAAGAGTCGGGATCGCATTGTAAAAAAAGGCGAAAAAGCAGGTCTGTATACGGCCCTTGATTTTGGTTGCGTCTGGCTGGAAAGAGCCTTAGCCGGTAAATAATCATTTCGTATCAAAAAGCAGTCAACACATTTGTGTTGACTGCTTTTTCATATATTTTTTCAAAGGTTGCGTATACTAACTATCAACGGAGGTAGAATCATATGGCAACACATCGCTACGGAAAACAAAGTTTCAAACTAAAAAATCCACCAGTTATTGCTGCTTGGGCAAGTGTGGCAGGTAAGAAAGAATCAGAAGGGCCTCTCGCTTCCTATTTTGATTATACAACAAAGGATACCTATTTCGGTCAAAAAACTTGGGAGCAGGCTGAAAGAAAAATGCAGCAAATGGCTCTGGATACGCTGTCGTCAAAGGCTAATATTGATCAATCATCCTTTGGCATTGTTTTGTCCGGTGACTTGCTAAATCAATGCATCGGGTCATCCTTTTCGATTCGAAATAAGAATCTCCCCCATCTTGGTCTATATGGGGCTTGCTCGACAATGGCTGAAGCGCTTTTGATCGGTTCAATGGTCGTTGATGGTGATTATTCTGATAATGTAGTCGCAATGACATCCTCGCATTTTGCATCTTCCGAAAGACAATATCGCTTTCCGTTGGGATATGGTGGTCAACGCACGCCATATTCACAATGGACTGTAACCGGATCCGGCGCCGTATTGCTATGCAAAGACGGAAAAGGGCCAAAAATTACTGCCTGCACAGTTGGTACAATAACTGATCTGGGAATCAAAGATGCGAATAATATGGGAGCCGCAATGGCGCCGGCAGCGCTTTCTACAATCACAAAACATTTTGATGATCTCAACACGAGTCCGGATGATTTTGATTTGATCGTAACTGGCGATTTAGGGCAATTGGGAAAAGAATTACTGCTGACCCTTGCAAGAAAACAAGGGTTAAATCTTGGCGGAAAACTAACTGATTGCGGAACATTAGTCTTTAATAATACAAAGCAGGATGTGCATGCAGGCGGTAGTGGTTGCGGTTGTGGTGCGATCACATTATGCGGGTATTTACTTGATAACTTAAAGACTGGAAAAATGAAAAACATTCTATTTTGCGGGACCGGTGCACTTCTTTCACCAACATCCACACAGCAGGGATTGCCTATTCCCGGTGTATGTCATGCAGTATCAATCAACGGAGGCGATGTTTAAAAATGGATTATCTTAAAGCATTTATCATTGGCGGTTTACTTTGTTTGATTGGTCAAATTCTTGTTGATAAAACAAAACTAACACCTGCGCGAATTTTAGTATCATATGTCGTTGCTGGTGTAATTCTGGGTGGTTTGGGAATATACAAGCCGATTGCAGATTTTGCAGGGTGCGGCGCAACGATTCCGCTGACCGGTTTTGGTTATACGCTCGCAAAGGGTGTCAAAGAAGCAGTTGATTCCGAAGGCTTAATTGGAATATTGATTGGTGGTTTACGCACTACCGCCGGTGGTATTACAGCAGCAATCGTTTCAGGTGTTCTGGTCAGTATTATATTTCGCCCAGTGGATAAATCTTAAAAAAACGGAGATACTGATATAGCGGAATCACCGCAGTTATAAACGGAGGTACTTGTTATGAATCAGCAGAATAAGAACAATCAGCAGAATCAGCAAAACCAGCAGAATCAAAACAATCAGCAAAACAAAAACTACCAGCAGAATCAAAACAACCGCTAAAGAAGTCAGCCGCAGGTTATACACCTGCGGCTGATTTTAGATTTCGACGAACTGTTCAAAATTAAAATAGTAAATATACTTCGCTTTTATCGGCAGTTCGTAGATTTTAGATAATGCATCAGCGTAAATGTTGATTTGTTGTTCGTACATACGAGTCAATTCATCAATGCCCGCAGCACTAACAGAATCCGTTTTAAAGTCTATAACAGTTATGCCATCATCTTCAATAACAGCACAGTCCACCACGCCTTGCAAAAGAACTTTCTCATTGTCTAAATTGGGACTGTATCGCGAACCATCGTCTAGTATTGAGAACTTAAATTCCCGCAAAACTGTTTGTGCGCTAATCACCTTTTTACCGACAGATGAACAGAAGAACTTGAAAATTTTATCACTGTCAATGATTTGTCTTTCTTCCGTTGTGATATATCCTTCTAAAACAAGTCTATCCAACTCACTAACGATACCACCCAAAGTTGAACAATGGTCAAGAGAAATAAACTGCATAACTTTATGGACCAAGGTTCCCACAATCGCCCCGGTTTTTCGATTTTCAATAAATTCAGCGCTACGCCACTGACGGACAAAACCCATTTGATTTCCGGCATTTTGAGATACTTCCTGGTCTTTTAAGCGCCCTTTTAATTGCGTAGCGGTCTGTTTGGATGCGGTAATCGTTGCTGATTTATACGGATAATTATACGCGAGGGTACTCTTTAATATATGAAGGTTAGGACTTTGGTCATACTGGGAAGTTTCATCATATCCGGCAACACCATTTTCGTTTGAAACGGAATCCACAACGCTGACCAGCCACGGAGACGGTTTACATTCCGAATTATGATTGCAATCTAACATATCGAACAATGCGCCGGATTCCGTCCTGCCAAGAGCCGTTAACAGCACCCATTCACCCGGACAATCCGCTTCTCGTATCAATAGTTCTTTATTCGTCCTATTCATTCGGAGTGCCAAAGCGTTTAGTTCCTTTTGCAAACGATTGGAGGCGTAAGTCATAATCAATCTATCAGACGCCCGAGTCATTGCCACATACAGAATTCGCATTTCTTCTGACAAGCCTTCGGCTAAAATCTTCGACGCGATCGCCCGTCTTGCAATTGACGGATATCGGATCCGCCTGACAACATCCACACAGAATAAGCCAATACCAAGATCCTTGTCGCAGAGCACTTGTTCTCTTGCGCTTTTACGGTTAAAATCTCTGGACAAGCCGCTCAAGAACACAACGGGAAACTCCAGTCCTTTTGACTTATGAATGCTCATTATCGTTACGGCATTGTTTGCGTCTTTGGTATCCTGCATAAAATAGCCGCGTTCAGAAAGCCGATTCAAATTTGCGATAAACTCGCTTAAACCGTAAGAGCAGTTGTTTTCAAATGAACTGGCCAAATGGCAAAAAGAATGCAGATTCTCTACTCTCATTTCACCGTCCGGCATAGAAGCAAAAATACTGTCCATTCTGGTTAATGTGAAAATATGCTCGATCAACTGAACGATGCCGGATGATCTTGCCAATTCACGCAACTGCGTCAATAAGCACAGAAATTCTTTTGTCTTTTCAGAAGTATCCTGTTTCAACGCATCATAAAAACTGCATTTCTTATTTTTTCCTCTGATTTTTGCAAGATCATCAGCAGAAAACATAAAGATCCGGCTCGACAGAGTTGCAACAAGAGAAATGTCCTGCAAAGGATTATTGATCGTCTGCAGCAACGAAATCAAAACAGAGACCTCTTCCTCCTGCAGGAGATCCGTTGTCTTGTCTGTTGTGCAGGGTATCCCTATATTCTGAAGAGCTCGCCGATAATATGCGCCAACAGATCCCGGAGAACGGAGCAGAATAACGATATCCCCGGGGGTGATCGGTCTGACGGTATCTTTATCCTTTCTGACATAATGCGTTCCATCCAGCAGAGAGGCAATTCTTTGCGCGATATATGCAGATTCTTCCGCATAAGTATCGTCTTGCACATCGATAGCGCATAATTCAATCTCGGGTTCGTTCATTTCGCATCGTGTAACACCAACATTCAGCGCCTCATCATCTGTGTATTGCAATCCGCCCACAGAAGGTGTCATACATGTATAAAACACATCATTTACTGCATCGATCACAGCGCTACACGATCTGAAATTTTTGCTCAAAAGCACCTTTCTGCCCTGCTTGAGAACGATAACAAGCTGATAGAGATTCGGCTCCTCTGCCGACCACTGCTTTGCCTTCTCCTCAACGTGGCTGATATTCAGAACGGTTTTGCCTGATTTTGCGGTGATTTTTTCGCTCGCAATCTTTTTCTGCTTGCCGTTTACAATAAGAATTGCTTCAACAGTGCAATCCTCTGCATCTTTATAATAGTTGTTAAGAGTAACCTCAAGGTCGAGAGTGCCGTTTTCATAAGTGTCATCGAGCGAGGTATTCGCAAAGAAATCTCTTACGCAAAGCTGTTCCTCGGCATAAACGAAAACCTC
>CALBJG010000168.1 GCA_937892865.1 uncultured Clostridia bacterium
CCACATAGGGATCGGTGAAGCCGCCGTTTGTGAAGAAGTTGCTTCTTACACGCCAACGGATCGCCAGATTGCTGTGCAGTTCCAGCGCTGCGCCCACAAAGGACAGGGTGGGAACGGGTTTTTCATACATATCAGCCTCCAAAGAAACCTCAGGAAGCACAACTGCGTCGCTGCCGGTGCCGGTGATTACGAAGAGCATACCGTCATTTGCATAGTCTCTGACATAGTCGGTAACATCCACATAGTAAGTACCTGCGCCATCTACTTCCACGGTACCCAAAGCACTGCGGTTATAGAGATCAAACTCGAAGAGGCTCTCGTCTTTCTGGTTTGCAGGCGCGTTGTTGTATGTCAGGTTTTCGGGCAACTGAGAATTCTTCAAGCCGTAAACGGTCAAAGTCTGCTTGCCGGCGGCAGTGGCAGTCATCTTCAGGCGAACAACACGGCTGTATGCATAGTCTGCGTCAGCATCGAAGCTGATGTAAGCCTTGCGGATGTTTTCTGGATTCTCGTTCTTCTCAGCAGCGTGCAGCGTGAATTCCATATTAGAGGTAGCGCCGTTACTACCAACAGTGACCATATCATCGGCAATTACAATACCGGATGCGGTTTCAACGATCTCTGTAACAGAGAAGTCGTCCAGATACATTACAGCAGGAGTAGACAGTTCTGCATTATAAACTTCCTTGCCGGAAATTGTATCGCAAACGATGGCATTGGAATTGCGCATCAGGCCCATTCTGAGAATAAAGTTGCAACGATTCGTGTCGATCATCGTCTGATCAACTGTGAAGGTGTAGGTGTATTGTACCCACTCGCCCACATCAGCGGTCGCAATATTGATTGCCTTATAAGTACCCGCTGCGCCGTTGTGGTACAACCCATTGCCGGTTGCGTTCAAGCCTGCCCACAAAGTGCCTGCCTTGTTGGACTTCAGGCGGAAGGAAATGGTGTACTCCGCGCCCAATTTCAAATCAAAGCAATTCAGAAAGCGAACACCATTGTTATAGTCGTGGGTTACGATTTTAAGGCTATTGGAACCGCTGTATGCGTCCTCAGAGGAAAGGGTTGCGTCGTCGATCCAATCTTTCTGGGTTGCATCTACAGAAAGGTATTTTGTCGTGGGGGATACCATTACCGCACAATTCTTTACTGTGGTATTGGTCAATGTATCGAAGTTCTGCTTATAAGAATAGGGTGTCACAACCTCTACATTTTCGTCGGATGCTTCTGTAACCATAATGTCATCCAAGTAGATGGTGGGTCTTCCTTCGTTTGCACTCTTGAAGGAAGTCAGACCAAAGCCGAACATACCGATACCCACCTGATATTCCTTGCTGCCGGAAGTTACCGTTCTGGGCAGCATATTGGCATCCAGGGTAAAGGTGAAACTGCAATCGATCCACTGATTCAGTTGATCGGCGGTCACATCCACACTATCGCCTACATAGAAGGCGGTCTGGTAGTTAGCGGCATCCACCACTTCGCCCTCCAGGCCGTTGGTGGCGGCGCTGGTGCGGTTCAACGCAGAGAGCATACCGAAGGAGATGGTCTCCTGGGCCTTGCCGGTCTGGATAGAATCCAGCATCACCTTGAAAGATACAGTGAATTTTCTGCCGATATCCGCTTCCGTGAGAGAATCCAGCAGGCCGTAGAACTTGGCCCTGGGACCGGAAGAGGTGGTCCGGAATGCGTAGGACTTGCCGCTGCCGGAGGTGGCATCCTGGGTCTCTACGATCTTGTTGATGGTGTTGTTCCGGTCAAAACCATACTGATAGATGCGGTTGATGGTATCGTAGGTATCTACAACGCCGTTGGCATCGGCCTTCAAGGATGCATCGACCCAATCGGTGGTGGTCCAGTTGTCAAAGGTCTCCAGGTGGATGACCTTATCGGGAACAACGGTTACATTGGGGGTAATGTTGACAGAGCCTAAGCCCACTTCCTTGGTAGTGAAGTCATCCACATAAACATTGGTCAAACGGTCAGCGCCGGTTTCCAATGCAATGGCAAGGGTGCGGGCGTTGCTGGAAACATCCTCTGCGGTGATGGTAAATGTCCAGGTGATCTCCTGCCAGGTATCGGCTGCATTGATAGCGCGAACCACATGGTTGGTTTTTGTGCCTTGGAGATACAGATGGATGCTCAGCGCCTTATCTGCCTTTGCCCAGAAGGTAACCTGAATGGTTCTGCCGATATCTGCCTCAGTAAGAGGAGAAGGCAAACCAAGAATGCTCATATTGATACGCTCGGTTCTGTTAATGGCAGGACACAGATAAGCGCAAGAGCCGCTATTATCGGGCAAGGTATGATCCTCATAGGTGACCTTACCATATTTATTAGTAGTTGTGTTAATGCCACCGGCAGCCTTGATGCTGGACCAGGTATCATTTTCAAAATGCTCGGTTTTCAGAACGACCTCAGATTCGCTGTTAGCGGTGAGGATCAAGGTCACATAGTCTGCTCCCTTGGCTTTCATCACATTGGCAAAGATGGTCAGGTCAACGGTATAAGTACTTGCGCCATTGACTTTGAATTCCTTAATAGGAGCGCCGCCGTAAACCTTGGTAAGGTCTACGCCGTTGCCGTAAATATCATTTGCAGGGGCATTTTCAAAGGTAATGGTGCTGCTATTCCAGTTAGAGCCTGCCAGATCGGTAATGGCGTAAACGGCTACGATACCCTTGCTGGTGGCATCGGTATCGAAAGAGAAGCTGAAAGCGCCGGAGGTGTAGTCTGCCAAAGGCAGTTTTACATAGACCTTCTGGGAACCGTTTGCCAAACTCTTGGCCTGACCGCTGACCATTACGCCGGAGGTAGCGTCCATCTGGCTGTCGCCGTTGTCGCCACTCTGGACATAAGCCATATCGGAAGCGATGACGCTCTGGGTAACGGTGGGGTCTGCCACCAGAGAAACTGCCTCAACAGTCACATCGGTAATGATCTCGGTAATGGTGAAGTTATCGAAATACATCGGATAATTTTCTGTATCCGTACCGTGTGTACCGGCATTGATCAGGATGTTACGCTTACCCAAAGTGGTGTAGTGCTTTACATCGTCAAAGGCTACTTCGTAGGAGCAATTGACCCACTCACCTGCGACTGTATCAAATTTGGCAAGGTCAGCGCGATTGTCAATATCGTTATCATATTGGCAAATCAAGCCAGCCTGAACAGAGACACTGCCATTGTGGGTGTCATAAACATCGAAGGACACGATAAACCGACGGCCGTAGTCGTAATATTTGGGGCCTCGATTCAGCAGGGCGCTGGTGAAGCGGAGTACCTGCACACTGCTGGGATGATAGCGGAAGTAATCCTCTTTGGATTTGTTGGTGGGATTTCCGTAAAGTTTCAGGCTGCTGCCGGAAACTGCGACCTCATCGGTAATAACTGTACCGGAATAAACATCGGTGTTGGGAATGTCCTCATCATCGAAGTCTTCTAAGTATGTCTGGAACTGGCCGGCCTGCTTCTGGGTACGAACACAGAAAGCCACATTTTCAATATTTTCAACATCGCCTACATATTCGCTGACATCGAAATCGTATTCGCCGATGCCGCATACATAGATGCTGCCCAGTTTTTCGCCGATGGTATATTCGCCGTTTTCATAAGTTGCGGCGTAAATATCCAAAGCGTTGGCTGCGCCTTCATTGGTAACACGCAGACGCAGGGTAGCCTTGCTTGCGCCCTCGAAGGACAGATCTTCATAACGCAGGAACATATCCTCGCCATAGGAGAGGTTCTTATCGGTGGAAACGCCGGTAGCGGAAACCATATCGCTGTGAACTACCTGGAACTTGGAAACGGTGGGGTTCTTTATGATTTTACCGTTGCTGCCTTTCAGGGTTGCGGGCACGGTAACGGAATAGGTGTAACCGCCTTCCATACCATAGGGAGTGAACTCGTAGAGCGTGCCGCCGTAGGAAGCAGTCCATACGCCGTCTACCTTCTTGCCGGTGGCATCGTTGGTGATTGTCACCTTGGAGATAAACTCCTCGTATTCAACAGTTGCGTTAAACTTAACGGTAATAATATCGGTAGCGCTGACAAAGTTTGTACCATCCAGAGGCTTAATGTACTCGCATTTCACGCCCTCGTCCAGCAGCCAGTAGTTGGCGCACTCAAAGAGCGCTGCATAGGTATCGTTTCCGGTGGTCAGGTCAGGACCGGTGCAGAAGTCGTGACCGACAAACTGACAGACATAGTCCATAACCGGAACATCGCATTGATAGAAACGAGCCATACAGTTGGGATAGAAATCATAGTAAGAGCCTTGGGCTGCCTGGGTACCGCAGATGTACATGGGGCTATGGCCTTCGCGGATGGTGTTGTAGCCGCCGCCGACATTGGAGTAGATAAACTGACAGCGGGAAGAAACCTTTTCGTCACTGTCCTTATAGGTTGTCCAGGGTTGCTCTTCGCCGCCATAAATCGTACCATAATCAAGCACGATGTCCTCTGTTTCACCGGCTTCATAACGGGTCTGACCGTTGGTGCCTTCGTTATAGCGGCTTTCGCCGGTCTTTTCAGGCTCTTCTGCGCCCAGGAGGACAACGCCACCACTCTTGGAAATACCGGTAACACCGTACTTTTCGCTGTTGAACTTATAGGTTTCCGGATAAGCATCTGCCAAGTACCGAACCATACGCACTGCGGCGGTATGAACCTTGGTAGTATTCTGGCCGACACCGTAAGTCCACTGGATGCCGGTAATACCGGGAGGGTTCTGGGTATCGTCACCGGCGAAGTAGTTATACACGCCGTCAAAACACATAGGTGTATAGTTATGGTCGTAAAGCACAGCGGCATAACCGTCCATCAGGAAGCCGGTCAGGTGGGGACGGTTGGAAGAGTTCCAGGTGTTGCTGCGGTCCAGACCGCTGGCTGCATACATCATCACGGGAACTTCGTGGTCGGGATTGACGGGATAGACAATATCCAGATACAGGTTCATATCCATCAGTTTGCCGTCAGGACCGATACACTGGGTAATATCTGTCAGTTTGCCCTCGGGGAAGGATGCCGTATATTCTGCGACGGTCAGAGTCTGACCGGCATAGAACTGCACGCCGGTAATGAGGGTATCTTCCTCAAAGGTGATAAGCATATTGCCACGGACGTGGAGGAAGTCCAAATTCCACATCTGGACGATGTACTCCAGTGTGCCCTGGGCGCTATGCTTATCGGTAGCCCAATAAGCCTGCTGCATCGTAACATCATAGCCCTGGGGAATCACATAGCTATTCTTGTGGTGGGTGATGTTATTTACATACACGCCATCACGCATAGCATCACGGATGCCCTGAATACTCCAGTCAAGATCAGGAGTAACAGACTTTTCGTTGTTAAAGTAGTCCATGATCACAACGATACGGCCTTCGTCCAGCCAACGGGTGATCACTTCTTCATCATTGCCATTGCCTACATTGGCCGTATTGGTATTAACCACGTAAATAAAAATACGGGTACGGTCAGTGCAGGCAGAAGCATCCTTTACGTAGGTACGAATACCTACGGGGATGCCGATGTAGCCGTCGTTAGCGATCACTTCGGTGTAGACCTCGTGCTGCTTCAAAGATTCTACTTCGAAGATGTCGTCGGTGGTATAAGACACAGCGCTGACGCTGATCATACCTACCATAGACAGCAACATCAAAGTCGCCAGGATCATTGACATAATTCTTTTCATTTTGATTCCTCCCAAAGTTTAAATAGGAAACTACTTTTTACATTATAAATAATTATTTTATAAAAAGCAATTTCCTTTTCGTGCAAATTCATTTCCTTTTCAGTCAGAACGGCGTCAAAAAAACCGCCACCCAAAGGGGTGGCGGTTGCATTTTACTTTCGACTCTTCAATTACAGCAGAGTGGAGAAGTGCTTGATGGTGCGGACCATCTGAGAAACGTAGGAGTTCTCGTTGTCGTACCAGGAAACGACCTGGACCTGGGTCATGCCGCCGGGCAGCTTGTTGACCATGGTCTGGGTAGCGTCGAACAGGGAGCCGAAGGTCATGCCGACGATGTCGGAGGAGACGATCTCGTCCTCGGTGTAGCCGTAGGACTCGGTGGTAGCAGCCTTCATGGCAGCGTTGATCTCGTCCTTGGTGACTTCCTTAGCAACAACAGCGTTCAGGATGGTGGTGGAGCCGGTGGGGGTGGGGATTCTCTGAGCAGCGCCGATCAGCTTGCCGTTCAGCTCGGGGATGACCAGGCCGATGGCCTTGGCAGCGCCGGTGGAGTTGGGAACGATGTTGATGGCACCGGCTCTGGAGCGGCGCAGGTCGCCCTTTCTCTGGGGACCGTCCAGGATCATCTGGTCGCCGGTGTAAGCGTGGATGGTGCACATAATGCCGG
>CALBJG010000169.1 GCA_937892865.1 uncultured Clostridia bacterium
ATCTGTAGTACCGCCGCCGATGTCGATAACCATAACACCATCTGGTTTAGAAATATCAATACCTGCACCGATAGCAGCTGCAACTGGCTCTTCCATCAAGAATACGTCCTTGCCGCCTGCCTGCTGTTTGCCGGCTGTACACCCCAAAAGGAGATCCCCACGGTCACCTTTATGGATGTGTTCGACACGGTCACCACTATAAAAGGGGACGGGGCGGAAGAGATCCACACCCGGTTGCAGGCATACCACAAACTCTTTGATATTTATAATGAATACGAAGGGTTAAACAATTTAAAAACCGTCAATGACAATGCAGGCATCCAGCCGGTGAAAGTAGACCCGGCGATCATCGAACTGCTGGAAGATTGCGTAAAATATTACCATCTGACCGGCGGCAAAGTAAATGTCTGTATGGGCGCGGTGCTGAAACTGTGGCACGATGCCCGGGAAGAAAGCATCGAAAACCCGGAAAATGCCCATATCCCCACGACAGAAGATCTGACCGAGGCGGCTGACCATACGGATATTGCCTGCCTCATTATCGATAAAGAAAAGAGTACGGTCTACCTTACCGACCCGGAGATGTCCCTGGATGTGGGGGCGATCGCCAAAGGCTGGGCAGGGCAGAAAGTGGCGCAGTCCGCCCTGGCGGGTACGCTCATCAGTTTGGGGGGCAATGTGATCACCACCGGCGCAAAACCGGACGGAAATCCCTGGACAGTGGGCGTGCAAGACCCCAAAGGGGAGGGGATCATCGAAAAGATACCCCTTGCCAAAGGGTCAGTGGTCACCAGCGGCGACTACCAGCGCACCTTCACCGTAGCGGGTAAGGACTATCCCCATATCATCGATCCGGCAACGGGTATGCCCGGTATGCTCTGGAGCAGTGTGACGGTTATCTGCGAAGATTCAGCGTTGGCAGATGCCCTCTCCACCGCGCTGTTTTTAATGCCCCTGGAGGAAGGAAAAGCATTGGCAGAAAAATGCGGCGCCACCGCCCTCTGGATCGATAAAGCAGGCAACCGCTGTCAATAAAAAAAGAGCGTGTAAAACACGCTCTTTTTGTTTGATACCTCTTCAAATTCCGGTTTGTCGAACCGTACCATCTATCGTGTCATTGCGAACCAGTGA
>CALBJG010000170.1 GCA_937892865.1 uncultured Clostridia bacterium
GCAGGTGGATAATCTTCTGTATCGGGCAAAGAAGGAACTTCGCATCATTCTTGGAGAGGATGGTGAGCTGTTATTATGAGAGAAATAAATGAATGCACGACGGAGGTATTCCGTCGCAGTGAAAAAAGAATAAAAGAACGTAAAAGAAACCGCAATCGCATCCTTGCTTTTTGCATCCCTCTTTGTCTGATTGTTACCATTTGGTCTGTGATGATACTTCCTGCAATGATGCCTGCAAATAAAAGTAATAATAGTGCTGGCGAAGCCATGGACATGATGGGTGGTGTTGATGGTACTGATGCAGCGTTTGTTCGTGTAGAGGTCATGAGCACCGGTGCTGCCACACAGTCCACTATCCTGAAGGATGATGTCGATGAGGTGGCGCAGATTTACTATACCGTGCAATCATCCTTTGTGAACTCCGGCGGAGGTAATAAGGAATCAGCCAATGATAAAACGGAAGATGATGCGTTAACAGAAGAATACAAGGACTATTCGCAAAGCGGAACGACAAATCTGTCTTCCGGATTTAGAATAATCTTTACCACCGAGAATGGCGCACAAACCATCTATTCTCTTTCCGGAGATAAATTAATCAATGAAACAACGAAGCAAGAAACTATTTTGACAGAAGACCAGCGTTCTAATCTTTTGAATATGCTCGGATTAACAATTACATGGGAGGAGGATCCCTAATGAAACGAATAGTAGCTCTTGTGTTATCTGTCTTGCTTTTGGGTATGCTCACTGCCTGCAATCAAAACGTTGGTCGGCATGCAGATGGCATAATAAAAGCGGATAAAGCCACCATCGAAATCGGCAAGACACATACCGCTTTTGAAGGTATGAACGTTCAGATTGTAAATGCAATCTGGAATGACGAAGAAATCAAACTTGAGGTTAAATGGAACAACGAAACTTCTTATGATGTGGTTTACGGCGAATATTATAAAATTGAAAAAGAAACAAACGGTCAATGGAAAACCTGTGTAACCCTCGATAACCTTGCGTTTAATGATATAGGTTATGAATTGCGTTCCAAATCCTCACAGAAGCAAACATATAATCTGACGGATATGTTCGACATTTCGGAGAACGGCAAATACCGCTTTACAACCGATTGCTCGGTATATGAGAACGGTCGCGGTGCCGGAAGTACGGAATGTGAGATGTGGGTAGAGTTCACCGTTACCCGTATCGGAGACACCAGTAAAGACGTAAAAAAATCCTTTATTGATTTTCAAACTCAATATATAAGGACTGACGGCTACCACGATGGTGTCGAATATCCAATCGTTAAGATCATTCGCTCAGTTGACGAATTGAATTCTTATTATAACGAGAACAAGGAAAAATATAGCCTTGAACGCAGAGAAGATCCTGCTTCGGACAACACAATTGGCTTCCTTGATGCCTGTGATAAGTACAACGCTGAATATTTTGAGAAGCAGATTCTTGTTATGGTGCTTCTTGAAGAAGGCTGCGGTTCCACCCGTCATAATGTGGATAATGTGAAGCTCGGTTCTGACGGAAAGCTATATGTCAATATTCGATCAATCGTTCCGGAAGTAGGCACCTGCGATATGGCTGAGTGGCACATTTTGATTGAACCGGAAACGAATGTTGATATTGCGAGTGAGTCTGATGTGGTCGTCTATATGGATGGCGTTAATCCTAAGACACAGCCTACCGTTGTTCGTGAGGACGGTGGCTTTTCAAATATCACTCTAACTGTCCCGCATAACTGGGAGTATAAAACTGAACAAGGCAATAGTTCCGGCGAGTATTGCATTGCTATTTGGCCGGAAGGACAGACCGAGGGGAAGATTAAGGTATGGTTCTATAACGCTTTTGGTGTTTGCGGAACCGGTCTTGAGCAAGAAGAAATCACCGTTGGCGGTTATAGTGCGTGGAAAGGTACCTACGATAACAAGAAGCATTGGGATTATATAAGTTTGAGGAATACTCCCGGCTCTTACGTTATTATGAATGAAGGTGCAGATAAATGGCTCGGAGAGTATGAAACTGAGCTGATGCAGATCCTCGATACGATAAATGTTGCTGAGGGGTATATCAGCGAAGATGAAGCCATTGAGATTGCTAAGAAAGCAATAGATGTAAAGTACGATGAAATCCGCTCAAGGTTTGATTCCACAAACGGATTTTGGCGAATTAGTTTCCATAAGAAAAACTCTTCTGCAAGCGTTAAGGATATCATTATGACGCTTGAAGGAAAAATCCTTGATGATGAATATTTGAAATTGAAGGAGGTGCCACGATGAAGAAGAAAATATGGATACCAATAGTTATCGTTGTTTTGCTGGCTATTCTTGTTATCCCCATTCCGACAGGAGTATATAAGGATGGCGGAACGAGAGAATACACTGCTCTGACCTATAAGATTGTGGATTGGAACCGTCTCACCGGTGATGGCACCTACGACGAGACACGGGTGTATTTCTTCCCGTACAACTTCAAATCCATTGATGGTCTTTGGTACTACGAAGAAGACAAGGTTGAGCATAGCTTTGTAGCAACTGTTCTTGAAATTAGCGGTTCGTCTGTCACCGCACAGCCCGTTGGAGATAGCGCGATGCTTATGAGCACCGACAAGGTTTCCTTCGGAACGTCTGACTTGGAAAAGATTGAGGTTGATGTAGGCAGCGTTGTTAAAGTAACCTACAAAGGCGATGTTATGGAATCTTATCCAGCTCAAGTTCATGCGACAAGCTGGAAGTTGTCTGATGACCTTCACCATTTGGAATATACAGAACAGTGGCTTGATAAAGCAACTGCCGAGAAGTATGACCACAACATATTTGATCATATTAAAATAACGAAGATCTATTCCAACTGTTTCTTCGCCAGAACGGTTATCCCTATGCCATATGAAATCAAGCTCAACGGTACATTGTCGGATGAATGGTGTGTAGGCGACCAAGTAACTGCAACTTATTCCAATGTCTATTATGACCAAGAGAATCAGCGCGTGGAATGTGATTTCACATCGGTTAAAGCAAGTGATTGGCAACCGGATCCTAACGCAGCATACAAGCCGGTTATTTATCTGTATCCCGAAAAAGAAATGGGCGTGTCTGTTGACTTGACTCTTGATGGCAAACTGACCTGCACTTATCCGGCATATAACAATGGTTGGACTGTAACAGCAGCTCCCGATGGTACGCTGACTGATGCCAATGGACAGACTTATAATTACCTCTACTGGGAGGGCGAAACCTATGCACAGTATGACCTCACAAAAGGTTTCTGTGTAAAAGGTGAAGATACCGCAGCTTTCCTTGAGGATGCTCTGGATAAACTCGGTCTTACCCGTCGTGAAGCAAATGAGTTCATTGTATACTGGTTGCCGATGATGGAGCAGAACCCATATAATATCATTTCCTTCCAGACTGACATTTACACCGACGCAGCACAGCTCGAAGTAAATCCTGCTCCTGATACGTTGATTCGTGTCTTTATGGCTTGGCAGGCATCCGAGACCGTTGTGGATCTACCTGAACAGGAATTGACCGCACCTGAACGTAACGGCTTTACTGTTGTTGAATGGGGCGGTACTGAATTGAAATAAGGAGGCAGCGATATGAAGATTAAAAAGAGTCTCTTTATAGCATTACCTCTTGTTGCATTGATACTTGAACTGCTCCCATACGGAGTTGTTCTGAACTTTGCAAATCCCGATGGCGAACCGTGGCGCAGGACATATTCCTATTTCAGACTGACACCATACGGATATGCAAACTTCGGTCCGTTGATCACTGCCATACTGACTTGTGTTTTGCTCGTGTTGGTGGTTATCTATCTGTTCAAGCCACGAAAGGGACTGAACACCGCTATTTTGAATGTTGCTGGATTTGCAACCGCAGCATCCCTTATGCCGCTGATGTTTGGATTTGATTACGTTACGGTAATCGGTGTCATTATTACCTTACTTCTATCAGGGACTTTTGGAATTTGTTTTATTAAAAACAGGAGAGTCTGAGAGATTAAGCGCTGATACAGATGGAGTTGAAAAAGAAATAGTATAATTGTGAGAGTTCGAATTCATACGCAAAACTGCTGAAAATATCTTTTTTGTAGCCCATAGACAGAAAAAACGACAGGTTTCGACCTGTCGTTTTTTCAACGATGTTTGCCCTTTCGGGCAAGTGATGCACACTGCGTGCGTGATGCACGCCTTTGGCGTGTGGCGCCAAACATCACATCACTGCGAACAAAGTGAGCAACATCACGATGCGACAGCATCGCATCACGCAAGGTGAAGCCTTGTGCTTCACTCAAAAACCGTAAGAGCTCGAATTCATACGCAAAAACGGCAAAAATATCTCTTTCGTAGCCCATAGACAAAAAGAGCAGAGAGGTATCGCCTCTCTGCTCTTTTTATCAGCACCTTATGCCACTTGCAGGGAAAGATTCGGTGTGATATCGAAGAGAGAAATTTGCATACCGGTGATCTCATCCATCGCAGGCGCTTCCTGCTGATCGCCCATATAAACGCTGTATCGCTCCTTTAAGTCGCTGATTACCAGGTCAATGGCTTTACACACATCAGACGCAGACAGAAAGTGTTCCGGCAACACATAGCGAAGGTTATCCTCGGTAAAACAAACACCCTGGTCTTCTTTTCGACTTGTCAGTTCAAAAAGTCGGTCTTTCAATTCCTCTAATCGCCAAAGCAACTGCGTTTCCGGCGGTGTATCCGTGAGATCGTAGTTATATGGCGCATATTCCGTTGCCAGATTTGAAAAGTATCCCATTACAGCCATCCTTTCCCGGATAATTCATTTTCATTTCTTCGTCTGTTGAACTTGTTAACAGAATCACTTGCCTTTGAAGGGCAAATGTTCTTTTGATCAAACTGCTGATATCGGTTGATTCATCCAAAAATTCCAGAACGTTTTGGATGATCAGCGGTTTTTTCTCATAATGCAGATCCCGGAGCATTTCAAAACCGCTCCAAAATTCTGCAAGATTTAAAAAGCAGATATAATGAAACAGTTTTTCTTCTGTTTCACTTAAATGCACATCGCCGATCATTCCGGGACAGAAAACCATAAATTCTCCCCGGGGGTCAATGGCAACCTGATATTTCTTTTTGCAGTGGATCGGCTCCGGCGGAAATGACTGGATATACCGGAGCAAATAGGCGCGGAATGTTTGGGTATCGGCGAAATTTGCGGTTCTCTCCCATATATTTCCGGGGGCGTCTATATGATTTCTGTACCAGCAAAGCCGCAGCGGGATCGTTCTGTCCTGCCCGTCAAAGCAGCCCAGCGCATCCTGCTCCGGGCAGGAAGAGAGCATATGTTTATAGCAGGTCGTTACATCCGCGCCCCGGCTGTCTTTCGCAGTAATCGCCAAACGGCCGTTACAAGGCGCGGCAGTAACGGTGTAGACAGCCTCCCGCAAAAGGATCCGGGCTGTCAGACGCGTGGTAGACCGCACCCAGTTCGGCGGAACGGGCTGCATCGCCTTGCTGCAAAGCAGGATCTCCATTGCTGCCCGGATCTCCCCGGTATAGCGGGAGCCGAGGATATTCAGTTCCGGCAGCAGCGCAGTTTCCCAGAACTGCGCTGCGCCGAAATCACAAATCGTTATGCGCTGAATGATCATAGGGGCTTAGCAGGCAAAACCGATGGTCCGCTTTGTTTCTGTCTTGCATTCCGGTAGGGCGATGTCCTCTGCTTTGATGGTTTTGATCTCTTCAGTGGTAATATCCTGAAAGTCAAACCCCAGCAAACGAGACGCCTGATTCATTCTTGCCTGCTCCAGAATATTGCGAACAAATCGTCCGTTGCCAAAGTCGCTGTGTTTCCGCGCCTCCGCAAACACAGCGCTGAGTTTCCCCCGGGCATCTGCGTCGAAGCAGATCCCCTTGTGTCTGCCCATCTGTTCCGCGATTTGGCAAAGTTCGTCCTCGTTATAATCTGCAAAAGGAACATGGAAAGCGATCCGGGAGCGCAGACCCGGATTTTTTTGCAAAAATGTCTCCATTTCGTTGGGATAACCGGCAAAGATCACCACCATATTTTCCCGGTTGTTCTCCATTTCCTGGACAATGGTGTTGATGGCTTCGTCACCGTAGGAACCGCTCCGGTCATCAACCAGAGAATAGGCTTCATCGATAAACAGAACGCCGCCTTTTGCCTCCCGGAACTTTTTCTGCACAGTCGGCGCCGTCCAGCCCACATACTTACCTACCAGATCGCCTCTGCACACTTCCACAAGGTGTCCTTTGGACAGAAGTCCGTTGTCTTTCATGATCCGGGCAAAGAGCCGTGCCGCAGTGGTCTTGGCTGTGCCGGGGTTGCCGGTGAATACCATATGCATCGCAGGGTTATCCTGATGCATTCCCCGCTCTTCATAAAGTTTCTGCATTTTGTAGTAGTTCAGCGCTTTCTGGATCACGGCTTTTGCCTCGGTCAGACCCACCATATCCTGCAGGTCTTCATAGGCAGAGCCTTTGGGCGCGGCTTTTACCACTTCCTGCTTTGCGATCTTCAGGTCCTTATATTGGGGATAAACCACGGTTTTCAGTTTGTTGTTGTACCATTCGTCAAAAATCTGATGTAATTCAGTCGGCAGATAGCACTTTTCTTCTTCCAGTTTGGCGAAAAGCGCCTTGTCCGTCCGGATGTGATGCTCCTTGGCCAGCATTTTGAAAAACACGATGGCTTGTTCCTTGTTTGCAAAATCCTCTTTCAGTTCCACAAATGCCATTGTCCCCAGATTCTCGTAAAAAAGGGCTTTTGCGTGTTTACACTCCCGGGGCAGACAAATCACCGTGAGGACCTGATTGCGATATCGCATTGCCACATCACAGATCCGCTGGATGGTATCCATTTCCCCGCTGGCAGAGCCGCTGTCCTCTGAATCGTCATTGGCAGTATAACGGATGAACACGACACCGCCGGAACATACATGATACAGTTTCTCAAAGGCAATGTTGGAAAAATGTTCTCCGGGGCGAAAATTCAGAAAACTATAGCGCTTACTGCGCAAACGCCCATTGGCCCACAACGCCTGCAACAGCAGACGGCAAGTTTCTTTGCGGGTATCTTTGTTGTCGGTCTGAAGCATATAATGTACAGGGTGACCTTGCATCTTTTGGGGTGTCGGGCAGGCATAGATCCGGTTCAGTTCCGGCAAAAATGTCTCGGTCAGGAGATACTTTTCCACATTCTGAAAGATCTCTTCCCGGCTGCGATCTTCGATGATATTCTCCCCGAAATCGATGCCCCGACCCCGTCTGCCGGTAACCAGGTCAATGCCGAATTTTTCCAGGATCTCGTCATCGTCGGCAATGTAATCCCGACAGTCAGCCAAATTCAGCAGATGTTCGATGGCGTTGATGGTCGTCTCTTTGACGGAAAGATCCCGTGCCGGATAACCGATATGTTTCAAATACGCCTGGGTCAAGGACAAAACATTCTCCGGCTGATCGGTAATGATACCGGCTGTCAGTACGCCATCAGTAACATCTGCAACAAAGCACATAGAATCCCGACCGTGGCGCTGATTAAAGCCCTCACTTTTGAGCAGGATCTTTCTTGCGTTTTCCCGCTGTACGCGGCGGCTGTCATCGTCCTCTGCGCCGCCTGCGGTCAAAATGCCTTCCACTTTGTAAAACTGCATATCTCTATCCTCCGTATTTTATGATAAAAGTGTGGTTGTGGGGTTTGTGAGGATATAGTATCAAAAGTAATGTACCAAAACTGGGATGTAAAAGCGCAGGAGAGAAAAATCCTCTCCTGCGCGCTTTTATACTTTTATTCTTGCCACTTTGCCCCAGGGCGGTTCTATGTCGTCATTGTCGATAAGCCAAAGGACGGGGATATCCTGCGCCAAATGTTCTTTAGGAAAAGGCGCATATCCGTCTGTCAAAATGATAATACAGGCGGGAAGTTTTTCCTGCATATGCTGATGGACATATTCAAAAACGATTTGAAAATCCGTGCCGCCACCGCCCGCCGGTTTGATCTTCAGCACATCGTCTACGCTTTCAAAGGGCTTTGGCTCAATAATTGCGGCATCAAAGAAACCCAGCCAGCCTTTTAATTTGCCGTCAAATTGATCAACGGCGCCTTTCACTTCGGAAAAAGCGGCAGTGAGCTCTGTATCTGACATAGAGCCGGAGGTGTCGATCATAAACAAAATGTCCTCCGGTTCGCCATTTTTGCCCAACTCGTTAAAGTCCGGCAGAAAAAAAGGAGATTCCTGAAACCGCCTGTCCGGGGGCGAGAAGGAGTAGTCATTTACCTCTTCATGCACAAATTCATTGAGGATCGTCCGCCAATCCACTTGGGGATCACGAAGTTTTTCCAGCAGCCGTTGGGCAAATAAGGGAAGCAAACCCCGACCGTTGCTTTTTTCACGGATGCAGGCTTCGGAAAATTGCTTGACCCACACATCCCGCAGGGCATCGTCTTCTTCGTACTGACTCCATTGGCTATGGTCATCCCAGATCTTGCTGCCTTGGGCGCTTTTCTTGGGATCGCCCTGTTCCTGCTTTGCCCGACCTTTTGCAAAGCCACCCGGAGGTGGAGGCTTTTGACCCGGTGGCGTTGGCGGCAACATATCATAAACCTGCTCTGCGGTATATTCATGTCCCTCTTTCCCATCCGGGGCAATGTGCATACTTTCCCCCCATTGGGACAAGGTAATGCTTCTGGTGTCCATTTGGTTTTCCAATAAAATATTGGAATTGACCACAATATCGCAGGCGATGTTAAATCGCTCCTGATCCCGATCCTCACCCCGGGCGCAGTGTTGCAGTACCACGTGGAGAATTTCGTGCATCATCACAAAATCCAATTCACTGTCCGTCAGACTATCCAAAAATTCAGGACCAAATGCGATCCGTGTGCCGTCAGTATAGGCAGTTTCCGCATTTTCATCGATGGAATAGATCATATGCATCAGCAGCAATCCGTAAAAACCGTGGTTGTTTAGTATCCGCATCCGGCTCAGCAGTAATCGGCGGATATATTCTTTTACCTGCTCGTTAGACAACGCCATTGATCAGTCTCCCCTTTGCAGAAAGCCACCGGGAAAAAGCAGGGATCTGCAACAGTTTTTCCCGATAATTCTTTTCAATGTACATATAATCCTTCATAAGCATCGCAGAAAAATCCGGGGGCATCCGATCTGCATAGACAATGGAATTGGCAATACGGGTCATTTCATCCTTATGGGCCCGGGCGTAGGCGGTCATCGCCGCGGTCAGGGCGTACATCGCATCGGTACCCGTAGGCAGTTTCGGATTTTTGCCGTCAAAGATATCCTGGAGATCCGGCAGATCGTCATACACCCGTGTCCAGGTGCGAAATTCCACAGCGATACCCGAACCCACCACACCGGAGATCAGTTGCAGCATTTTGTCCACATCGTCGCTGACGAAGTTTAAAATATTACTGACCATCTCCCAGGAACGGGGTGTTGCAAACGCCAGTTCCTCTGTGGCGGCATCAAATTTCATCAGATAATTCTGGCGGAAAGTCAAAAAGCCTAAAACTTTCGGATGGATGCCGCTGCGGATCGCCCACTGCTTCCAGGACTTGAAACTTCCCTCTACTTCAATGTGCAAAAGTCGGTTCGCCAGCGCCTTGGGCATTTTGAACGCCACAGATTTGTCCGTTGTGCGGTTACCGGCGGCAATGACAATGCAGTTCTCCGGCAATTTGTGTTCGCCTACCACCCGGTCCAGAGTGATCTGATAGGCTGCCGCCTGCACCGATTGGGGCGCTGCAGAAATTTCGTCCAAAAACAGAATATTCACCACATTTTCATCAGGGTCCATTTGGAAGATCTGGGGCTTCAGCCAAATGGCCAAAGTCTTGTCTGCGTTGGCAGTGGGAATGCCCCGCAAATCGATGGGGTTAAACAGCAGCAGACGCACATCGGTGACTACCGATCTTTTACCGGTGTTTTTCTCGATTTCTTTCGCCAGTTGCCGAATGGCCTGGGATTTACCGACACCCGGAGGGCCCCAAAGCATCACCGCGGGCAGCAGTTTCAAGGGCTGACCGGCTTTGATGATGGAGCAGTAGGCATCCGACAGCGTGTCAATGATCCGGTTTACATTCATTGCAGGGATATTTACAAGTTTTGCTTCGCTCATTTCTTGTCCACTCCTAACTTTTTATCCAGCTGTGTAAGTTTTTCCTTGCAGGCGGCGATCTGGTCGGTAAAATCTTCTTTTTTCTGCAGTTCTGCCTGCAGCGCGATCTGACGCTGTTCCATTTCCGTAAGGTTCTTTTCCAGTTTCGCCAAATGGTCCGGCAGGCCCTCGATCGCGTTGTCAAGACGGATCAGACAACCCACATCAGAATCCCCCAGTTCCACATAGTACCGCCCCAGCCGCTGCAGCCAAACAAAGGGTTTTTCCTTGGTCATATTGGTGGGAAGCACGATTTGAAATCCCTGATAGGTCATTAAAAGGCTTTCTTTTGTCGCCAGTTCGTTATCGCAAACCGCATCAAATATGGTTTTGCGGATCTGCCGGCGAACTTCTTTGTCCTGAACGGCAAAAGTTTGCTCCATAAATGCTGCGTCTTCCCGGCAATTTTTGATAAACACCGTCTGCCGCTCCATTTTGCCGGGCAGTTCCGACAGTTCCTTTTCCAGCGCGATATGGATCTCCACCGCTTTGCGCTGCAAAGTCAGCAGCCGGGACAGTTCGTTGGCGGTTTCCACCCGTTCCTTTACAAGGGGGTTACCCACAGCCAGCGCTTTGACTTCCGCATAATCCAGTACCGTATCCTCAATGTCCGAGCCGCTGCGATCCTCCAAAGAGCCGGACAAAAGTCCTACGATGAACCGCTGCTTGGTTTCTAACAGTTGCCAGGAGTATGCATCAAAACTGCCCTCGGTGATATAACGGAATATTTTTACCGTCTTATTTTCGTTGCCCTGCCGCAGAATACGACCCTCCCGCTGGGTCATATCCGCAGGCCGCCAGGGTACATCCAGGTGGTGGATCGCGATCAACTTGTCCTGCACATTCACACCCAGACCCAGTTTAAAGGTAGAGCCGATCAGCACCCGCACCTGCCCGGTCTGCACTTTGCGGAACAGGGCTTTCCGGCGTTTTTCCGTGTCGGCATGGTGAATGAAAGCGATTTCTTCCCCGGGGATCCCCATACTGAAAAGCAGCGCATGCAGTTCATCGTACATATTAAATCCCTTTTTGGGCGTGGAACTGTCGCAGAAGATCAGTTGGGTGCTTTTCTGTCCGGTCGTTTTCTGATAGATGTCCCATACATTTTCTGCGCAGCGGGCAATCTTGGATTGATAAGTAAACCGGCTTGTGGAGTCGACCAGCCGCAGATCCAGAGCGGCTTGCCGTCCGTCGGTGGTGATTTTCAGCATATTATCCTGGCTTCGCGGGACCCGCCCCTGGCGCACATCATCTGCCCGCTTGGAAATGGTCTTCAGATAACTATCAAATTCCGGTGTCTTGCCGATCAGCGCATCGCTGTAGCCATCTGTTTGGGGAACGCCGTCAATGATGCCTACCTGATGAAAGTCCGCAATGGATGCAAGGAGCGTGGTCAGTTCCGGCAGATTGTGAAATTTTGCAAACCGGGTAGCCAGCCGGTAACTGCTGGTGTCCACATCGATCTCAAATTCCGTGACCTTTTCCGCAAACATACCGATCCAACTGTCAAAACTTTGCAGATCCAGCATCGCCAGTTCACCGCTTTGCAGATATTTTTGCATAATGTAGGCATCGGTAACGGAGTTGGTGATGGGTGTGCCGGTGGCCATTACCACACCGCCGCCACCGTTATTCTTTTGGATCAGCCGCACCTTGTCCATCATATTCTGGCACTTTTGAGAACCGCCGGAACTGATACCCAGCACGTGTCCGATCTGGGTCTCAATGGGGACATTTTTGAAGTTGTGCGCCTCATCCACAAACAGCCTTGTAATGCCTAAATCTTCAAAAAAGATGTTGCTGTTTGTTTTCAGCACATCCGTAACCGCCTTATACAATGCTTTGTCAATAGTCTCTGCTTTGCGGCGCAATTTTCCGGTGGTCTTTTTGGCGTTTTTGATGAGACTTTTGATCTCATCTCTTGTTTCTTCCAGTTCTTTGATGTAATGTTCCCGGGACAGACCGATCTGTTCAAAGCAACTGTAGGCCATAATAATGCCGTCATAGTCCTTGTCCCGAATCGTTTGCAGAACACTTTCCCGCTTGGCAGGCACAAAATTCTTCGGCTCTACGGAAAGGACATTTGCCTGGGGATAAAGGGTCAGAAAAATATCTTTCCACTGTCCCACCAGATTGTTGGGAACAACATACAGATTCTTTTTGGATAATCCCATCCGCCGCAGTTCCATACCGGCGGCGATCATCACATAGGTCTTGCCGGAGCCCACATCGTGGGCAAGGAGCGTATTGGGAGAAAAAAGGATCCTTGCCACCGCATCCTTTTGGTAGGGGTAAAGTTCCACCGCCGGGGACATGGTGGGAAAGGTCAGAAAAGAGCCGTCAAAATGCCGCTTGCGCACACAGCCGAAATTGTTTTCAAAGATCATTTCCAGTTGCGCTTTTCGTTCCGGATCCTGCCAAACCCATTTTTGAAACTCCTGGATCAACTTTTTCTGTTTTTCCAGCGCCGCAACGGTCTCCGTTTGGTTGATGATCCGCTTTTTGCCGGATTTGTTGGTGTTGCAAACCACCTCATCGGTAATGCAAACGGTTTTCATATTCAGTGTGCGCTCCAGAATATAAAGCGCGGTAAGCCGCTCTGTGCCATAGGTGGACTTCGCGGCGACCCAATCGTTATATATACTCTTGCAGGCGATCTCCCAACTGCCGGTATACGGATCGTGGGTCGTATAATTGTAGGTATCCCTGATTTTCATGATATGACGAATGAAATCATCGATCACCGTTTCCGGTACCCAGGGAGAGCCAAGGGTAATATAAATGTCTTCTGCTGACAGCGTTGGGGGCAAGACCCGTTCGATCGCTGTCACATTGTCTGCAAAATAACCATTATATTTGTCGTTGGCCGCTTTTGCGGCTTTCCATTTCTGCACCATATTGCCGGAGAGGTATTCTTCCGCTGTTTCCCAGCCTTGATAAAAACATTCATTCCAGGTGTCCGGGTTCTGGTAAACAGACCCCTTCAAGGTGAGAATAACGGTTTTTAGATCTGCGCCGGTGATGGATGCAATGTACTCTATATCCACCCTGCCAAGCGTTACCTGCGAAAGAATGAGCGCATCGGAAGC
>CALBJG010000171.1 GCA_937892865.1 uncultured Clostridia bacterium
CTCCAGAGGACCGCCCTGGGTGCCGGGGAACACGGCGGAGTTGACTTTCTTGGCGTACTCTTCCTTGCCCAGGATCAGACCGCCACGGGGACCCCGGAGGGTCTTGTGGGTGGTGGTGGTCACGATGTCGGCGTAGGGGACGGGGCTCATATGGGCGCCGCCTGCTACCAGACCGGCGATGTGGGCCATATCCACCATAAAGATAGCGCCAACTTCGTGGGCGATGTCTGCAAAAGTCTTAAAGTCGATGGCTCTGGGGTAAGCGGATGCGCCTGCGATCAGCAGTTTGGGCTGATTCTTCTTGGCGATATCCCGGACTTCATCGTAGTCGATGAGGCCGGTCTCGTGATTTACATCGTAGGAAACAACATTATAGTACTTGCCGGAGAGGTTGGCGGGGCTGCCGTGGGTCAGGTGACCGCCGTTGGCAAGGCTCATACCCATCAAAGTGTCGCCGGGCTGCAGGAACGCCAGTTCCACAGCCATATTGGCCTGGGCGCCGGAGTGGGGCTGTACATTGGCGAATTCTGCGCCGAAGAGTTCCTTGGCTCTGTCGATACACAGTTGTTCGATCTCGTCGACTACCTGGCAACCGCCGTAGTAACGCTTACCGGGGAGACCCTCGGCGTACTTGTTGGTAAGAATGGAGCCCATTGCGGCGATGACCGCAGGGGAGGCAAAGTTTTCGGAAGCGATCAGTTCCAGACCGTCCTTCTGCCGGGAGAATTCCCGCTCCATCATCTCGGCCAGAGCCGGATCAAACTGGGATACAAATCCGATAGAATCCATGGGTTTTGAGAGCATTGTGTTGTCCTACTTTCTTTGTAATTTAAAAAAACAGCAGCCCCGGTGAGGACTGCTTCCAAGCCGGGCAAACCTTGCCCAAAACGCATCTCCGTCCTTTTGCCTGAGAGATTCGGCAGCGCAGGCTGCTTTGCACCTTCGGCACACAACTGAATGTGTTCTCCAGAGAGTCCTCGACCATCCGGTCCGACAAGCCGCTCCGGATGCTTCACAGGGGATATTTTGTTTTCTGAAAATAAGTATACACCATATTTGGTAAAAGTCAATGCCACAGAGAAAGAAAATAACAAAAAAGCCGCGGCAGGGGAATCCTGCCGCGGCTGAAACTTATTCTTCGGTTTCTTCTGCGAAGTCTTCTTCGGTGACACCGTCGTCACCCTTGGGGGCATTGATGAAAGACATCAACTCGTCGCCGGTAATGGTCTCTTTCAGCAGCAGATACTCTGCAATTTCGTCCAAAAGCGCCCGGTTATCCGCCAGAAGTGTCTTGGCTTCTTCATAGCACTTGTTGAGAAGCGCCTGCACCGCCTTATCCACTTGGGCAGAGGTCTCCTGGGAGCAATCCAGATAAGTCTGGGCTTCCAGATACTGATTCTGCACAGTAGCGGGCGCCATCAGACCCAGTTCCTCGCTCATGCCGTACTGGGCGATCATATTCCGGGCAAGGGCGGTTGCCCGCTGGATATCGTTTGCCGCGCCGGTGGTCTTTACATTGAATACCACCTGCTCCGCGGCTCTGCCGCCCACCAGGGTACGCAGTTCCGTCATCAGTTCCTGGGCGGTCTGAAGGAATTTTTCCTCCTCGGGCATCTGCATGGTGTAGCCCAGCGCGCCGGAGGTGTGGGGGACGATGGTGATCTTGGAAACCGGCTGGGAATGTTTCTCCAATGCGGCAACCAATGCGTGACCTACCTCGTGGTAGGCGACCAGCCGTTTTTCCGTGTCGGTAAGAACGGTGTTCTTCTTTTCCGTACCGGCGATGACCGTTTCAAAGGAGACCAACAGATCGTCCTGGTTTACGGTCTTGCGGCCTTTCCGTACTGCCCGGAGAGCAGCCTCGTTGACTAAGTTGGCAAGATCAGCGCCTACAGCGCCGGCAGTGGCCTGGGCGATCTTCTTTAAGTCCACATCGTCGGAGAGTTTGATCTTCCGGGTGTGTACTTTCAAGGTGTCCAAACGGCCTTGCAGGTTGGGACGGTCTACCACGATCCGCCGGTCAAAACGGCCGGGACGGAGGAGCGCCTTGTCCAGAATTTCAGGACGGTTGGTAGCGGCAAGACACACGATGCCCTTGGAAGAGTCGAAACCGTCGATCTCACCTAAAAGTTGGTTCAGTGTCTGCTCGTGTTCGGTGTTTCCTAACCGGGCATCCCGGGTGCGACCCACTGCGTCGATCTCGTCAATGAAGATAATGCAGGGGGCGACCTTTGCCGCCTGCTTGAACAGATCTCTTACACGGCTTGCGCCCACGCCCACGAACATCTCCACGAAGTCCGAACCGGAGATGGAGAAGAAGGGGACATTAGCCTCGCCGGCAACCGCCTTGGCAAGGAGGGTCTTACCCGTACCGGGAGAGCCCACCAAAAGCGCGCCCTTGG
>CALBJG010000172.1 GCA_937892865.1 uncultured Clostridia bacterium
GCCCGGGATGACCGGGACGGGCGCTCCCGTTACAGAGCGACTAAGATATCCTTTTGGATAATTAGGGTGGTACCGCGATTCAACTCGCCCCTATATCATAGGGGCGAGTTTATTATTTTATAAATAAATTTGGAGGTCGATTCCAATGGCAAAAAAACCTTATGGCGTAAACGAACTGCGTGAAATGTTTTTAAGTTTCTTTGAAAGCAAAGAACATCTCCGTTTGCCGAGTTTTTCGCTGATTCCACAAAACGATCAGTCCCTTTTGCTGATCAACTCCGGTATGGCGCCTATGAAGCCTTACTTTAAAGGCGAAGTAGAACCGCCCCGGCGGAGAGTTTGCACCTGCCAAAAGTGTATCCGTACCGGTGACATTGAGAATATTGGTAAAACAGCCCGTCATGGCACATATTTCGAAATGCTGGGCAACTTCTCCTTTGGCGATTACTTTAAAGCAGAAGCCATTGCCTGGAGCTGGGAATTCCTGACAAAAGTAGTGGGCCTGGAAGAAGACCGTCTGTATCCCTCCATCTATGAAAATGATGAAGAGGCATTTGAGATTTGGAACAAGGAGATCGGTGTCCCTGCTGAAAAGATTTTCCGTTTTGGAAAAGCTGATAACTTCTGGGAACACGGTTCCGGCCCTTGTGGTCCTTGCTCTGAGATTTACTATGACCGTGGCGAAAAATACGGTTGCGGAAGTCCGGATTGTAAAGTCGGTTGCGAATGCGACAGATTTATGGAAGTCTGGAACAACGTGTTCTCTCAATTTGATAATGACGGTAACGGTAATTATACCGAATTGGTTCAGAAGAATATCGATACCGGTATGGGACTGGAGCGTCTTGCTGTCGTATGCCAGGATGTAAACAGTTTGTTTGATGTGGACACTGTAATGAACATTACAAACCATGTTACAAAGATCACCGGAGCATCTTACGGACAAAGTGTTAAGACAGATGTCAGCCTGCGTGTAATTACCGATCATATCCGCGCTTCTACATTTATGATCGCTGATGGCGTACAGCCCACAAACGAGGGCAGAGGATACGTACTTCGCAGACTTCTCCGCCGCGCTGCGCGCCATGGAAAACTGTTAGGCGTAAATCATCCTTTCTTATATGAAGTTGTTGAAACAGTTATTAAAGAGAACGAGAGCCATTACACGTATCTCCGGGAACGCGCAGAGCATATCATTCGCGTAGTTAAAAACGAAGAAGAAAACTTTGCTCGAACCATTGACACCGGTATGCGTATCTTCGGTGAAAAACTGGCAATTCACAAGGAAAACAAGGAATCCGTGTTCTCTGGTGAAGATGCATTCCTTCTGGCAGACACATACGGTTTCCCCATTGATTTGACCGTAGAAATGTTGGAAGATGAGGGTATGAGCGTTGATATGGACCGCTATATCCAGTGCCGCGAGGAACAGCGCGTGAAGGCCCGTGAGGCCCGTAAGGCGCTTGGAGATCTTGGCTGGGCCGGTATTGATTTTGGCTCTGATGTACCTGCCACAGAGTTCGTTGGCTATGATGTAAACACTTGCAATGCAACTGTTGTTGCAGTATGTGTTGGCGAAGAAGTTACCGGCTCGATCACCAGCGGCGAAAAGGGAATCATCGTGCTTGATAAAACACCTTTCTACGCTGAAATGGGTGGTCAGACCGCCGATCACGGTGTGATCTTAGTTGGTGAAAGCCGCTTCCAGGTAACGGATGTACAAAAAGATAAGGGCGGCAAATATCTGCACTCCGGTAAGATGATCAGCGGAATGATCAAAACTGAAGATGTTGTTTGCGCTTCTATTGATGTTGAGCGGCGTAAAGCAATTATGCGCGCACACTCTGCTACGCACTTGCTGCAAAAAGCGCTGAAAGCAGTACTTGGTGATCATGTCCATCAGGCAGGTTCCCTTGTTGAACCGGACAGACTCCGCTTTGACTTCTCTCACTATGCCGCAGTCACCTCTGAAGAGATCGCAAAGATCGATTCCATCGTACAAAATGCGATTTTGGAAGGTTATGGCATCGATGTTCGTGAAATGCCCATCGATGAAGCAAAGCAGATGGGCGCTATGGCGCTGTTCAGCGAAAAATACGGCGATACCGTACGTGTCGTAAATATGGGTGGTTACTCCATTGAACTTTGCGGTGGTACGCATCTGGACAATACTGCAAAAGTAGGTCCTTTCCGTATTGAAAGTGAAGGCAGTGTTGCATCCGGTGTTCGTCGTATCGAGGCAATCACCGGTAAAGAGTGCCTTGCCGAAATGAATCTTGCTCGTCAGAGAGTTTATGATGCTTGCGCTGTTTT
Source organism: uncultured Clostridia bacterium (assembly GCA_937892865.1). Taxonomy (GTDB): domain Bacteria; phylum Bacillota; class Clostridia; order Oscillospirales; family Oscillospiraceae; genus Faecousia. The sequence goes on from CALBJG010000172.1 coordinate 2,314, forward strand.
GAAGACAAAACCTGCAGAACTGGCGCAGAAACTGGAAAGCCAGATCGATGAAATCAAATCGTTAAAACGCGCCGTTGAAGCATACAAGGATCGGGAAAATGCCAGCGAAGGCGACCGTTTCTTACTTGGCGCAAGAGTTGTTGGCGGTTTTCATGTTATCACAACAAATATCCCGGATGCCGATGCCGGTCGTCTTCGTAAAATTGGCGATACGCTTCGTGATAAAGCACCGGATGTCGTTGCTGTCTTGTCTACTGTGAATGATGATAAGATCACTTTCCTCGCTGTTTGTGGAAAAGATGCTGTTGCCAAAGGTCTGAAAGCCGGTGAGATCGTGAAACTGGTTTGTTCCTGCTGCGGCGGTTCCGGCGGCGGTAAACCTGACTCTGCCATGGGCGGTGGTAAAGATGTTACCAAATTGGATAATGCCCTTGCGTTGGTCGATGATTATGTAACATCCAAACTTTAATATCAGAGGACGCTGCGTAAGTAGCGTCCTCTTTTCGGGAGTGTGAGAATATATGAGAAAACTTATGCTTGTTACTATTGGATTGGTTGCATCATTGGTTTTATCCATATATGTTTTACAACTGAAACATTGTATTTGGATCGCTCCGGTTTCAATTACTTTACTGATCTCTCTTTTCTTATTCAGAAAGAAGATTTTTATATGGAAACATACATCGCTTTTCTTGCTCGGTTGTATCTTGGGTTCTGTTTTGATTTCTGTATTCGATACCGTATACCTGGAACCGGCGCGAAGATTAGATACACAAACCACTTTTTTGACTGCTGAAGTTACCGATTACAGTTACAGAAACGATAAGAATATAGTCATACCTGCTTCTGTTCAAATAAACAGTCGTAACTACGATGTGTTAATTTATTGCCGTGATGATATTCGTCTTGCACCCGGTGACAGCATCAGAGGCGAATTTGATATTCGCTTTACAAGTTTTGGCGGTGATAAAGCAACAACACAACATCAGGGAAGAGGCATATTTCTTCTTCTGTTTGAGAATAGTGGACTGGAATATGAAAAAATTGATTCTGTCCCTTATAAATACTTTGCAGCAGAAATGAGGATGAAACTCACTGCTGCAATCAACACAATGTTTCCTGAGGATACTTACAGTTTTGCCAGAGCTTTATTGCTTGGAGACAACAGCGAACTTCCTTTTCAAGTGGACAATGCCTTTAAGGTCAGCGGAATCCGACATGTGATTGCTGTATCCGGTTTGCATGTATCTATACTATTTTCACTTATATATGTTTTAGCAGGTAAAAATCGGTTTTTATCAGCGTTGATCGGCATCCCGGCGCTTGTTTTCTTCGCCGCGATCGCAGGCTTCACCCCGTCTGTTGTCCGTGCATGCATTATGCATTGCTTGATGATCTTTGCATTACTCATTAACAAAGAATATGATCCGCCGACGGCATTGTCATTCTCGGTATTTGTAATGTTAATGATCAATCCTTTGGCGATTACATCTGTCAGTTTGCAATTATCAGCAGGATGTATGATTGGTATTTTTGCATTCTCCGGAAAAATGTACCAATATTTCGTTAGTCTTGTGAATGTTAAAGGAAAAAGTATATTTGCAAAACTTATCCGTTGGATTTTCGCCTCTGTTTCGGTCACAGTTGGAACTATGGTAACAACACTTCCGTTATGTGCATATTATTTTGGGATGTTCAGCATTATCGGTATCCTTACAAACATATTGACTCTATGGATCATTAGCTGGATATTTTACGGAATTATGCTGTCGATCTGCTTATATGCCATTAGCGCAGTTGCAGGACAGTTTGTTGCAAGCATTATTTCCTGGCCGATACGATATGTATTATGGATCAGCGAATTGTTGTCTGAAATCCCGTATGCGGCAATCTATACTTGCAGTATTTATACTGTGTTTTGGCTGATTTTTGCTTATTGTATACTATTGCTGTTTTTAATGTCCAAGAAGAAAAAGCCTTTCGTCTTTGTTAGCTGTATTCTGATCAGTCTGTTTACAACGATACTTGCTACGCACATCGAGCCCAGACTTGATAATTATCGTATTTCTATACTGGACGTTGGGCAGGGTCAATGCATCCTTTTGCAAGCAGATAATAAGCAATATCTGGTTGATTGTGGAGGGAAAAACAATATTGATGCTGCAAACAAAGTGATTCATCAATTGAGTTCACAAGGCATTGATTCGTTGGATGGACTGATCCTTACGCATTTTGACAATGATCATATCGGTGGCGCGGAGTTTATTCTGAATGTGTTACAGGTAAATACGATATATACAACTGTTTCTGATCCAGATACGGAAATAGATGATTCTCTTTATAAGCAGTATTCTGACAGAATTGTTACAGTCACTGAAAAAGTAATATTGCGGAATGAAAGCAGTACGATTTCTGTTTTTCCCGGTGAGAAAGGAAAAACAGGTAATGAAAGTTCGTTGTGTGTCTTGTTTCAAACGAACAATTGTGGTATACTGATAACCGGTGATCGTGGGATCGCATCGGAAAATGCGTTAGTTTCCCAATATGATCTTCCAAATATTGATATTCTTGTTGCCGGTCATCACGGAGCAAAGGATGCAGTTGGTGTTGCTTTACTTTCTGCAGTAAAGCCAAATAATGTTGTGTTTTCCGTTGGCGCCGACAATCCGTTCGGACACCCGAATTCAGATACCATCAAACGATGCAAACTGTTCGGGTGCGCCATATTCAGAACCGATAAACAGGGAACGATAATTTTTAGGGGGTGAAGGCATTGGCAAAAATTCCGGAAGAAAATAACGGTTTGGTCGCATTAAAAAATGCTATCAAAAACAAGTGTCCCGGCAGATTGTATTTCTTTTATGGGGAAGAAGATTTCCTGCAGAATTACTATTTGGAACGCTTAAAGAAATTGTTGTTGGACGAGTTGACCGAGTCCTTCAACTTCCATAAATTGACAAACGAAAACTTTGATGTCCGTACCTTTGCCGATGCTGTTGAAAATCTACCTATGATGGCGGAAAACACCCTTGTGCTTGTTGAAGATATTGATATATTTAAACTTAACGAGGATGACCGGACAAAAATCGGTGATATTCTTTCTGATATTCCGGATTATTGCACCGTTGTTTTTTTCTATCTTACCGTAGAATGGAAATTGGATAAACGATTCAAAAAATTATCGGACACTGTTCTTGAAAACGGTGAACTGGTTGAATTTAAAAAGCAGGATCAGCGGGATCTGGTATCCTGGATCACACGACATTTTGCCGCAAACGGTAAAAGCATATCCCAAGATCTTTGTGTTTATTTGATCGATCTTACCGGTGGCACGATGACGGCGCTTGCCGGCGAAATTGGCAAAATTTCTGCATATTCCGGCTCAGACAAAATCACAAAGAGTGATATTGATGCGGTGACAGAGCCTGTTTTGGATGCGGTTGCATTTCAAATGACCGATTGTTTCGGTGAAAGGAATTATAGCGGCGCGCTGAACAAACTCCAGCAACTGTTAAAAATGCAGGAAGAGCCGCTGTCTGTATTAGGCGCAATTGGTTCTCATTTCAGGCGTCTGGGTGTTGCAAAAACATTGGTTGACAATGGCAAGAATTATTCGGATTTTATGCGTCTTTACAGTGGTGGAGAATATTATGCCAAAAAAACACTTACGGCGTGTCGTCGTTTTTCCGCGTCTTTTTACAAAAAAGCAAATGAATTGATTTTGGAAACAGACCGAAAAATGAAAACATCTGCCGATGATCCCAATCGGCTTTTGGAAATGCTGCTGTTGCAACTGGCGCAGGAGGTCAGGAATGGTTAAGATCCGGGAAGCGATCGTTGTGGAAGGGAAGTACGATAAGAACACCCTATCCCAGATCGTTGATGCAACGATCATTGAAACATCGGGCTTCGGCATTATGAATGACCGGCAGCAAATGAGTCTGCTTCGGAAAATCGCAAAGAAATACGGGCTGATCGTATTTACGGATTCCGATGGCGCCGGGTTTGTGATCCGAAATCGAATCAAATCCGCAATTGAGCCGCAGTACTTAAAACACGCTTATATTCCTGAGGTGTACGGAAAAGAGCGACGGAAGACCACGCCGGGAAAAGAGGGTAAAATAGGCGTAGAAGGTATGTCTAAAGATGTGCTTATCGCGTCACTGCGTCGCGCAGGCGCAACTTTCTGTGATGAGAATGAAAATATATCTACCGGTATCACAAAGCAGGATATGGTTGAATTGGGACTCTCCGGATGCAAAGACAGCCATTCTAAACGGAATGTTTTGCTGAAATATCTTGACTTTCCCACCCAAATGAGCGCAAATGCAATGTTACAAGCACTCAATTTGCTATATACAAAAGAAGAATTAACTGAATTGATTCATAAAATTTTCGATTAGGAGTAGAGATATGGTCGATATACAGGTTAAAAACTTAACAAAGTTTTTTGTTATCGGCGAGAATCTTCTTGAAGACATTAGTTTTGAGATCCATGAAGGGGAGTGCGTCGCAATCCTCGGCCGGAACGGTTGCGGTAAAACAACGCTGTTTAATATTCTCGCAGGAAATATGGACTATGATTCCGGTGAGGTCTATATCAATGCAAGCAAACGCCTTGGCATGATCTCACAAATTCCGGATTTTCCGGAAGGTTACACAGTTGAACAAGTACTTCGTTCTGCATTTCGTCATTTGGATAATTTAAAGAAAAGAATGCGCGAATTGGAATCAGAAATGTCAGACGGTGCATCCAAAGAACTGTTAATTGAATATGATGCGCTTTCCAACCGTTTCGAAGTTGGCGGTGGATATGAAATGGATGTTCAGACCGATAAGATCTGTAATGGCCTCGGCATATCCATGCAACAAAGATCTCAGGCTTTTGACAGCCTTTCAGGCGGAGAAAGGACACGGGTAAATCTTGGTCGTTTGTTGCTGGAAAAAACAGACATATTGCTTTTGGACGAACCCACAAACCATTTGGATCTTCGGAGCGTCGAATGGCTTGAAGGATATATTAACAGTTTCAAGGGTACGGTGTTGACCATATCTCACGATCGTTATTTTCTCGATAAAGTGGCTGACCGTGTTATCGAAATCGTAGATGGCCATTGTGAATTTTATTCCGGCAATTATTCATTCTATATTGATGAGAAGCAAGCACGCTTCAATTTACAGTTGAAGCAATATGAACAAGAGCAGGCAAAACTCAAACAACTGGGTTACACCGTTGAGCGTATGAAAGGTTGGGGAATCAATAACCGTACTTTATACCGCCGTGCGATGTCGATCCAGCATAGAATGGAACGGATTGAAAAAACAAAACGCCCAACAAAAGAAAAGAGTATGCATGCGCTTTTTTCTGAAAAAGGCTTTTCCGGCGATGTGGTGTTTCAAATGAAAAGTGTTGCAAAATCATTTGATGACAGAACACTTTTTACGGATGTGGAGTTGTTGGTTGAAGGAAATGAGCGGATCGCGCTTCTGGGCGATAACGGAACCGGAAAATCAACTTTTATTAAATGCTTGCTAAACGAGGAAACCTATCAGGGAAAGATCAAATTTGGTCCTACTGTTAAAATCGGTTATTTACCGCAAATCATTCATTTTGATCATCCGGAACGCAGTCTGTATGATACGATGTTATATGAAAAGAACTGCACACCGCAAACGGCCCGTGATCGGCTTGGTGCATTTCTTTTTCAGGGTGAGGATGTATTCAAAAGTGTCGGCAATTTGTCCGGTGGTGAGAAATCCCGCTTGCGACTATGTATGTTAATGGATGAAAAGATCAATCTTTTGATTCTCGATGAACCCACAAACCATCTGGATATTGCATCCAGAGAATGGATCGAGGCTGCGATCGAAGAATTTGAAGGAACCTTGTTATTCGTTTCTCACGATCGGTATTTTATTGAAAAGTTTGCCGAAAGAATTTGGCTTCTGGATGATTGCGGTATCCGTGATTTTAAATGCGGATATGCAAAATACCGCTCTATCATAGAACACGAGGCAAATCAGAAAACAAACACGCCGATCGTAGTCAAGGAAAAGAAAGAAAAGCCGAAAGGCGGTCTGAAAGATTCCGAAAAATTGATCAGACGATTGGAACGGGAAATTGAAAAGCAAGAGCAGTTGATCGGCAATCTGGAGATTCGTATACAAGAGTCTGCCGCTGATTACCTGGAATTGGAACGGTTAATGAATGAAAAAGACGAAGCAGAAGAGCAATTGATTAAGTTAATGGAAGAATGGGAAAATGCCCAAAGTTGATCATATAAACAAAGGAGAATATACACTATGAGTTCATGTAGCGGAAATTGCGCATCCTGCAGCAGTGCAGATTGCGGCGATAGAAAAAAAGAGAGCCTTTTGGCAGAACTCAATCCAAAAGCCTCTGTTAAAAAAGTAATTGCAGTTGTTTCCGGCAAAGGCGGCGTAGGTAAATCTACAGTAACATCTTTGCTTGCGGTTGCTATGTCCAATCAGGGAAAAAGAGTCGGTGTTTTGGATGCAGATATTACCGGACCCTCTGCGCCGACTGCGTTTGGTGTTACGGAATGTGCGGGTGCAACCGAAGACGGCATTCAGCCTGCGATCACAAAAAACGGCATTCAAGTAATGTCTATCAATCTTTTGCTTGATAATAATACAGATCCGGTCGTGTGGCGTGGTCCGGTTATTGCAGGCGCTGTAAAACAGTTCTGGACAGATGTGATTTGGGAGGACGTTGACTATCTGTTTGTAGATATGCCTCCCGGAACCGGCGATGTTCCACTTACTGTGTTTCAAAGTTTGCCCGTTGATGGTATTGTCATTGTAACAAGCCCGCAAGATCTTGTTTCTATGATCGTTACAAAAGCAGTTAAGATGGCAAAAATGATGCACATTCCCGTGATCGGCTTTGTAGAAAACTATAGTTACCTGAAATGCCCCGATTGCGGAAAGCATATTGAAGTTTTCGGCAAAAGCCACCTTGATGATGTTGCAAAGGAATTGGATATTCCTGTTCTTGCACGGCTTCCTATTGACCCAAATGTTGCGCAGGCATATGACAACGGTCAAATGGAAACTGTCAATACTGACAGTATCAAAGATGTAATATCTGCAATTGAATCTGCAACTTAAGTAAAATCCCCACTCAAATGAGTGGGGATTTTTAATGAACTCAAAGTGTTTCTTTCAGCGCTTTTGCTAATTGATCCGGGCAAGAAGTGGGTTTAAAACCGCAATGAATGCCTTCTAATTTTTGAATCACGGCATCCACATCCATTCCATCCACAAGAGAACTGATGCCCTGCAGGTTACCATTACAACCACCTAAAAATTTTACATTTTTTACTTTTCCATCTTCTACATCAAAGAAAATCTTCTGTGAGCAAGTACCCTTTGTTTTGTATTCGTATTGCATATGGTATGTTCCTTTCTGTCACATTATAATGTCGTCAACTTTTGCATTTATCAAATCAATTAATTCAGCAGGGGAGAGAACCATTTGATGTCCTCGCTCGCCTGCGGAGATGGCAATTTCATCGAACAGTAAACAAACTTCATCTATAAATGTGGGATACTTTTTCTTCATTCCAACGGGACTACACCCTCCCCGAATATACCCCGTAACAGATAGTAATTCCTTTACCGGGATCAGCGACATATTCTTGTCTTTTGCGATTGCGGATGCCTTCTTTAGATCCAATTCACAACAAACCGGTATGCAAAAGACATTGATGCCTGTCCGTTCTCCCCGGGCAACCAGCGTTTTAAACACTTGTTCCGGCGGATACCCTATGGCTTTTGCTGCGTGGTTGCCGTTTAAATCATTTTCATCATACTCGTAGAAAAACTCTTTGCAGGATATGCCTGCCTGATTCACAATTCTGACTGCGTTTGTTTTCGACGCCATTTTGATCACCGAAAAGTATTATACAGCATTATTTCCATTGTTGCAACCGGGAATTGAAAATTCAAAATGGGTTATGATAAACATACATTCACGGAGGTGTAAAATATGGATTATAAGAACGATGCAGAATTGAAGAAAGAAGAAAGAGAAGATATTATCCAATTAGGATCCGACATTACAAAAAGCGACTCGGGCAATATATATACCCTTACGATTATCGGACAAATCGAAGGTCATCAAGTTTTACCTGAAACGGTAAAAACAACAAAATACGAGCATATTCTTCCTTTGCTTGCCGGAATCGAAGAAAGTGATGAGATTGACGGATTACTTCTTTTGTTGAATACAGTAGGTGGCGATATAGAAGCAGGTCTTGCCATTGCGGAAATGATCGCCGGAATGAAGAAACCAACTGTTTCTCTTGTCCTTGGAGGAGGCCACTCTATTGGTATACCCCTTGCGGTTTGTACGAAAAAGTCTTTTATCACGCCAACAGCAAGTATGACTGTACACCCGGTGCGAATGACCGGGCTTGTGGTTGGCGCGCCTCAAACTTTCCGATATTTCCAACGAATCCAGGAACAAATCGCCGATTTTGTTACGGAGAATTCAGGCATATCTAAGGAGCAGTTCGAAAATTATATGATGGCAACCGGTGAAATGGCAACGGATGTCGGTACAATTCTTTACGGAAAAGAGGCAGTTTCATCAGGTTTGATCGATAAACTGGGCGGCTTAAATGACGCATTATCTGCGTTGCATAAAATGATCGATCGATACCGCGCAAAAGAGAAGAAAAATCTGTAAATATACTTGAATATCCGAAAGTTTTTTCGAATATCTATGGAAATATTCCGCAAAGTATGATAAGATACTAAAAATATGAATAAAAGGAGGTGGGCAGTTTTGCATTGGTTAAAAAGTATATTGTACGGCATCGTGTGCGGTTTATCAGAGTTTCTGCCCATCTCTTTATCCGGACATCAAGATTTGTTTACCAATATCTTTGGCGCACAAACCCAAAACCCCATAGCGGACCTACTAGTTCATTTGACACTGTTGGCTTGCGTTATAATAGCAAACTATTCAACAATTATGAAACTGCGCAGGGAAGCCAGGCTTCGTAGCAGACGGCAAATTCGGAGTGTTCCCGGTAGCAAATACGATCTTCGCCTTATTAAAAATGCGACATTACCCCTTGTAATTCTTTTGCTTCTCAGACCTGTTTTTAGCGGTTTTTCTGAAAAACTGCCTGCACTTGCTTTATGCTTTGTACTTAACGGAATCTTGCTTTATGTACCTATGCGTGTTTTGCAAGGAAATAAAGAAGCAAAAGATATGTCTGTTGCCGACGGTTTTTTAGTTGGCCTTTTGAGCGGACTTTCTGTATTTTCGGGAATTTCGCGCATCGGTGCATCTGTATCCATCGCAACAGTTCGTGGAGCAGATCACACAAAAGCGGTGAATTGGGGTATTCTTTTAAGTATACCTGCACTTCTGGCGCTAATTGTATCCGACTTATTTGCCATAGCAGGCGGCATTGCTGAACCGTATGCATTTGGTCATTATTTGCTGATAATGATCGGCACATTTGCAGGCGGATATCTTGGCATTTACACGATTCGCACACTGATATCGAAAGCTGGTTTCTCAGGATTTGCTTATTATTCCTGGGGCGCAGCAATGTTGTCCATAATTCTATATATGATTGTCTAAGGAGGTCCTTATGGCTGAACATAAACGCAGATCGCAGGCTGAACAAGCTGCTGCAAAGGCGCAACCGAAATCCAAAAAACCAGCGGTTCAAAAAGCGAACCGTGATGCTAAATCCAAAGATCCGGAAAATCACGAGAGAAGGATTCCTCTGCGTGTAATTTCTTCAATTCTTTTCATCGCGTTGTTTGTCCTTTTTCTGGTGATCGCTTTTAATCCTGAAGGCGCTTTGATCAAACTGATGGAAGAATTGATTTACGGTCTGTTTGGCAAAGCAGGTTTCATTCTTTCCATTCCCGTGTTGCTGTATCTGTTTTTTATCCATGCATTCAGCGGAGAACGCCCTGTTGTTATGCGCACAGTGTGTCTTTGTTTCTTTGTTGTCAGTTGTGGCTGTGTTGCACACCTTGTGTTGAACCCCACTATGATCTCAAATGACATTTCTATACTTGGGGAATTATTTACCGGCGGTATCAGTGGCCATACCGGTGGCGTTATTTGTGGCGGCGTTACCATGCTGTTTGAAGCATTATGCGGACGAATCATCTCTTACATTTGCTTTGTACTTTCAGCCGTTTTAACACTTCTTGCCGGTATGCAGATCACGATTCCCAGTATCATCCGCGCAATACAGAACAGACCTCGCTCTGAATTTGAAAAGGAAAAGAAGCCTGAACAAGAACCTGCAGCAGTGATTGTGAATCACATTGCCAATAAACGCATTGAGCATATCGAGAAAGCACGCAAGGAATATACAGAACCGGTCGAAACCTACGATGATACTGAACCTGCTTCCATTTCCCATAAGAAAAAAAGCGAGAAAAACATTGATACAATCTTGCAGCAGATCGACAGTGATGTGGAAGCGCCGGTTACCGTGTCCTCCGATCAGAAGACAGAGCCGCACGCAGACATTGAGTTGATACCGATTGGTCAGCCGCCGGTAACAATGCCTGAATTGATACGAACTAATGTTCCGGCAGAAGATGTTTCTTCTGAGGCTGAACCTGCTGTAGAGCCGATTCTGGACACAAAGAAAGAGAAAGTAACAGCTGAGGACGCTGAAGAAGCAGCGGCAGAGATCGCTATTGAGATTGAAACCAATGTTGCTGAAGAGGAAAAAATTGCGTATACCTATCCGCCAATTGACCTGTTAAAACTTCCTGTCGGTTATTCTACTGACGGCACTGCAGAAATGCGGGAAAATACCCGTCGGTTAAATGAAACCTTGGCAAGTTTCAAAATTGAAGCGCACATTATCAACGTAACCCGTGGTCCCAGTGTCACACGCTATGAAGTAGAGTTGGAGAAGGGTGTCCGACTGAACAAACTTACTAACTCCGCTGACGATATTGCATTAAGTTTGGGCGCTTCCGGTGTTCGTATTGCCGCTGTTCCCGGCAAAATTTCAGTTGTTGGTATTGAGGTTCCCAATCAATCCGTTACAACTGTTTCTTTGCGCGAAGTTATCGATTCCCCTGAATTTAGTAAAGCAAAGTCCCGTTCTTCCTTTGCGGTAGGTAAGGACATTGGTGGCAACTGTATTGTTGGAAATATTGCCAAATTGCCGCATATGCTGATTGCCGGTACCACCGGATCCGGTAAATCCGTTTGTATGAACTCCATTATTTTGTCTTTGCTCTATAAAGCGACACCTGAGGAAGTAAAACTGATTATGGTTGACCCCAAGATGGTCGAGCTTGGTATTTACAACGGTATTCCGCATTTGCTTATTCCGGTTGTCACAGATCCGAAAAAGGCTGCAGGATCCCTTCAGTGGGCTGTCAGCGAAATGATGCGAAGATATAAATTGATGTCTGATGTCGGTGTTCGTGATTTGGAGTCTTATAACAGCATTATTGATTCCCAACCGGATGAAGGTACAAAATTTGCGCAGATCGTAGTTATCATCGATGAACTTGCGGATTTAATGCTTGTTGCGGCAAAAGAGGTCGAAGAATCCATTTGTCGTATCGCGCAAATGGGCCGTGCTGCCGGCATCCATCTTTTGATTGCAACCCAGCGTCCTTCAGCAGATGTGATCACTGGTCTGATGAAAGCAAACATTCCTTCTCGAATTGCATTTTCGGTTGCATCTGCTATGGAATCCAGAATTATTTTGGATACACCCGGCGCAGAAAAGTTGGTCGGTAAGGGCGATATGCTGTATGCGCCCATTGGAAACGGAAAGCCGAAACGCGTACAAGGCTGTTTTGTTGCTGATTCGGAAGTGGAGGCTGTTGCCACTTATGTAAAATCCAATTTTACAACCAATTACGATCAGCACGTAATGGAAGAAATTGAAAAGAAGTCCACGCAAAAGACAACAGAACCTGAACCGGAAGCAACAGCGGAGGAACTTGACGGTGATAGTTTGCTCCCGGCAGCGGTGGATGTCATACTGGAAACCGGACAAGCTTCTGTTTCGATGCTGCAACGGCGGTTGAAATTAGGATACGCCCGCGCTGCAAGAATCGTTGATGAAATGGAAGAAAAGGGAATTGTCGGTCCATTTGCCGGCAGTAAACCCCGTGAGATCCTCATTACGAAGGAACAGTGGAGCACTATGCGCGGTGGCAGTTCAGAGCAGTTGGGCTTTGACGACTTTTCTGAAGAGACCGAAGACGGCGACCCATTTTAAATAGGAAGGACCGGGTGACCGGTCCTTTTTGTTGAATAGTCCACTTTTTTCTTTGAATTTGCAGTTATATTTTTTGTATTATAATGTAAAATGTAGTTATAAAAGGGAAGGAGATGCCTATATGCGAGACGAACCTAAATTTGGTATCCAAACGGAGCAGTATGATATATCCTATCCGCAATATTATGACATTACTAAAAAATACGGTTGTTTTTCTGAAGACGGTGCAAAGTACACTGTAACAGACAAGAATACGCCACGGCAGTGGTACAGCGTTATGGTAAATCCCAATTTTGCATCTATTATGACCAACGATGGCTATGGCGTGATCGGTTATAAGTCATTTTATCTTCGCTTTACAAAGTTTTTCAGTAAAACGGACTATATGATCCGGCAGTTGAACGGTAAACGCAGGATCATTATTAAGAAAGCAGATGGTAAATCCTTTGATTTGATTGAAGATAGCCTGGATTTACAATTTGAAGTAAAACCCGGTTGCTGCAAGTTTTCCGGATCTGTTGAAAACATCAAATTTGAGATCCTTATGTTTGTACCAGAAGAAGATCCTATTGAATGTACGCGGGTGACATTAAGTGGCTTGACCGGTGACCAATGGTCAATACATACTGTACAAGACTGGTCTATTACATGCGCCCTTCCCAATGCTCGGGAATACGCAATGACGATGATGACAGAAGCGAACAAAGTCATTATGACCGGTAAAAACGTGCACACATTTGGTGATTTGTACGGTTTTACTGCGCAAAAAGGCATCACCGGAAAAATGGAAACCTATGAGGAAACAGTGAATGCTGACAACACCAAAACCCAACGGTTTTATCGCGTAACAACAAGTAAACCTCTACAGAAAAATTCAGACGGGATATATGTAGAGTATCTCTACACCGGCGTTACCGACAGTTCTTATGCAAGTCTGGCAGAGCGTTATCTTTCCTCTAATGAATACGATCATCAGTATTCAATTTTGAGCAACAAATGGGAACAAATTATTCAGCGAAATTATTGTCAACTACCCGATAAAAACCTTCAAAACTTTCTGAACGTATGGTTAAAAAATCAAGTACATGTTACAAGTTTATATAATCGTTTCGGAAGAATGGGATACCGGGATATCTTACAGGATTGCTGGGGCGCATTATATGTTGACCCGGCATTGACAAAACGTCATATTTATGAAGCCTGCGCGCGAATGTATCAAGACGGACGATGTCCCAGACAGTTTGATCTTTACAGCGATGTGTTTGATATTCGTGACTTTGCGGATTCACCCGTTTGGATGCCTATTGCGCTCAATTATTACTTAAAAGAGACGGGCGATTTTGCGTTCCTTGATGAATCGGTAGGTTATTATGCATGTGATGAAATCACAACTGTCCGTGAGCACGTAGAAAGATCACTGAACTATTTATTTGGCAGCCGCGGTAAGAATGGTCTTGTTCTTATGCGTGGCGGAGATTGGCTTGACGGACTTGAGGGCATTAATAAATTAGGAGAGGCAACGAGTGTTTGGCTTACGATCGCCGCTTATCACGCGCAAAACCTCATGGCCGAAATTTATGATCAGATCAATGATCATAAATTTGCAGAATTAATGCGGGTAAGAAGCGAAGAATACAAACACTATGTCAATTCCGTTGGATGGAATGGAAAGTGGTATTCCTATGCGATCATCAATGATGATGAGATCATTGGCGGTCCGGATTGTCTGGAAGGCAAAATCTTTCTGAACCCCCAAACATGGGCGATCTTTACCGGCATTGCAGACAATGATAAATATGACAAATTGATGCGCGCGATCAATGTCTATTTAACAACACCGGTCGGTCCATTGCTTATGGCGCCGCCATATGTTGCCACAGGACATCGGTACGGACGGTTGCAAAAACAGCGTCCCGGAACATTTGCCAACAGCGCAGTATACTTGCATGCCGCTTCGTTTAAAATCTTTGCCGATGTAAAGCGCGGCGCTTTTAATGAAGCGTATGACACCTTTATGCGCATCATCCCTAACCATATTGATAATCCCGATTCCAGACGAACAAACGAGCCGTATGCCGTGGGAAATGTCCATTATGGCACGGCCCACCAATGCACGGGACTTAACTTGTACTCCTGGTTCAGCGCAACACCTGCTTGGTTGATCCACGGCGGTTTTGAAGAGATCCTCGGTATCCACCCTGAATTCAATGGTCTTCGGATCTGCGCGCCGGATATCGATGGTTGGGATTCGTTCCGTGTTGAAAGAACATACCGCAATACAAAATATAATATCTCATTTACCAGAACCGGCAATAAAGCGATTTATATTGATAAACAGTTGATTGAAGGAAATATCGTATATTCAGAAAAGCCGGAAGTAGCAGTTGAAGTAACATTTTAATTTATCCCCGCCAGTAATTGTGCTGGCGGGGATTTTGTATGCATATCACTTGTAGACAAGCATATTATGAAACAGGAGTGATGCTTATGAGTACCGCGTGGCAGGCTTATTTAAACTTGCTGCCTCAATGGTTAAGAGAACCGATCGACAAGCAGGGGAGAGATGCTTTAATTGAATTACGATTGCGCATTGCTCATCCGCCTGAATTATGTTTTAAGGCAAAATCAATATATTTGGATCGTTCCGTTACGCTAAGCGATATTCAATTTGTTATCAATGCAGCAACCAAATATTCCCCTTGGACATCATCAACTGTAAAATATGGGTTTATCACAGCTGAAGGCGGTCATAGAATTGGCGTATGTGGTGATACAGTATTGGACAGTTCCGGTTTGATCGCAACAATTCGCACGCCAAGTTCACTGAATTTGCGTGTTGCAAGAGATATTACCGGAATTGCGGCTCAAATCGGTCATTATGATAAATCTATTTTGATCATTGGCAGACCGGGGTGCGGAAAAACAACACTTTTACGGGATTATATACGACAAAGGGCTGAGCAAGCAGCAGGAAGCGTATGTGTCATAGATGAACGAAGAGAGATTTTTCCACAAATTCGCGGAAAAAACTGTTTCTTTCCCGGAAAAAGAACCGATGTTCTGTCAGGCTGCGGAAAGGCGCACGGGATCGATAATTTACTTAGATGTATGAATCCGGACACCATAGCAGTTGATGAAATTACAGCAGAAGACGATTGCGACGCAATGATAAATGCCGGTTGGTGCGGCGTAAAGTTGATAGCGACGGCACATGCCGAAACAAAGCGTGACCTGTTATCTCGTCCAATCTACAAGCCGATTGTCAAATCCGGTATTTTTCAACTTTTGATCACAATGACGATGGACAATCATTGGCGTATGGAAAGGATGGATCATATATGCTGAAAATCATTGGTGTCATATTGATTGTTCTTTCCTGCGGAATCCTCGGTTTTCAAATCTCAGCTGCTTATATTTATGAAGTTTCATTATTCAGAAAACTGATTCGTGTCCTTGGATTGATGGAGAATATGCTTTTATACCAGTGCACACCGTTGCCGGAACTGTGTAGATTTGCTGCAAATGAGTCTTCCGGAAAATTAAGACAGATGTTTGAAAAATTCGCTTCAAGTTTAGATATGCAGATATCACCTAATGTCAGCGAATGTATGGAGAACGTTCTTTCTGATACAGAAGGACTTTCCAAAAAATTTGTGGGTATTGTAAAAGACTTGGGAATGACCCTTGGAAAATTCGATGTTGATGGACAAGTCAACGGCATTCGCTCTGTAAGAAATAACTGTGAATCCATACTAAAAGAATTGGAAACTGATCAATCTATGCGGATCCGGAGTATAAAAACCATAGGAATCTGTGCCGGTGCCGCTATTGCGATATTACTTGTGTAAATTATGGAAATTGATTTAATTTTTAAGATCGCCGCAATCGGAATCATAATATCTATCTTAAACCAGGTATTGAGCCGTTCAGGCAGAGAAGAGCAGGCAACAATGACTGTACTGATCGGACTCGTAGTTGTATTGATGATCGTTGCGCAAAAAATTTCTGATTTATTTCAACTTGTAAAAACACTGTTTGAGTTCTAATGGATGATTTTTTTCGAATTATTGCGATCGTGTTGGTCGTTATAATATTAGGGATTTTTTTAAAGAACACACGTTTTGAGATATCCGCGCTCCTTGTGCTTGTCGCAAGTTGCATGGTTTTTCTGTTCGTTGCAGACAAATATATTTCACCGGTGTTTGAATTTGTGAATAATATTCGTTCTGTCAGCGGATTGAATTCAGAATTTGTCTTTATACTGATAAAATCTGCAGGAATTGGGCTCATCAGCGAAATTGTATCCTTACTTTGCGCGGACGCAGGTTTTGCAGCATTGGGAAAAGTAATAAAATTTACATCCGTATTTGTAATTCTGTGGTTATCCATCCCGCTATTAAACGAATTGATCGCTCTGATAGTTAAGGTACTGATATGCGAATGAGACGAACACTCATATTTCTTATCATAATGATCCTTTTGCCGGTTTCTGTTTCTGCTACAGAATTTACAGCGCCTTCAGCGCCCAGCGATGTTCAGGAGTATATGCCGCCTGATACTGATAATTTTGCAGAAGGGCTTTGGTTCGTTATTCAAAATGCTACCGAAAAACTACAGCCTGAGATCGCTAACGCTTCCAAACAATGCGGTGTTTTGCTTATATGTGGGATCATATTATCCGTCTTTCATTCATTTGCCGAAGATCGATTGCATATTGTAGAAACCGTCGGGGTGGTAATCGCAGGTGTTGTGTTAACTGCAACATCGAAAACTCTGATCCAATTAGGCGCTGAAACCGCAAATGATTTGTCGAACTACGGCGCATTATTGATGCCGGTCATGACTTCTGCTTTAGCTGCGCAAGGTGGCATCACGACATCAGCGTCACTATATGCGGCTACGACTGTGTTCAGCACGATTATAATGAAAGTTATAGTAAAAATCGTTATTCCTTTTACTTATATTTTCCTGGCGCTGTCGATAGCAGGAAATGCTATAGAGGAGGGTATCATCGACAAGATGAAATCCGGTGTAAAATGGCTGATCAGTTGGATTTTAAAAACACTTTTATATGTCTTTACGGGGTATATCACCTTGACCGGTGTATTAAGCGGTACAGTCGATGCATCGGCACTGAAAGCGGCTAAATTAACTATTTCCGGCGCGGTACCGGTTATAGGCGGTATTCTGTCTGATGCATCGGAATCAATACTTGTCAGCGCCGGTCTTATGAAGAATTCAGCAGGTATATACGGAATTTTTGCTGTATTGGCAATTTGTGTTCATCCATTTTTACAAACCGCTGTCCAGTATTGTTTGCTAAAGTTTACAGCATTTGGTGCAGGATTGGTTGGCACAAATAAATTCAGTAAAGTGATTGCAGACTTTTCAACAGCAATGGGGTTTATTCTGGCAGTGATCGGCGCTGTTTGCTTGATGCTGCTGATCAGTGTAACATGTTTTATGAAAGGCATTGCATAATGGATACACTATATCGATATATATTAACTATCATTTCAGCAACACTTGTCTGCACAGTTGTCCTTGCCTTTTTAGATAAGAAGAATCCATTATATAACGTTATTAAATTTCTCATCGGCGTATTTCTGACAGTGACTTTGATAACACCTTTACAAAACCACAATTTGATCGATTTTTCGAATTTCCTACCCCTATCAAATCATGATGCAAATATGTATGTGCAATCCGGAAAAGAATATTCTGACAAGGAAAAAGAAACGTTCATAACCGAACAAGTAAGAGCATATATTTTGGACAGAGCAAAAGAATTGAATACCGAAATTTCAGTAGATATGGAATTAAAACAGGATCTTTCCGGTCCGGAGGTGATATACATTGCAGGGAATGTTTCTCCATATAAAAAAGAAAAACTGCAAAATATGATCGAGCGTGATTTTGGCGTAACAAAGGAGAACCAAATATGGCGATAAGCGCAATCATTACTACATTAAAAAACTTTATAATGAAATATAAATATCCATTGATCGCGTTATCATTGGGAGTCGTTATTCTTACTATACCAAATCTGTTTGAATCACAGCAAACCGGGGAAAAATATCTACCGGCAACCGAAATAACTGAAACCGATATTTGTAATCGGATCAAAGAAATCCTATCGAATGTGGCGGGAGTAGGGAAGGTAGATGTTATGATCAGCATCGACAAAGGGGAGATGCATATCTACCAAACCGATGACAGAATCAGCCAAAGCGCAGAAAGTACAACAACACAGATCGAAACGGTTATGATCACAGATGCGCAACGGGATCAAAGCGGACTTATCAAACAAATCATACCCGAAGCTTATCGTGGCGCGATCATTGTTTGCGATGGCGCAGACAGCCCAACAGTACGCTTTGCGGTTATAGACGCCGTGTCTAAAATTACAGGTCTTAATTCGAATCAAATATCTATAATGAAAATGAAATAAGAACAGGAGGTATACCCTATATGAAAACTTGGAAGAAAAATCTAATCGCTACTGCAGTATTATTGACCGTTTGTGGCGGTATCTATGTAAATTGGTTGTTCACGGAAAACAGAGCGGCTGCAAACCTGACGGATACATTGGATGCAGACAAGATCATTGCTACAGATTCCACAGCAAACAATGTGGATATTTCTGATACGAATACGGTTACAGATTATTTTGCCGCTGTAAGACTTTCCAGGCAGCAGGCACGGGACAGTGCCGTTGGATTATTGCAGGAAGCAATGGCATACAGTGACAGCGCAGAGGCTGCTCAATCCAATGAACAGCTGGAAACCCTTGTAAATACAGCATTATGCGAAGCGCAAATTGAAAGTTTGGTGATTGCAAAAGGATACACCGACTGTGTTGCTTACATCAGCGACAATGGGATCTCCGTCGCTGTTGCAACAACGGAAGGCGGTTTGCAGTCAAGTGATGTTGCCGTTATCGCTGATATTGTTATGACGCAATCAGACTATGTCATGGACGATATTCATGTAATTGAAGTCAAATAGTAACCACCCCAAAGGTTTATGCCTTTGGGGTGTAATTTTAAGATGAAAAACAGTTGTAATTTTTACGATTTGTGATACAATAGAGAAAATAGTACGTTAAAAACTAATCTGGGAGGAATTCATATGGCAGAGAATAAACAGTATGTAACGCAAACGCAGGAGAACGGCAGTGTTATGATCTCCGAAGATGTTATTACCACTATCATCGCCCACGCCGTTAAGGATGTGGAAGGCGTTGTGGAATTGAGCGGTAAACCCGGTGCTGATATTATTGAACTGATCGGTAAGAAAAACTGGGGCAAAGGAACTAAGGTCGTTATCGGCCCTGATAATGAATTAACAGTAGATTGCAACATTAATGTTGCTTACGGGCAAAGCATCGTAACCGTTGCTGCCGCCGTTCAGGAGGCCGTTGCTTCTGCACTCGAGTCTATGGCTGCTGTTAAAGTGATTGCCGTGAATGTGAATGTCTGCGGCATTGTCCGTTAATTGAGGTTATAATATGACAAGAGCTAACGCCAGGGAACTGGCAGTACATCTTATTTACGGAAATAGTTTTACCGATGAAGAGCCTGCGGATTTAATCGCAAATCGCTTGGATAAAGAGTACTATTCTTTGTTGGCAAATGATAACCAAGTGTATTCTGATCGCCCCAGCAAGAGTCAGATGTCTTATATTGACACGGTTGTTTCCGGCGTTGCAAATCGTATCGATGAACTGAATGAACATATTCAGAAGTATTCGATTGGATGGGATATCAGCCGTATTTCCAGATTGGCACGATCAATTATGCAGTTGGCAATTTTTGAGATATTATTTGTGGAAGATGTCCCCACAGGAGTTGCTATTTCCGAGGCTGTCCGGATTGCTAAACTTTATGACGGCGATGATACCGGTGCATTTGTGAACGGTATTTTGGGAGCCTTTGCTAAAAATCTGCCTACTGAGGTGATTGGATGAGCGTTGTTGCGTTTGATACCAGCAACTATACAACCTCCATCGCTTATTATGACGGTGTAAAAGGACGGAATTGTTCTAAACTGCTACCTGTCAAGGAAGGCGCACTCGGCCTACGTCAAAGCGATGCTGTCTTTCATCATACCCAAAGCCTGCCGGTGCTTTCCGGCAGGCTGTTTTCCGATTTTGACGCGTCAGGTATAACTGCAGTAGGCGTTAGTACGCAGCCTCGGGCTGTTGATGGCAGTTATATGCCGTGCTTTACGGTTGGTTATTCTCATGCATCCCTTTTGGCAAATACACTTGGTGTTCCGCTCTTTGAATGTTCTCATCAGCAAGGCCATATCGCCGCTTCCTTATGGAGTGCCGGGCGTATGGATCTGATCGAACAACCACATCTTGCCTGGCATTTATCCGGCGGTACAACAGAATTGCTCTATGTCAAACCAGTCAATAAGAACTTTCATTGTACGAAAATTGGCGGAACTACAGACATTTCTGCAGGTCAGTTGATCGACAGAACCGGTCAATTGCTTAATTTGCCATTTCCCGCAGGAAAACACATAGACGCAATCAGCAGAGAATCCGATTGCGAAGCATTCTTTAAAGTTAAATGTATTGATTGTAATTTTTCTCTTTCCGGTGTTCAAAACAAAGTACAACAATTCAAAGATAAAAACAATGATGCAGATACAGCAAAGTTTGCTTTGAACTGCATTATCAACGCAGTAGAACAAGCAACAAAGCAAGCACTCTCTCGCTATCCGGGATTGCAAGTTGTTTTTAGCGGCGGCGTTGCGTCTAACTCATTGCTACGGAAGCGTATGACGGAAATAGGCGCCATTTTCTGCGATCCTGAATTCTCGACCGATAATGCAATGGGCGTTGCAATTCTCGCCTGGTTATCACAGGAGGGTTGATATGTCACAAGAGGTTTTGACAATAACCCAGTTAAATGAATATATCCGGAATGTTCTGGATGCCGACCCAAATCTTTTTCAGGTTGCTGTCAAAGGAGAGATCAGTAATTACAAGATTTATCCTTCCGGTCATCATTATTTTACATTAAAAGACAGCAACAGCACTTTAAAGTGCGTTATGTTTCGCAGTAATACCATACGGTTGAAATTTCAGCCTGAAAACGGTATGAAGATCATCGCAATGGGGCGTGTATCTGTATATCCACGAGATGGCGCGTATCAACTGTATTGCACAGCCATTGCTGCAGATGGGGTAGGGGACCTTCATGCAGCATTTGAACAACTCAAAACAAAGTTAGCCACTCAAGGCCTATTTGACCAGTCTCATAAAAAGGAAATACCTGCTTTTCCGGCAAGGATCGGCGTCATTACAAGTTCTGCAGGCGCTGCAATACACGACATTTTACGCGTCCTTCGCGCGCGGTATCCTTTGACAAAAGTTTTGCTGCTTCCTGTAAGAGTGCAGGGGAGTGAGGCACCAGAAGAAATCGCTGCCGCTATTCGATATGCCAATGCGCATAAAATGGCCGACGTGTTGATTATAGGGCGCGGTGGCGGTTCCATAGAGGACCTTTGGGCATTTAATGACGAACGTGTTGCTTATGCAATTTATGAATCAGACATACCTACAATTTCTGCAGTTGGTCACGAAGTAGATGTGACGATTTCTGATTTTGTTGCAGATCTTCGGGCTGCAACACCTTCAAACGCTGCAGAATTGGCTGTACCGGATCAAAATTCCATTCGGCAGCATCTTGACGGTATTTCGGATTCGCTCATTACAAGTCAACTCAGACGCCTTGAGAATGCAAAGCGTCATTTGAAATTATTATCATCCAGCTATGCGCTAACAGATCCGTATCGCCAAATATCCAAAAGAAGAGAAACACTGAATCAGTATCAAATTCAATTGACTTCTGTGCAGAAACAGTTAATTCACGCAAAAAAACTGTCATTCGTAGGATTGGCGTCGAAATTGGATACACTCAGCCCATTGAAAGTGTTAAGCAGAGGATTTTCAATTGCGCAAAATGCAGATGGTAAACTGATTCGTTCTGTAAAGCAAATTACTAATGGGGAACAATTGCATATCACTGTTAATGATGGTGTGATTTCTGCAACCGCGGTTAAAGTTAAGGAGAATCATAATGAGTAAAAATACAGCAAGTTTCGAGGAGAATTTAATGCGTTTGGAAGAAATTGTCCGAACAATGGAAAAAGGCGATATTCCTCTGGATAAATCATTGGAATTATTCCAGGAAGGCACTGCTTTGCTTCAATTATGTGGAAAACTATTAGACAACGCAGAACTTGAGGTTAAAAAAATCGTCCCACAGGAAGACGGAACACCATCAGAAGTTCCTTTTGACGCTGAATAGTTAATATAGTTTTGCCCTCATCAGCAAATTTGCTGATGAGGGCAGTTTTTACATATCGAATGCGGGGTTCATATAATACACGTTTTTCTGATTCAATTTTTCACGCAGAAGCTGCATTGCCTCTCCAAACCGTTGGAAATGCACGACCTCCCGTTCACGCAAAAACTTGATTACATTATTAACATCCGGGTCGTCGCTCAAACGAAGAATATTATCATAGGTAACCCTTGCTTTCTGTTCTGCTGCAACTGTGTAAGAACGACAAGTCCAAAAAACCCAGTATTTATGCCGGTTTTCGGGATCGGCATTTTTGGGTAGCTGCAATCTCATAAGTGCAACATATCAAAAATTCCAGTGAATTTC
>CALBJG010000173.1 GCA_937892865.1 uncultured Clostridia bacterium
ATGATGAGTCTTTTGCACTCTTTTTATTGTTGGGGTGCTATGGGCGTGATCTTGGGATCCACCCTCTTTTTCGCCGTGTTTGGCATCGAGAACTGGAAGATCCTCACGGTGATTTGGGCGATCGTGCCTCTTTTTAACACCTTCAATTTTATCACCTGTCCGATAGAGCGGTTGGTGGAAGATGGCGAGAGTATGGGCATTCGCAAACTGTTAAAAACACCAATCTTCTGGTTACTGATCCTATTGATGGTTTGTGCCGGCGCATCCGAAGCAACGATGGCGCAATGGGCCTCGGCATTTACAGAATCTGCCATCGGCGTATCCAAGGCGATCGGAGATTTGGCCGGCCCGTGTTTGTTTGCTATGTTTATGGGAATTTCCCGCGCTTTGTATGGCAAATTCAGCGAGAAACTCGACTTATCCAGAGCGATGCTTGTTTGCGGCATTCTGTGCACCGGCTGCTATTTGTTGGCTTCTCTTTCCAAACTGCCGATCCTTGGCCTTGCCGGCTGCGCCCTTTGCGGTTTGGCTGTGGGTATTATGTGGCCGGGATCTATCAGCATATCCGCGCAAAAATGTCCCCTGGGTGGAACTGCCATGTTTGCGTTTTTGGCATTGGCAGGTGATTTAGGCGCTTCGGCAGGTCCTACCGTTGTGGGAAGCCTTGCAGAAATGGCAAACGGCAATCTGAAAACCGGCCTGCTTGTTGCCACAGTTTTCCCAATTGTCCTTGTAATCGGACTACTGGTGTTAGCAAAAAAAGCAAACAAAACGATGTATAAACACTAATACAAAGCCGTCTCACCCGAGACGGCTTTTTTTCTTGACAACTTTAATACATCGTGTTACGATGTATTATGTAAAAGGAGGTATGCTATGGACATTCAGTTGAAACGAGGGTTATTGGATGTTTGCGTGTTGGCCGCTATCAAAAATGAAGACTCCTACGGCTACAAGATCATCAAAGATATGAAGCCTTTTATCGAACTTTCCGAATCCACCTTGTACACCATTTTAAAGCGGTTGGAAATGGCAAATATGCTCACCGTGCGCACAGCGGAACACGGTGGCAGACTCAGAAAATACTACCGCATTACCGATGCCGGCATTGCCCGCATTGAAGAATTTAAAACCGATTGGAAAGAGATCCTTTCTATCTACCAATTTGTTACAAAGGAGGATGACGGCAATGACTAAACTACAGTTTCTTTTCGCTCTGCGGGATCGTTTGACCGATCTGCCCCAGAGTGATTTGGAAGAGCGCCTGCATTTTTACAGTGAAATGATTGAAGACCGTATGGAAGAAGGTCTTTCGGAAGAAGAAGCCGTTATGGCAGTGGGATCTGTAGACGAGATCGCCGGTCAGATCGCTTCTGAAATCCCCTCACCTAAAAAAGTTTCTGCAAAACGGCATTGGAAAACCTGGGAGATCGTACTTTTGGCCCTTGGCTCCCCCATTTGGTTTTCTCTGCTGATCACCGTCTTTGCAATCGTCCTTTCTCTTTATGTTTCCCTATGGGCGATTTTTGTTTCCATAGCAGCCTGCGCCCTTGCCGGAATCGTTACGGGCATTGCGCTGGCTTTCAGCAGTTACCGTCTTCCGGGCATTGGATTGATCGGCGCCGGCATTATTTGCGCAGGTATTTCCATCATTCTGTTCTTTAGTTGCAAATGGGCTACAAAAGGTTTGGCGCGGTTTGTAAAAAACATCTTCAAAAGGAGGGGCGCATAATGAAAGCAAAATCATGGCTTATCCTTGCAATTTTCCTGATACTGGCCGGCTCTGTTGTTTTCATCGGTGTAATGACTTCACTGAACTGGGACTTTACAAAATTCTCTACTGTCGAGTACGAAACCAACGAGTATACCTTAACCGAAAACTTTCAAAACATATCTGTTATAACAAACACCGCAGATGTTGCCATCGTTCCCTCTGAAGATATCACGGCCCGTGTTGTTTGCTATGAACAAACGGATATTCGTCACACCGTTACCGTTCAGGACGGAACGCTCACTATTCAGGCGCAGGACGAAAGAGACTGGTATAAGCACATCGGCATTTTTCCGGATGCGCCGAAGGTCACTATATATCTTCCCCATTATTCTCTTGCATCCAGCATCGCCCCTGAAAAGATCCCCGATGAACTGTTAAATCCGGAATATATCTACACCATACAAGTCGTTCCCAGGCCTGCAGTTAAGGCTGGTGTAGGAGGAACGATACGCATCCAAAACAGCACCGGCAACATTCATATCCGCAACATCGCTGCCACCGGGTTTGACCTTTCTCTTTCCACCGGAAAGGTATTGATGAACGATGTTGCCTGCAACGGGGATATTAATGTCAAACTTACCACCGGCAAAACGGAACTGACTCGTATCCGGAGCAAAAATCTGATCTCCGAAGGCAGTACCGGCGACCTATCGTTAACAAATGTGATTGCTACAGAAAAATTCTCCCTGCAGAGAAGTACCGGTGATATTGAATTTGAAAACTGTGAAGCGCCGGAGATCCTGGCGAAGACCAGCACCGGCGATATCGAAGGAAGTTTGCTTGTGGACAAGGTTTTCATCACCCACTCATCCACCGGCGATATCGATGTTCCTGATTCCACCACCGGCGGCAGATGCGAATTATCCACCTCCACCGGTGATATTGAGATCTCGGTAAATTGAATAAAAAGCACTGCTTAAAGTTTTAAGCAGTGCTTTTAAACTATGTATTGTCCAGACATTCCTGCCGCCAGCGCTCACTCAGCACAAGTGGTATGTGATTCTATCCGCAATATTTTTATAAATTTGTTAGTAACATTTCCCTTAAAAACTACATAAACAGGACATCAATCTCCAATTCTTGTCTGTCATGTTACTTGAACTTTTTCGGCAATGGATTATAATGTTAGTAATGAAATAATGAGGAGTGTGGCGTTATGGCAACGATTAAGGTCAACACGAAAGAAAAGCATAGCATATCTCCCTATCTTTATATGCAGTTTATGGAGCCTCTGGGCATTTGCGATTCTTCTGTGGACGCCGCCTGGAACTTCTATGAAAACAAGTGGCAGGACAAAGTGGTGGAAAAGACCAAGGAACTGGCGCCTACTATGATTCGCTGGGGTGGTTGTTTCGCCTCTTACTACCACTGGAAAGAAGCCATTGGTCCGCAAAAGAACCGGGTGCCTATGTATAACCACGTTTGGCACGGCTATTACTACAACCAGGTGGGTACCCACGAATTTTTGGACTTCTGTCGCCAGGTGAGCGCAGAACCGCTGCTGGTTGCCAATATGGAATCCGAGGGTCAGGATTTCCTGCAGTACCCCTGCAATGACAACTGCCGTATGGGTACTGCCGAAGAGGCTGCCGAATGGGTTGACTACTGTAACAATCCGGATAACGCTCTGCGTATCGCCAACGGCGCGGAAGCGCCTTTTAATGTCAAATACTGGCAGATCGGTAACGAAACATCCTATTCTATCCGCAACCAAATCGGCTTCACTTCCGATCAGTGCGCCGATGTCTCCAAGCGGTTTGGCGCTGCAATGAAGGCTGTAGATCCTTCCATTAACCTCATCGCCTGGGGCGATATGACCCGCCACTGGGGCAAGCCTGAAATTCAGGACGACACCTGGCGCATCAAAATGAGCCGCATTGATGAAGTGGATACCATTGCGTTCCACCATCACTTTGATTCCGGTCTTCCCAACTGTCCCCTGTCCGGCAATGATTACCGGATCGATGTGCAAAATACCTGGGATCACTTTATGAATGCTTATAAGTCTATGGAAGTGGAAATAGCAAGAATGCGTTCTGATTTGAACGGCAAGCGTCTGGCTATGACCGAAAGTCACTTCTCCTTCCCCGGCAAAAACCGTGGCACTGCCCTTTGCACCTGGGCAGCAGGCGTTGCCTACGCAAGATGTCACAATGTAATTATGCGTAACAGCGATGTTTTGGACATCGCAACCCTGGCTGACTTCTGTGGTAACACCTGGCAGTCCAATGCCTTGATGATCCCCACACCTGTCGCCACCGGCGAAGTATATATGATGCCCGTTGCCTGCATTATGGCGCTGTTTGGCCGCCACCAAGGCAAGCAGGCTGTGGATGTTACTTACGACGGCGCATTGGATGTAGTTGCCTCCCGTACCGGCAACAAGATCTATCTGCATATCGCCAACACCGATATGAACGCCGCCCAGCAACTGAAACTGGATGTGGGCTGTCCCATCAAGAACGCAAAGATGGAGTACATTGCAGAAAAGCCCGATCTGGAAGTGACAATGATGACCCCCAATGCATTTCCCAGCAAAGAAATTACCATTGAGGGCGACACTGTTACCATCCCCGCTGCCGCTGTGGCTGCTATTGAAATTGAAATCTAAAACAAAAATCCACTGGCTGACAGCCAGTGGATTTTTTATTGGCAGAACAGATTGCCACGGCTTGCGTAGCAAGCCTCGCAATGACATATTGAACACTATGTTCTGAAGCGATTGAAATACTCGTAAATGGGGATCACTTTTTCCAGAAAATCACACACTCTATCCCCCAGTTCCGGACCAAACACAGCCTCGGATACCGGTTCATCCACCCCGCAGAAAATCTGCCCTTTCCAGGCAAAATAGGGGGCTAATTCCGGAATCGGCGATTCTTTGGGACGTTTATACACTTCTGCTGTCACCGGGATACCGGTGGCTTTTTCCGTTTCCCGGATCACACGCAGAAAAGTATCCGGATCCCGGGTGATCTCCTGCCGGAATGTTTCCATTGTAGACGGTGTGGGGCGATACAGACTAAAACCGTAACTGACACCCTCGGGAGAAAACTCAAAATACACCCCGGGGTTCTCCGCCCACCAACTGACATCTTTCCGAATACTGAACCAAAGACATTCTTTATAGGGCAGAGGGTGATGCAATCTGGCATCCCGGTAGATGCGGCTGACTTTCAAAATATTACCGGGTGTCTCCATATAAGGTTCAAAAGCCTGCTTTCCCAAAGCCTTCATCGGCTCATACAAATAGTTTACATAATCTTTTTTGTGTTCCAGAAACCACTCCCGGTTGTTATTCATACGGATTCCCCAAAGGAAATCCACCGTTTCGGGAGAAAAGCCTTCAAACATTGAATTAACCTCTTTCTTTGATCTTCTGTTTCCGATACTGCAAAGGGGATACCCCATAGCGTTTTTTAAACAGCGCGTAAAAATAATTATCAGATCCCAAATTTGCCTGCCGGGCAACCTCGCCAATGGGCATATCCGTATTCTTGATCAGCATTTCCGCAGACGCCAGTTTTTTATCCGTAATCAGTTCACCCAATGTACAGTTGTACTCCTTTTGGATTATGCGGGATACCTGGCGGGTACTTAAGGCGATATGCTTCGCCACATCAGACAACGTGATCCGCTGTTTTTTATTGATATTGAAATTGATAAATGTTTCGATCTCATAAATATGCTTTGCGC
This sequence comes from uncultured Clostridia bacterium, assembly GCA_937892865.1. GTDB lineage: Bacteria > Bacillota > Clostridia > Oscillospirales > Oscillospiraceae > Faecousia. The sequence continues at coordinate 5,471 of CALBJG010000173.1, forward strand.
TGCCGGTTCCCATTTCCTGACGGCCGTAACTGTCCGGAAGCAGTTTGCCGATGATCTCATAGAAGATCAGCGATGCCAGAAGCGCCTCTTCCTTTTCTACGGCAATTCCGGTCTGGGTACATTTTTCCGCAATTTTCCGGATATAGAACGCCATATCCTCCGAAAGGGGCAACTCACAAACACCACTATGTAATTGCTTTTCGATCTGCGCCTGCCCCTTGTTTTGTCTTCTCCCCTCTTCAAAGGAGAACAGCAAACAGAAACTGCCTGCTCCACTGGGAATGGAATAATGCCGGATCTTTGGCGGAATGATCAGCACTTTTTTCTCATAGGTTTGTGCTTTCCCCTCTGTCACCAGGTCCAATGTTCCCTCTGTTACAAAGAAAACCTCATAAGTAAAGTGGGAGTGGATGCTTTTCACATCCGTCGGTGCCTGTGCAGGGTCCTGATGGTACTTTATGCCAGGTGTTTTACCGATACGGAACACTTTCAGCGCCATACCGAACACCGAAATATCCAATGGTTCTGAATTGATCAGTTTTTTCATAATGTCAGTATAGCACCTCTCCTCTTGCAAAAATCAGTTTTATATCTCCAGTTCGTAACGCTGCCAGGCGTTGATCACCTTTGTTTCTCCCAAATTCTTTTCCCGAACCACATTGTCGCCATAGTTCATATGGACATGTCCATGGAAAAGGTATTTGGGCTTATATTTTTCCACAAGTTCCACCAGGGACGCAAAGCCTCGATGGGCATAGTCCTCCGTATCGCACACGCCCTGAGGTGGGGCATGGGTCACAACGATATCCACGCCTTTATGCAACCAAAGCTTAAATCGCAATTTCCGAATGCGCTTTCGCATTTGCTTTTCGGTGTACTGATGGTCACCGGGACGATACCAGGGGCAACCACCCAATCCCAAAATACGCAGACCGTTATAGACAGTGATCGTATCCTCAATGCAATCGCAGCCCTCCGGTGGTTTGCGTTTATAGTCCTCGTCGTGATTGCCGTGAACATATAAAAGCGGCGCGCGTCCCATCGTCACCAAAAATGAAAGATACTGGGCTTTCAGATCTCCGCAGGATATCATCAAATCATATTCTTTCAACCGACCGGGAACATAGTAATCCCACAAAGCGGGACATTCTTCATCAGATAAGACGAGAATTTTCACAGTGTTCCCTCCTTTTCCATAGGGATCTGATCCCGGAAAACACCCAGTTCTCTGACCATATCCCGGGCAAAACTTTGGATCTGCTCAAAGGGAGGCAACTGGCCCACCACATTTTCACAAAGCCAGTCCATATGGAGCAGTTCGGTGGGAGAAAGTGTGCGGTCACCGGCATTTTTCACAGAGCCGTCCTGGGCAACGATCCTTCTGCGGAAAGGATCGATCGTATGCTTTTGCAGGCCCTTCCGGAGCATGTCAGCCATCACACGCAAGCCCTCCGGCAATGCATCGGACAATTCCACATCGATCACGCCGCTGTCCATTCCCCACCAGTAGTTCACCGCCTGATGAGAATCCTTATTCCGATCCCAGGCGCCATTTAAAATGCCGCTGATCACGTGTTCGTAGAAATTACCCCACTTCCAGCAGGGAGACCCCATGGGGATCATCACACCGTTTTCATCAATGAAATAGGTACCGTAACTGCCAAATTCCCGGAATTTTCCCGCAGCCACCGGGATATCCCGGTTGGACACCACCTGAATTCCGCTTTTGGCAAAATCTTCGGTCGGTGTACCGGGCAGGCAGGACCAGCGCAGTTCGATCTTTGCTCTGGGGTTTGTCAGTTGCGCGCCCAATGCAAAGGCATTGATAGAGGCAGGCACGCCGAAGATAGGATAAGAACCGATATAGCCGATGCGGTCATTATCCGCCATTGCGCCGGCGATGGCGCCGGTGATAAACTTACCTTCGTAAATACGACTGTAATATGTGCGGACGCTGGAATATGGCGCATCCACAGAGCAGTTGAGGAACTTGATCTTCGGATATTTGACCGCCATCTTCAAAGTCGCCCGGGATAACTTCGGCGTAGTGGTAAAGACCACCTGCGCCCCCTCTGCAACCGCCTGCTCAATTCGTTCTTCTGTCTGTTCCGGAGTGTCGGCGTGGTAGTAACTGCGAACAGTAACCTTGTCTCCCAACACCTGCTGCAGATGTTGCGCGCCCTCCTCGTGGCCTCTTGACCAGGTACTGACCGTTGGATCCAACTGATGAATAAACGCCACGCGCAGATGTTCCGGCAAGGTTGGCAGCAGCATACTGAGTATACCGCCTTTCGCCTCTGTATCCGGCTCTGTTTCCACCTGCACCGGCTGCTCCTGGGAAATGGATACCATATCCGGCCACAGAGCGACCATCGTTTTCTTGATCTCTGCCGCAGACAATTCTCCCAGATCCCGGAATGGATTCACACGAAGCCACAAAAGCAGTGCTTCCTCCGGAAGCAATTCCAGTTTCTTACCGCCCGCCTCAAAAAAGGCATCACGGAAATACTGATAATAGGCACGGAATGTTTTCTGTTCCCGCTCTGTCCAGGACTCTCCCGGATCTTTGCCTAAGAAAGACAAAAGTTTTGCATAATCACCCGGTTGCCGGAACTGGATCACATAAATACCTGCGCTCTTGTAAAACTCCAGAAATTCATAGTATGCCACTATTTCCGGCGCATCGCTGGGTTTGGGTAAGATACGGGTAACCACCGCAGGGATCCGGGGCGCACCAAAATAGCGCAGAACGCTGACACGCTTATTTCCCTCCTGGACATAGAATTTGCCCAGATATTCAAAACAAGTGATCGGCTCACGGATGCCTTCATCGGAAAGGTGAGCAGCGCACAAACTGATCCACTTATACGCAAACTCTGTATCCTCACCCAAAAGCGGCAGAAACTCAGCCGTAAACGCAGTGATACGGCCTGCGGATTTCGTGCCGACGATCTGCTCCGCCGGGATCTCGATCAAGCCAACTTCTACAGAGGTATCTGTATCGACCCCATATAAAATATCATCCAAAACAGCGGGATAGGGATTTTCATTTTTTTGGGACTGTTCTTTAAAACGCTTCTGTCCCAGTTTTAAGGCGCGAGTGTATTCCTGCGCCGCTTCCATATGATCCATCATTCCTGCTCCTTTCCTCGCTATTTTCCTTTATCATACCTTGTTTTCTGCATATTTGCAATAAAAAACTGCTGTGGATTTTCTTCCACAGCAGTTATATTCAGGAATTATTCCTCTTCGTCGTCCTCGTCTTCCAGAGAGAACTCCAGCAGTTCGCCGCACTGATCGCAGGTGATGCTGCCTTCTTCCAGTGTTTCTTCGTCAAAGTTGATCACATTGCCGCAGGCACACTTAACTTCGTAGATAATGGAATCCTCGTCGCCGAAATCGAAGCCTTCTTCGTAGTCCTCATCGTCGAAATCGTCTTCGTAATCATCGTCGTCGAAATCGTCGAAGTCCTCGTCGTCCTCTTCATCCATGATGAAATCTTCGATTGCATCCAGATCTTCCTCGATCTCGTCCAGTTCGTCGGAGATGGCAATGGTGGTCTCTTCGATATCGGTCACCCGGCGGGTAACATCACCCAGCAGATCCACGATCGCAGCGATCATCTGGCCTTCGGGCTTCTCGGTATCCAGTTTCAGGCCATCCATCAGGCCCTTCAAGTATGCGGACTTTTCAGAAATAGTCATAATCTACTCCTTATTATTTCGCGCGACCCAGGTACTCACCGGTACGGGTGTCGATCTGAACCTTGTCGCCCTCGTTGATAAACAGAGGCACCTTCACTTCAGCGCCAGTCTCCAAAGTAGCGGGCTTCAGGGTGTTGGTAGCGGTGTTGCCGGCAAAACCGGGCTCGGTAGCGGTAACCACCAGATCAGCAAAGTTGGGAACTTCAACACCGAAAACTTTGCCCTTGTAGCTCATAATGGTGCAGACATCGTTTTCCTTAACGAAGCGGAAGCTGTCGTCCAGAGCGGAAGCATCGATGGGCTCCAGTTCGTAGGTCTCGTTGTCCATGAAGTAGTACAGTTCGCCGTCGTTGTAAGAGTACTCCATCTTCTTACGCTCAACGTAAGCGGTGGGGAACTTTGCAGTGGGGTTGAAGCTGGTTTCGGTAACGCCGCCGGTGATGACATTCTTCATCTTCACGCGGACAAAAGCAGCGCCCTTACCGGGCTTGACGTGCTGGAACTCTACAACCTGCATAACCTTGCCTTCCAGGTCGAAGGTAATACCGTTTCTAAATTCACCTGCAGAAATCATTTCTTTATCCTCCTGTAATAGCCCATTTGGGCAAAATTTACATATTTTTGACTGTTATATTCTACTCCAAATTCTTTATGAATGCAAGAGGAAATATAGATATTTTCAAATAATTATCAAGTTTTTGGGGCTGTGGGTAATATTTTCGTATCCATCCTTGGTGAAAATCACCACATCTTCGATACGGACACCGAATTTCCCCGGCAAATAAATGCCCGGTTCCGCGGAAGAGATCATATTCTCCTGCATAATGGTCTCGCCGGAGGGATTGCAGTTGGGCGCCTCGTGGACCTCCATACCCAGGCTGTGACCGTAGCCGTGGCCGAAATACTGACCGTACCCTGCCTCGGTAATGACCCGACGGGCAACACCGTCGATCTCCTTGCCGGCAACACCTGCCTTGGTGGCGGCAATGCCTGCCTCCTGGGCTTTCAGAACAGTGTCATACACTTTCTTCATTTCTTCCGTTGCGTATCCTACAGCCACGGTACGGGTCATATCTGCGCAGTAGCCTTTGTACAACGCGCCAAAGTCCATTGTAATAAAGTCCCCTTCCCGGATCACACGGTCACCGGCCACGCCGTGGGGCAGGCTGGTGTTGGGGCCGGATACCACCACCGGGTCAAAGGAAAGACCGTCAGCGCCGTTTTTCAGCAGGCAGTAGATCAGTTCCGCCTGGAGTTCCTTTTCTGTCATACCTGCTTTGATGCGGGTAATTACTTCGGAAAACGCCTTGTCGGTAATATCCTGGGCCTTACGCATCAATGCCAGTTCCCAATCTTCCTTGATGGTCCGGAATCCGTTGATCTTTGCGCCCATAGGCACCAGTTTGGCATTCAGTTTCTTCTCAAAATCCTGCAGTTCTGCCACGGTCAGATAGCCCTCTTCGTAGCCCAGAATATGCAGGTCGAAATCTGCAATGGCGCTGTTGATCAGTTGACCGTAGGGGGTCGCCCGGTTGGTCTCCAAAACTTCAAAACTGTGAATACCGTTCTGGGCTGCCTCAATATAGCGGCTGTCGGTAAAATAACGGCTGCCGTTTTTCGCGACCACGGCAACACCCTCGGCAATATCATATTCTGCCGCATAGTAGCGGCTGTAACGGCTGGTCAAAAGCAGACCGTCTACCTCTTCGTTCAGCAAAGAGCGGTATTTTTCCAGATTGTTCATTTTGTGATCCTCCTGTTTTTTGCGGCTAAAATAAAGGGCTGTTCCGCCACATGGCGCAGTTTCAGCCAGATATTATGGTTATTTATGGGCTTTACCAAAATTGCCCGGATGCCCGCGCAGTTTGCGCCCAATGTATCGGTGTAGATCTGATCGCCAACCAACGCGCATTTTTCCGCCGGTATATCAAAGCGTTGCAGGCATTGGCGGATGCCTTTGGAAAACGGTTTCCTCGCGTGGGTGATGCAGTTAAGACCGTAGGTTTGGCAGAATATCTTTACCCGGTCATTGTGGGAATTGGACACCACACAAAGAGTAATATCCGACGCGGTCATCTCTTCCAGCCATCGGGCAATTTCCGCTGTGGGAATGTCTGTGGTATAGGGCACGATGGTGTTGTCAAAATCCAGCATCAGAAGCCGGATATTCCGCGCCTTTAATATTTCCGGAGTCAGATCCGTCAAAGCATCGGTGACCATCGCCGGAAGAAAAGGAAATGGCATATTTCTATCCCTGCTTTCATAGAGTGTATCAAAAGTATTGATTTATTATAACACGGGAGCAGGATTTTGTCTATGACTTTCCCTTTGACACTGGCCTTGACCGGGGCAGAGTTTTCTGTCTGTTCTTCCTTGCCGAAACATTGCGCCTGGATGGCCTGCCACTACGGTTGTTATACCACCGGTCTTTCCAACTGTCCCACATCCCTGCCTGCCGGATCTATGCTCATCGTAAATGACCGGACGCCGCCCCGGGGACACGACCCGGAGCGCATTGCAAAGCAGTTATCCCATATGCAGGAACAACTGAAATTTGAATCCGTCCTGCTGGACTTTCAAAGGCCCGATCTTTCTGAAAACGATGCCGTTGCCAAGGCGGTTACGGAAACACTTTCCTGCCCGGTTGGAGTTTCCGCCCTTTATGCCAAAGAACTGAATTGCCCTGTATTTTTGCCGCCACCGCCGCTGCATCAGTCGCCGGAAGACTATCTGCTGCCCTGGCAAGGGCGGGAGATCTGGCTGGAAGGGGCGCTGGATGCAGAGCAGATCACCGTTACGGAAACCGGCAGCCACTTTTCCCCACTTTTCCCCACACCGGAGATCCCGAATGGGTTCGACGAACCGGCATTGCACTGCCGTTACCGCATTGAAACCTCGCAGGATAGAGGCATTTTCACATTGGCTCGCACCCCGGAACACCTGCAAGCCCTTTGGGAAGAATCCCGCGCCCTGGGCGTATCAAAAATCGTAGGCTTATATCAGGAGTTGCAAACATTTTTTTCATAAAAACCGGCAGGAAGGTATCTTCCTGCCGGTTTTTTAATTGCAAGGGAATTGCACAAAGAAGCAGTTGCCGGTATCATTACTTTCTGCCCAGATCTTACCGCCGTGTTCCCGGACGATGGAATCGGCAATGGACAAGCCCAAGCCGAAACTGCCGGTGCGTTGCCGGGCCTGGTCCGCCCGGTAGAATCTTCCAAAAATTTTCTCCAGGTCCTCCCTGGGAATGGGCTCTCCCGGATTGGAAACCGTTAACAAACAGTGGTTTCTACCCTGGCGATGCAATGTTACATCCACAATGCCCGGGGCAGAATATTTGCAGGCGTTATCCAGCAGAATGCCCACCAAACGAACCAGGTATTCCCGGTTGCCGTTTAACTGGATTCCGGGCGTGATCCGGCTATGCAAATGCAGATCGTTTTCATAAAGCAACGCCTCAAAGGGCAAAGTGGCTTCTGTGATCAGATCGCTGAAATTGATCCTATCAAAAGATTTTTGGATCTGTCCGTTATCTGCCCGGCTCAATTCCAGCAATCCCTCCACCAAATGGCGCATTTGGTGGGACATTGTCAGAATACTCTTTGAAAACTCTGCCCGTTTTTCTTCATCAAATTCCGGGTCTAACAAAAGTTCTGCATCGCTCATAATAACGGTGAGGGGTGTTTTCAATTCGTGGGACGCATCGGACACAAACTGCCGCTGCTGCTGCCACGCCTTCTCCACCGGTTTTACCGCCCACTGCGCCAACAGAAAACTGATCAGCAGGAACACCAAAAGGCTGCCGAGTCCGATGAGCAAAGAAGAATGTACCAAAGAACGCAACGCCATCTGCTGGGAAGTTGTATCTACAAAGACATACACATACAGTCCCGTACCGGTTTTTACTTTGCTGTAAAGCAGGTTATACTCCCGCAACTGACCGGTCATTTCCCTTTTGGCTGCAATTCGTTCCAAAAGTTCCAGCACAAATGACTCGTCGCTCAAATCGTAATACGTATTACCCGTTGCCCGAACAGTACCCAACGGTGTCATTTCCAATGTAAAATACGGCAAGCGCACATCTTTGCGTTTTTCACCCTGCAACACACTTTGGGTCAGGATCTGCATAGTGCGGGTGCTTTCTGCATCCATTTGCGCCCTTGTGGAATGGTATACCAAACCAAAGATCACCAGCAGCATTGCCGTTACAATGATCATTGTAATGGCAACGAATTTCAGTTTCAGTTTTTTCAGCAATTCTCTTCTACCTCCAGATGATACCCCAAACGGCGGATAGATGTGATACGAATATTCGAGCCAATGGACACAAGTTTTTTCCGCAAGAAACCCACATACACTTCCACATGGTTCTCCACCGCATCGGAATCATAGCCCCATACCCGGGCAAGGATCGCCTCTTTCGACAGATTCCGGTTTCCCGCTTGCAGCAGGCATCGCATAACATCGAATTCCCGGGCGGAAAGCCGGACATTTTTCTCACCGCAGATCAATGTGCCGCTGGCAAGATCCAGCGCCGTATTGCCATACACCAGTTCATCCACCTGACCGCCCTGCCGCCGCAAAAGGGCGTTGATGCAGGCAAGAAGTTCCCGGCGGTCAAAGGGTTTGGTCAAATAATAATCTGCGCCGGCGTTCAGCCCTTCGATCCGGTCTTCGATCCCGGAGCGGGCGGTAAGCATCAAAATAGGGGTACCGCACCGTTTGGCCCGGACTTGCCGTGCGACCTGATAGCCATCCATTTTGGGCATCATTACATCCAATATCAAAAGATCATAGATGCCGGTTTGGGCGTATTCCGCCCCCTCTTCCCCATCAAAGACTGTTTCCACAGCAAAGCCCTTGCTTTCCAGCAATGTCCGCAGGGATTCTGCCAGCAGTTTCTCGTCTTCTATGATCAGTATTTTCATATGGTTACCCCCAGTTCCTTTTGCTATTATACTACAAAAGAAAACTGAATTCAAACTGAATAACACATTTTATATAAAAACCCGGAGCGTGTACTCACGCCCCGGGCATATCGGTTCGGTCAGCGAATCACGCGGACGCGGAACACACCTTCCAGAGATCCCATATACTCCGCAAGTCCTGCCGGTGTCGGCTCATCCAGATCCAGCATCGTATATGCGTATTCACCGCGGCTGCGGTTCAGCATATCGGAAATGTTGACATTGAAAGAACCAACGGCAGAAGTGAAACGGCCAATGGAATTGGGAATATTCTTATGAAGAACTGTAATACGACCGGGCTTTGTACAAATACCCATATCACAGTTGGGATAGTTGACAGAGTTGACGATGTTACCGTTTTCCAGGTAATTCATCACCTGCTTGACAGCCATCACTGCGCAGTTATCTTCGGACTCCTCGGTAGAGGCGCCCAAATGGGGAATGGCTACAACACCGTCCATACCGGCGGTGCGGTCATTGGGGAAGTCGGTAATGTAGCGCTTTACCTTGCCGGATTTTAATGCTGCTTCCAAAGCATCATCGTCCACCAGACGGTCGCGGGCAAAGTTCAATATCACAACGCCGTCTTTCATCATTGCGATGGTCTCTGCGTTGATCATCTTCTCGGTATCCGGCACCAAGGGGGTGTGCAGGGTAATGATGTCACAGTTTTCGTAGATCTCTTCCCGGGTATTGGCGTGGATAATGTTGCTGTCCAAATGCCATGCGGCGTTGATGGAGATATAGGGATCGCAGCCGTAGACCTGCATTCCCAGTTTCACTGCGGCATTGGCAACGGGACCGCCGATGGCGCCCAAGCCG
>CALBJG010000174.1 GCA_937892865.1 uncultured Clostridia bacterium
GGTTTTTACCGGCAACTCTAACCCCGCTCTGGCAGAAAATATTTGCTCCGAGCTCTTCAGAACCTTAGGCAGCGCCAACGTCACCCAGTTTGCAGACGGCGAGTGTTCCGTCTCCGTGTCCGAGCCTGTCCGAGGCAAGGATGTTTTCATCGTTCAGTCCACCTGCAACCACGTGAATGACAACCTGATGGAGCTTCTGATCATGATCGATGCCATGCGCAGGGCCTCTGCCGGCCGCGTGACCGCCGTGATCCCTTACTTTGGCTATGCCCGTCAGGATCGTAAAGCCAAGAGCCGTGACCCCATCTCCGCAAAATTGGTTGCCAATATGATCACCGCTGCAGGCGCAGACCGTGTTCTGACTATGGATCTGCACGCATCCCAGATCCAGGGTTTCTTTGATATCCCCGTGGATCATCTGCTGGGCAATCCCACCTTTGTCAAGTACTATCTTGAGAAATTCCCCGAAGATACTTACAACCACGACGATTTCGTCGTTGTTTCCCCCGACGTTGGCTCTGTTGCCCGCGCCCGCGCTTTTGCCGCAAAGGTCCATATGGGTCTGGCAATCGTTGACAAGCGCCGTCAGAAGGCCAATGTGTGTGAGGTTATGAACGTTATCGGTGATGTTAAGGGCAAGACCTGCATTCTGTTTGACGATATGGTTGATACCGCCGGTTCTCTGTGCAACGCTGCCAACACGCTGGTAGAAATCGGTGGCGCTAAGGAAGTTTACGCCTGCGCTACCCACGGTGTTCTTTCCGGTCCTGCTTTTGAGCGGGTGGAAAAGAGCGTGATCAAGGAACTGGTCGTCCACAACACCATTCCGCTGGCCGAAGATTGCCCCTGCAATAAAATCAAGCAGTTGGATGTCGCTCCCATCTTTGCCCGGGCCATTGCCCATATTCACGGCGGCACTTCCATTGCCGATCTGTTCTAAGCCGTGTTCGGTAAAAAGAGCGAAAGTTGGCTGATCGTCGGTCTCGGTAATCCGGGTAAGGATTATGCCAAAACCCGGCACAACTGCGGTTTCCGGGTCTTGGATATTCTGGCCGATAAGTTAGGCTGTAAAATCGACAAAGGCAAGTTTCAGAGTTTGTACGGTCAAACGGTAAGAAACGGATGCAAGTTATACCTTTTGAAGCCCCAGACCTATATGAATCTTTCCGGCAAGTCTGTATTGCAGTTATCTGCCTACTTCAACATCCCACCGCAGCGGATCATTGTGATCTTCGATGATATATCTTTAGCGCCCGGATGTCTGCGCGTACGGGCTGACGGCTCTGCCGGCGGTCATAACGGCATTAAATCCATCATCAGTGAACTGGGCAGTCAGGATTTCCCCAGAGTAAAGGTCGGTGTAGGCGGCAAGCCAAATCCCGATTCTGATCTGGCAGATTGGGTCTTGTCACCCTTTTCTGCATCAGAGGAAAAGATGCTGTCCACATCACTGGAAAATGCTGCTGATGCAGCCTTGTATCTGATAGATCACGGTGTGCAGGAAACTGCCAACCGCTATAATGTCAGCAAGATTTGAATACTGTCGAACCATCACGGAAAGGGGAGGTATTTTCCCCTTTCCGCGTTCTTGCGTGGAACAAATTTTTCTTTGAGGTAATCTTATGGACAAACTTATCTCTATATTGCGGCAGTTGCCAGAGTATGATTCTATACTCCGGTGTATTGACGATGGCAAAAATGTGGCAGTGACCGGAATTGGTCAGATCAACCGCAGCCATATGATCGCAGGGCTCCGAAAAGATGCCGCCCGTCCCATCGTTATCATCTGCCAAGACGATCTTGCTGCAAAACGCATTCAGGAAGAACTGAAAAGTTTCCTTTCCGCTGATATCCCCTCCCTACCTGGTAGAGAACTGACGCTGTATGATACCGCTGTTGTTTCCAGAGCATGGGAGCAAAAGCGTCTTCGCCAGTTATATGATCTTCAAAGCGGAAATACGCCGGTACAGATCCTCCCCTGGGACAGTTTGTGTCAACGGACCGTTCCACCTGCTGTGCTGAAACAAGCAGTTTTCTCTTTAAAAATAGGAAAATGTTATGAGATAGAAGATCTGACAAGCCGTCTTACCGGTTCCGGTTACAGCCGCTGCAATATGGTGGAAGGTCCCGGACAGTTTGCGATCCGGGGTGGCATTTTGGATATTTTCTCCCCTGCCGCCGACCGTCCCGTCCGGGCAGAGTTTTTCGGTGATGAGTTGGATACCATGGGCTATTTTGACCCGGATACCCAGCGCAGAACAGAAAATATCAAAGAAATCACCGTTCTCCCGGTGGGTGAAACGCAGCCACGGCTGCACCCGGAAGGATCAGAAGGTCTTTGTCGGGACATCCAAAATCTGATAACCCGTCAAAAGCGAAGAAAGACCCCCAACGAGGCTTTGATCTCCACACTGGAAAGAGATCTGGAAAAATATGAAAACGGCGTTTATAACCCTGCTTCAGACCGGTATATGGCGCTGATCTATCCGGAATATGCCACGGCGATGGATTATATTCCCGAGAATGCCGTTGTTATCCTTTGTGACCATGGTAATCTGAAACGAAGCGCCCGTACCCGTGTGGAAGAAGTAGGGCTTCAGTTAGACTCTCTGTTGCAAGGTGGTCTTGTAGCTGGAGAACTGTGTGATTATGTGTGTCTTTGGGAAGAATTTTGTGAAAAGATCGCTTCCTTCACTTGTGTTTATATGGACACCTTTGGCGGATCTTCCTATCCGGAGTCCGCTGCGCCCCAAAAACTCATACCCTTTGTGGCAAAACAGTTGCCGGGCTATGGCGGCAGTATGGATACTGCGGCTGATGATCTGCATCATTATCAGAAAAACGATTTCTCTTGCCTGGTACTTTGCGGCACACGACGCAGAGCGGAACTCTTGCAGGAAATGCTGAGCAGCCGTGGATTGTCCGCTTTTCTTTGCATTCCTTTAACTGCTATGCCCCAACCGGGACAGGTCCTGCTGTCTGACGGTTCTCTCCCCTTTGGTATGGAATATCCCAATGCTAAACTTGCCATTTTAACGGAAGGTCAGTTGTTGGCAAGATCCGCGCCAAAGAAAAAAGCAAAGAAAAGCGCAACCAACCGACAAAAACTCAATTCTTTCACCGACCTCTCTCCCGGCGATCTGGTAGTTCACGAAAACTACGGCATAGGTCGTTTCGTGGCTATGGAGCAGATCCGTGTGGACGGCGCGGTAAAGGACTATGTAAAGATCGCATATCAGGGCACAGACACGCTGTTTGTTCCTGCTACCCAACTGGATATGGTGAGCAAATATATTGGCGGTGGCGGTGAAGATGCCAATGTTCGCCTGAACAAAATTGGCACCGACACCTGGCAAAAGACCAAAGCAAAAGCCAGAAAAGCCGCCAAAGATATGGCAGGAGAATTGATCCAACTCTACGCTGCGAGAAAACGACAGGAGGGTTTTGCCTTTGCCGCTGACTCCCCCTGGCAAAAAGAATTCGAGGATAATTTCCCCTACCCGGAAACCGATGATCAACTGCGTTGCATCAGCGAGATCAAATCGGATATGGAATCCCCTATCCCCATGGACCGTTTGCTCTGCGGTGATGTGGGTTTCGGTAAAACAGAGGTTGCGCTCCGGGCCGTGATGAAAGCCGTTATGGATGGCAAGCAAGTTGCCATTCTTGTCCCCACCACTGTACTTGCTCAACAGCATTATCAGACTACGATCTCCCGTTTTGTGGGATTCCCGGTCAATGTGGAAGTACTCAGCCGTTTCCGTACCGCAACGGAACAAAAGAAAACGCTCCAGCGATTGGAAGCAGGTCTTGTGGATGTTGTGATCGGCACCCATAAATTGCTGCAGAAAAATGTGGTGTTTAAAGATCTTGGTCTGCTGATCGTAGATGAAGAGCAGCGGTTTGGTGTCAGCCATAAGGAACGGCTGAAAGAGATGTCCAAAGGCGTGGATGTTTTGACACTGTCCGCCACACCGATCCCCCGGACGCTGAATATGGCCCTTTCCGGCATTCGGGACATGTCTACCATTGAAGAGCCGCCTTCTGACCGTTATCCGGTTCAAACATTTGTCATGGAGCACAGCAATGCCATATTGGATGATGCCATCCGTCGCGAGATCCTTCGGGGCGGTCAGGTCTACTACCTGCATAACCGGGTAGAGTCCATTGAACAATGCGCCGCTGCGCTGAAACGGCGTATCCCGGGTCTGCAAGTGGCTGTTGCCCACGGCAAAATGGGCGAAGATGCTCTTGCCGATGTAATGCATGCCATGGCGGACGGTGAGATCCAGGTATTGGTGTGTACCACGATCATCGAGACCGGCTTGGATATTCCCAACGCTAACACCCTGATCATTGAAAATGCAGATCGGTTTGGTCTCAGCCAGTTACACCAACTTCGTGGCCGTGTAGGCCGTTCTACCCGTCACGCCTATGCCTATTTCACCTATCGGCCGGACAAGAATCTTACGGAGATCGCAGAAAAACGACTCTCTGCCGTGCGGGATTTTGCAGAGTTCGGTTCCGGCTTCAAAATTGCTATGCGTGACCTGGAGATCCGTGGCGCAGGTAATCTTTTGGGTGCGGAACAGTCTGGCCATATGATGTCTGTAGGTTATGATATGTATCTAAAATTGCTGGACGAAGCGGTTCTGGAAGAAAAGGGGCAAGCGCCTCAAGAGCCGGACTGTACCGCAGATTTGAATGTTACAGCCAATGTGGATCCGGAATTCGTCAGCCGTGGCGAAGAGCGTATGGATCTTTATCGGCGTATGGCGGCGATCCGCTCCCAGGAAGATGCAGACGATCTGCTGGATGAGATCATTGACCGTTACGGTGATCCACCCAGAGGCGTACTGAATCTGATTGACATTGCCCTGTTGCGCGCCAATGCGCGGAAAGCAGGTATTACCGATATCAAGCAAAAAGCCGGCGATGTTCTGTTTGTGATGCGACAACTGAATTTCGAGGCTGTCAGCGCGATCTGCGCCGATGCAAACTATCGCAACCGCGTTCAATTTGTTGCTTCTGCAAAAGAACCAACATTACGGTTAAAACTTGCCGCAGGTGTAGACAGTTTAAAGCAAGCCAAGATATTCCTTGCCCACTACCGGGAACATCTGTAACTTGCAATTAGTCAGATATGTGCTATAATATAGTGTAATCCATAAAAATATAAGGAGTGAGTCTGAATGGCAGCATACCAAAGAGGCCGCCGCTCCGACGCAGATCGTGTTGAGCGGACTTACCAGCGCACCTCCGGCAATCGCAGAAGAAAATCTGCTTCCCGGCAGCGCAATAACAATTTGATTTTAATTATTATCACTCTGCTGGTCGTGGTCGCTGCGATCATTACCGGTTTAGTACTGTTCAGTGATAAGGATGACGGACTGATCTTAGCCAATGTTTCTGTTGCCGGCGTGGATGTCAGCCGCATGACCAAAGAAGACGCCATTACCGCTGTGCGTCTTGCCACAGAAAACACCTACGGCAAGAACAATATGGTCGTTCAGGTAAATGACCAAAAAGAGGAGATCTCCCCCTCCGCCAGCGGCGTTTCTTTAAATGTGGAAGATGCTGTGGAAGCCGCCTATAAACTGGGCCGTACCGGTTCTTCCAAAGATAAGGCAAAAGACAAACTGAATTCCGCTACGGGCATTGTTGTGGACATCATCCCATATTTGAATCTGAATCAAAACGCGATCCAGTCCGCTTTGGATAAATTGGCTGTCCATTACAGCAGTATTCTTACCCAGACAACTTACAAAGTCATCGGTGACTACTCCCCCACCAGTTCCTCGCTTCCCGTTTTGGAAATTGTGAAGGGTACACCCGAGTACAATCTGGATATGGACGCCCTTTTGGCAGATGTTCTGGATGCCTATAACAACAATCGTTTCTCTGTAGAGGTGACCTGCAATGCCATTCAGCCGGATGCGTTGGATCTGCAGGCGATTTACGACGAGCACTGTGTACCGCCCACTGACGCTGTTGTCGATCCTTACACCTTTGAGGTCACGCCTGCTGTACCCGGTTGCGGTTTTGACATCAATGAAGTTCAGACCGCATTGGACAATGCCGCCCCCGGCGAGCGCCTTTCTTTCACTTTCAAAATGATCAAAGGCAACTCCACAGAGAGTGACAAGTTGTATAAAGATATCTTAGGTCGTTTCACAGCAACCGCCGAAGAAAGCGATGCCGACAGAAATGTGAATTTAAAGAAAGCCTGCGATTCCATCAACGGCACCATTCTGATGCCCGGAGACGTTTTCTCTTACAACAAGGCTTTGGGCGAGCGGACGGAGGCAAATGGATATCGCCCTGGTCCTTCCTACGCCGGTAATGACACCGTAGACACTGTTGGCGGCGGTATTTGCCAGGTTTCCTCTGCGCTGTACTACTGCGTTCTGGTTGCCGATCTGGGCATTACAGAGCGGGATTATCACGGATTCTATCCCGGCTATGTTCCCCTGGGTATGGATGCGGTGGTCAGTTGGAACAGCCTTGATTTTAAGTTCTATAACAATACCAATTTCCCCATTCGCATTGATGCCGAGGCTTCCGGTGGCAGTGTGACCGTATCGATTATGGGCACTGACGAAAAGGACTATGAGATCAAAATGGAATATGATATTCTCAAGACCTATAATCACGCCACCACTTATAAAACAATGTCTGCAAACAACCCAGAGGGTTACAAGGACGGTGACGAGATCGTTAAGGGCTACACCGGATACGATGTGGAAGTATTCAAATGCAAATACGACAAAGAATCCGGAGAGTTGATCTCCAGAGATAAAGTGGATTCTTCCCACTACAGAAGTCGCGACGCAGTCATCTGCAAGATCGACGCGCCCCAGGAAGAAGAGACCACACCCACCACCCCTCCCGGTATGCAGGGAACCGGCGGTGGCATCTCCCCCGACGAATAAAATTAAGGCGTGTTGTCCACAGGACAACACGCCTTTTATTATTGAGGTTTGATCTCCAAATGATAATCAATGGTGCCGGCAGCCGTATTCTCGATCTCGATATTATAATTGAGATCCACAGTGCCACCCTGCTCTGTCAAATCGGAGCGCAGTTTCGTGGCGCAGACCGTGATCATCAATGCGCCAAACTCCATCTGATACAGAGAATCATGGGAAACACCCACCTGAAATACCATTTGGGAATGGAGTTTTCCGGAACGGGTCAATACGATTTTGCCCGGCTGAACAAGAAACGAGGTAGTCACACCTTCCATACCGGTCAGTGCCGTTTCCTCATATAGCAATTCCCAGCCGTCGCCCATTTGCTCCATCGTTCCCTCTGTGACCAGTTCGATCACATCCGGATCCTGATCCAGGTATGTCTGACGACCGCAAATGGACAGTGTCACATTTTTCTTCATTTGCAAGCCTCCAGCGCCAACAGCAACAGTTGATCGATCAGTTCACTGTAAGGAATGCCGCTGGCTGCGAACAATTTCGGATACATAGAAATAGATGTGAAGCCTGGCAGTGTATTGATCTCATTAAATACAATACGGTTTTCCTTATATGTTACAAAGAAATCCACGCGGCTAAGGCCCTGACAGCCGATCGCCCTGTATACTTTCACTGCTGCATCCCGCACCTGCTCTGCCACATTCTCCGGAATACGGGCAGGAATATAAGCAACAGATGTGTCGGTAATATACTTGGCATTGTAATCATAAAACTCTGCGCCGGAGTGGATCTCACCGCAAATAGATGCAACGGGATTTCCATTACCAAGAACAGCAACCTCGATTTCTCTGCCGTCGATAAACTCTTCCACCAAAATCTTTTCGTCAAACTGACCTGCCTGGGCAAGGGCATCTGCCAGTTGCGCGCGATTTGCTGCTTTGGATACGCCTACAGAAGATCCGGTTCCTGCCGGTTTTACGAACATAGGCCAGGAGAACCGATTTTCCAATTTATCCAGAACATCTTCCATTTTTGTTTCCAGATCGCTGTTGCGAACCAATTCCCAATCTGCCTGCACAATGCCCGCATTGTCCATAACCAATTTGGTCAAGGTTTTATCCATAGAAACGGCAGAAGCTGATACGTGGGGGCCTACATAGGGTATTCCCGCCATTTGCAACAGACCCTGCATTGCGCCATCTTCGCCGTTCTCACCGTGAAGTACGGGGAACACCACATCAACGGGTGTCTCCAGGTATCCGTTTTCAGTGAACCGCAACAGCCCCTGACCTCTCACGGGAGAAATGGCCGCAGGGCAGTTTTCCGGACAATCCAGCCACTCACCGGTGGGGAGTTTGCTGTAATCGTCACTGCCGAAATAGATCCACTTGCCCGTTTCGGTAATGCCTACGGGAAAAATATTATATTTTTCTGTGTCCATATTGTTCAGCACAGATTCTGCAGACCGAAGAGATACTTTATGTTCCGGGCTGATGCCACCAAACAATACACATACGTTCAATTTATTCAAGACTATCGCCTCACTGTTTCCATTATTCATTAAAAAGCGCTTCACCCGCTCTGAAAATATCGCCTGCGCCGACAGTTAAAATAATATCGCCTGCCTGCGCCTCATTTTTCAAGTAAGCAGTTACATCCTGCAGCGTTGCGCAGTAGACACTGCCGGGTATGCACTGCGCCAGATCCCGGGAGGAAATACCGATGGTATTGCGTTCACGGGCGGCATATATCTCTGCTAACACAACCTGGTCTGTCTTTTGCAACTCTCTAACAAACTCATCAAACAATGCCTTTGTGCGGGTATAGGTATGGGGTTGGAACGCCAGGATCACCCGGCGGTAGCCCATTGTCTTAACAGCCTCAATGGTGGCAGCCAATTCATCCGGGTGATGGGCATAGTCATCATACACATCTGCGCCGTTGAAGTTTCCTTTAAACTGCATACGCCGCTGTGCGCCGCTGAAAGTCGACAAGCCGTTGGTAACCGCATCGCCGGGAATGCCCAGCATCCAAGCCGCGCCAGCCGCCGCAAGGGCGTTCATAGCGTTATGGCGTCCAATCACAAGCAGATCCAGATGGCAATAGAACCGGCCGTTACAAATTACATCCAAATGCTGCCAGTCAGGGCAGATATTCTCTGCGTGAACACAGTTTTTCTTGTCAAAGCCGAAAGTGACATAATCAATACCAGCCAAGGTTTCCACCACATGAGGATCATCGCCGTTTGCCAAAATTCCATTGGTTGAAAGACCTGCAAACTGACGGAATGATTTTTCCACATCCGCAAGATCCTTAAAATAATCCAGGTGGTCTGCCTCAATGTTCAAAATCACTGCCAATGTCGGGTAGAAATTCAAAAAGGAATCACAATATTCGCAACTTTCCAAAATTATGGTATCCCCCTGACCGACTCTGTGACCGGCGTGGAGCAACGGCAAATAGCCGCCGATCATAACAGTGGGGTCTTTTTCTGCCGCCATCAGAATATGGGTAACCATAGAGGTCGTTGTTGTTTTACCGTGGGTACCGGAAATGCAAACCGCATTTTTATAGGCCTGCATAATAACGCCCCAAGCTTGCGCCCGCTCGAACATCGGGATCCCCATCGTTCTCGCTGCAGCTACTTCCGGATTATCATTTTGCGCAGCCGCTGTACGAATAATGCAATCTGCGCCTTCCACATTGGACGCCTGGTGACCGATATAAACGCGGATCCCCTTGGCGATCAGTTCGTCCGTTGACACAGAAGCGTTCATATCAGAGCCGGTAACGACCATTCCCATTCCCTGGAGTACAAGACCAAGAGGGCGCATGGAAACGCCGCCAATACCAACCAGATGAATATGCTTGCCGGGTTGAAGATACTTTTTCAATTCTTCGCAACGATCATGCATAAGTTAAATCTCCTAAAAATGATATGTTCATAACCAATCTATTTTATTATATATGATTCCACGCATCATTACAATTGTTTTTTTT
The DNA here is from genome assembly GCA_937892865.1 of uncultured Clostridia bacterium. Classification (GTDB taxonomy): domain Bacteria; phylum Bacillota; class Clostridia; order Oscillospirales; family Oscillospiraceae; genus Faecousia. The sequence goes on from CALBJG010000174.1 coordinate 9,930, forward strand.
GACAAAAAGGCTGCTTGTTGCCGTTTCACCCAGATAAGCATTCGCTTTCTATTTAAAATATTCACTATATACTGTATATTTTCATATCTAAAATTTTGTATATTCAGTGTATTTTGTATAATTTTATGCACTATCGTTCGATTTCCCATTGATTTTACAATCTATTTTGTTGTTTTTACCAGTTGACTATGAATAATATACGCGTTATAATGCATACATCCAATTCGGAAAAACATTCACAAATTGTAAAGGAGTTTTTATTATGAAGAAGATTCTTGCTCTCACACTTGCACTGATCATGGTGCTGGGCCTGTTTGCCGCTTGCGCAAAGAACGAAGAAACCAACCAGTTGGTTATGGCTACCAACGCCGAGTTCCCTCCTTATGAATTCAAGGAAGGCGACGCATTCAAGGGTATCGACGTTGAGATCGCAACCGCTATTGCCGAAAAGTTGGGTATGGAACTGGTAATCGAAGACGTTGCTTTCGGTTCTGTTCTGTCCGGTGTTGCTGAAGGCAAGTACGATATGGGCATGGCCGGTATCACTGTTACCGAGGATCGTAAGAAGACTATGGACTTCTCCGATACATACGCAACCGGTATCCAGGTCATTATCGTAAATGACGATTCCACCATCGCTTCTCTGGATGACATTTTCAATTTCGACGATAACGGCGATCCCGTTTCTCTGAAGAACCCCGATATGAAGGTTGGCGTTCAGGAGAACACCACCGGTGACATCTACTCTTCTTCCGCAATTTCCGGCTGGGGCTTCAACGATCTGAACGAAGACGAGTCTGTTAAGGTTGACCGTGTTGTCCGTTACAAGACCGGTGCTGAGGCTGTTTCTGCTCTGAAGAGCGGCAAGATCGATTGCGTCATCATCGACAATGAGCCCGCTAAGTCCTTTGTTGCTGCCAACGAAGGTATCCACATCCTGGAAGGCGAAAACGAGTATGCTATTGAAGATTACGCAATCTGCGTCAAGAAGGGCAACTCCGACCTGCTGAACAAGATCAACGATGCGCTGAAGGCTCTGAAGGCTGACGGCACTATCGATAAGATCGTCGAGAAGTACATCCCTTCCAAGTAATTTGAATGCATAACAGCAGAGAGGAGCGGGGCTGTCCCCTACTCCTCTCTGTTTCTGTGATTATTAACGAAAGGATTTCATTTATGGCTGAATGGTTTGCAGGATTAAAATTGTCCTTTTCTGAATGGTTTGCAGGATTTAAAGATGATTTTATCCTCAATTTTATTGATGAAGGTCGTTGGAAATGGCTTGTTGACGGCTTAGGCAACACACTGGTCATCACCTTCTTTGCGCTGTTGATGGGCGTTGTGATCGGCATCGGCATTGCAGCGATCCGCTCCACTTACGACAAGAACTTGGAATCCATGCAGATGCACAAAGGATTCTCTTATTATCTTTTAAAATTGGTAAATGGCATCTGCCATCTGTATTTGACGGTTATTCGCGGAACGCCCGTTGTCGTGCAACTGCTGATTATGTACTTCGTAATCTTCGCCAGTTCCCGTGATACATTGATGGTCGCTACCATCGCATTCGGTATCAACTCCGGCGCATATGTGGCAGAGATTCTTCGGGGCGGCATTATGTCCATTGATAACGGTCAATTCGAGGCCGGCCGTTCTTTGGGGTTTAATTATGTCCAAACGATGATCTACATTATCATCCCCCAGGTGTTTAAGAATGTTCTTCCCACCTTGTGTAACGAATTTATCGTTCTGCTGAAAGAAACATCCGTTGCCGGTTATGTGGGCATCGTAGATCTTACAAAGGCCGGTGACTTGATCCGTGGCCGTACATTTTCTGCATTTATGCCCTTGATCGCCGTAGCAATTATTTATCTTGTTATGGTCGTAATCCTTACGGCTCTTGTAGGTATCCTGGAAAGGAGGCTCCGTAAAAATGAGCGCTAACCCTTATGTCACGATCAAAGGATTGAAAAAGCACTATAAAGGCGGTGAGATCCGCGCTCTGGACGGCGTGGACTGTACCATCGACAAAGGTGAAGTCCTTGTGATCATCGGCCCCTCCGGCAGTGGTAAATCCACTTTCCTCCGTTCTTTGAATTTACTGGAGATCCCCTCTGATGGTGAGATCATCGTCAACGGCGTCAATATTATGGGCAAAGGCGTCAATATCGATCAGCACCGGCAAAAGATGTGTATGGTGTTCCAGCACTTCAATCTGTTCCCCCATATGACGATCCTGCGCAATATGATTCTTGCGCCTATGAAACTGTTAAAAAAGTCCAAGGCGGAAGCAGAAGCGAAAGCAATGGAGTTATTGACCCGTGTTGGTCTTGGCGATCGGGCAAGCGCATATCCGGATCAACTCTCCGGTGGTCAGAAGCAGCGTGTTGCCATCGTTCGGGCGCTGATGATGGAACCGGATATGATGCTCTTTGACGAGCCCACCTCTGCCCTTGACCCCGAAATGGTCGGTGAAGTTCTCGAAGTTATGAAGGAACTGGCAAGAGGCGGCATGACCATGGCTGTGGTAACCCACGAAATGGGCTTTGCCCGGGAAGTCGGCAGCCGCGTCATATTTATGGATGAAGGTAAGATCCTGGAGCAGGGTTCACCTGACGAAATATTCACGAACCCAAATCATCCAAGATTGCAGGATTTCCTCTCCAAAGTTCTTTAATATGCAGATCCTCCGTTGGCGGCTCAACGGAGGATCTTTTATACTCTATGCGTAAAATTCGGCTGTACTCTCCCGCAAGATAAGGCGGTTGCAGATATATCATATCTCCTGCTGCCAGTTTTGGCACAACAAATACATATGTTTTCCCGCCCACATAAAACAGTCCGTCTGCATATACAGTCTTATAGTATATCCGCACACTTTCCGCATCTTTGTTCATGCGATTAGTCAAGTATAAGGCATTTTCGCTGACCTTCGCAGTTATATGATCGTTAATCTCCCCCGTATAATACTCACAAACACCGTTAACATCATATATCTGCGGTTTATCATACAGTTGTTTTCTCCTTTCCGGTACCAGCGCCGATTGACCAGGCGGCAGTTCCTCTACAAAAAAGCGCAGTTCTTTTTTACCGTCAAACAGCGTGATCTCAGCAGATCGAATCCATCTGTCGCAAGCATTTCGCAGCAATACCGCCACCACATTTGTCACCTCTGAACCGGAATCATCTTCCATATATGCGCCATCGTAACTTGCGATCGACTCCAGTATCAGAGGCGTTCCGGTTATGGGTGCAGGAAACGAAAGGAATGCATTTTTCTCGACGGTATCCGCAACCGGCTGAAAAACGGCAACTGTCGGCGCTTTCCACTTATTTCCAATTACAAGGAGAAAAAATATCATCATAACTGTCCCGGTAATGATGCTGCAAACACTTAAAAATAATCGCCGTACTGACATTTTCAACGCCCTTTCCATATAGGTGAGCACATTATAATTGGCGTACCAGCCCGCATTCAAGGGAAACTGGAAGAAACATAGAAAGGATGCAATAATTCGTATGACAGCATTTTTTCAGGATTCCGTGAACTGTGCTGAAATAGGGGTTTGCCCACAGAATCATCCTGCTTTCTGACGATTTTGGAAAAGATAAAGTTTTTTCATTATTTCGTCAAAAGGCTATTGACATATTCTTAAAATCTGTTATAATACCTCTTGTTCCGCGGGTGTAGCTCATCCGGTAGAGCGCCACCTTGCCA
>CALBJG010000175.1 GCA_937892865.1 uncultured Clostridia bacterium
TCCTCCGGTGTGGCGGTGAACATATCGGAAAGTGCCGCCTTGTGTACCTGCCCATAAACGGCAAATTTCAAAAACGGGCCGTAATCGGCGTCCCATTCCGCCGGCGCCCAGCCCCAGCGCATTTTATCGTAAAGGGCGGCATATTCCGGCCGTACATCCACTAAGTAGTGATTGTCCACCGCCTGGATCTCCGGATTCATCTCGGGAAAATGTTCCCGCACCGCCCGGAGCATCTCCCACATAGGGGCATCGATGGTCTTGATTTGGGAAAGTTCGCCATTTTCCCAGGCGGCAGAGCCGTTGTAAAGTAAAAAGGGCGCATTGACGGGAATGGTGTGGAGCAGATCCCGCATGGTTGTGGTGGAACGCCCGGTGTTCAGGGTAAAGGCGCCGCCATGGGCCATAAAATATGCGATCGCCTCTAAATTCCTGGGCGGAATTTTGGAATCCGGCCCGGTAAGCGTCCGGTCATAATCCACCGTCAGTAAAACATCAGAATACATAGCCTATAACCCCACACAAAAAACATTGTAAACAAACCCCACACACTGTCAAATTGACAATGGACAATTGACAATTGCGGTGTCGCTATCGCGACGATTTAGAATAGTCGGCAGAGCCGACACATCAACTCACAACTCACAACTATCAACTATCAACTTTTTTATCCCATTCTCTTCAGTTTCTCCAGCACATCTTCAAAATACTGAGGTCTCTGGGCCACGACCACCATGGGTCTGCCATCTCTGGGATGGGAGAACATCAATGTCCCGGCGTGGAGCACCTGGGATGCCTGCCCCAACTCCGGTTTTTTCCGTCCATAGACGGTATCGCCCAAAATGGGGTGACCGATGTGGGCCATATGCACCCTGATCTGATGTGTCCTGCCGGTCTCCAACTTGCAGCGGATATGGGTGTAGCCCCGGTATCTGCCGATCACTTCCCAGTGGGTCACCGCCTCTTTGGAATTGCGCTGTGTCACGCACATTTTCTTCCGGTCGCTTGGATCCCTGCCGATGGGCGCATCCCCCGCGCCGGTGTCCTCTTTCAGATTGCCGCAGACGATGCACTCATACACCCGGGCCATAGAGTGGTCTTTTAGTTGACTTGCCAGCATCACATGGGCGTAATCGTTCTTCGCCACCGCCAAAAGGCCGGAGGTATCCTTGTCAATGCGATGGACGATACCCGGCCGGAGTTCGCCGTTGATGCCGGAAAGATCGTCCCCCAGGGCATACAAAAGCCCGTTGACCAGGGTATCTTCCTGATGCCCCGCCGCCGGATGGACCACCAGCCCCTTGGGCTTGTTGATCACCAGCAGATCCTCGTCTTCATACACGATCTCTAAAGGCATTTCCGTAGGAACGATATCCACACTTTTCGGCTCGGGAATTTCCACAGAAACGGTATCGCCCGTATTCAGTTTGTCATTTTTCTTGCCGGGCTTGCCGTTACGCAACACGCAGCCCTCTTCCAAAAGCCGCTGGGCGGCGCTGCGGGTAAGACTCTCCACAGACCTTGCCAAAAAAGCATCCAGCCGTTCCCCGGCGGTATCCGCGATGAAGATCATTTTTTCCCCTTCCATTTCTTGTTAAAAAACAGAATATATCCGATCAAGGCAAATACGCCGCATACGATAAAGCAGTCCGCCACATTAAACACGGGAAACTCCATAAAGTCCAGACAGATCATATCCACCACATACCCCAGGCGCACCCGGTCGATCATATTGCCCACCGCGCCGCCGTAGGTCACCACAAGGCACCATTTTTCGAAATTGTCCAGACCAAGTTTCCCGGTGACCAATTCAAAGACCAAAAGTGCGGTAAACAACGCAAAAACCAGTATAAACAGCCAGATCATCCCCTGAAAAGAGGACCAGGCCGCGCCGGTATTTTGCACATAAGCCAGGCTGAACAGCCCGGGAATGGCTTCCGTCACGGTGTTCAGGGGGATATTCGCAACCACCAGAAGTTTTGTCCATTGGTCGATACCCGCCATAGCCAAAACCGCCAAAAGCATAAAAATGTACTGCATACACTCACCTCAAAGGATACATTTTGCCCATTATAACACAGAAATTGACAATTGACAATGGACAATGGACAATTGACAATTATAGTATTTTGCTACGCAAAATAATTTAAATCCGTCCGCTCCGCGGACACCACAACTGACAACTGACAACTGTCAACTATCAACTGCGCCGGGATGGCCCGGCACAGTCAGAATTTGCAAAGATATTCTGCATTTTTTGTAATGTGCATTTATGAAACTTGTGATACAATAAGAAAAAAGCCAAGGAGGGCATCTTATGAAAAGCGCATTGGCATCTGTCACTTTTAACGCAAAATCCATAGAAGAGATCATCGACCTTGTAAAGAAAGCGGAACTATCCGCCATTGAATGGGGCGGAAAGACCCATGTAAAAGCCGGGGATACCGACGCCGCCAAAAAGGCATACGCCCTGAGCAGGGAAAATAACATTCCCATCTCCGGCTACGGTGCCTATTATTACGGACTTCCCGAGGAGGACTTCGCCCCCACCCTGGAAAACGCCCTGATCCTGGAAGCGCCCATTATCCGTATCTGGGCAGGCAAAGGCTATGCAAAAAGCGAAGAATACCCGGAAGACCTGCGCCAAAAGATCACGGAGAATCTCCAGTCCGCCGCAGAAAAGGCAAAGAAATACGGCATCACCGTGGCAACGGAGTACCACCTGAGTACCCTGACCGATAATATCGATTCCACCCTGCGCCTCCTTGCCGATGCCCCGGACCTTTGCACCTATTGGCAGCCCCGGCACCATCCGGTGCAGGAAATCGAGCAGGAGGTGGCAGATATCAAAGCCCTGGGCAAGCGTCTGGTCAATGTCCACGCCTTTGCCAATATCGACTATGTGCGCTACCCCCTTGACACCTGGAGTGAGAAGTGGACCCGGTACATAGCGGCTCTGCGCGCCTATACAAAAGCCGGTCACGCCGCCATCGAATTTGTCAAAGACGATACAGAACAGCAGTTCTTCGCCGACGCCAAGACCCTGAATGCCCTGCTTTCCACGCAATAACAAACCGAAAACCCGTTTTTCTCCCCGCACACACATTTGCAGTGCACAGTGCATAATAAATGTGTCGCTACCGCGACGAATTAATTACCCCCTCCCCGGGAGGGGGTGTCTGCGAAGCAGACGGGGGTGGAATGCGGGCAATCATCTAAACACTTGCATTCCGTATCAGTCTTTCGAAAATGCAAACTTTTCTGCAGCACCGCCACTGTGCACTGTGCACTGTGCATTATGCATTTTTTAATTGTCAACTAACAACTATCAACTATCCCCGTTGTCATTGCGAGGGCAACTTCGTTGCCCGTGGCAATCTCACCGGAATGCCCCCATTGGCCAACTGTCAACTGTCAACTGTCAACTATCAACTATCAACTGTCAACTATACAGAGGTATTCCTATGACCCGTATTACAAACATAAATCTGATTCAAAAAGACGGTATCATCCCCGCCGCCATTGACTTTGAAAAAGGCAAGATCGTTGCGGTACATACCCAAATGCCCACTACCACCGCCGAAGTCATCGACGGCAATGGGGCTTACGCCTGCCCCGGCTTTGTGGATATCCATGTCCACGGCGGCGGCAATGTGGACTTTATGGGGGCAACGCCCGAGCAGGTGAACATTGGCATCGCCGCCCACGCCAAGCGTGGCACTACCACGATCCTCCCCACCACCGTCACCGCCAATTTGGAAATGACGGAAACTATGATAAAGAATGTCCGCCTTGCGGCAGAAACCTGCCCGGTGACCATTCCCGGTGTCCACTTGGAAGGGCCGTTCCTCTCCCCTGCCCAGGCAGGCGCCCAGGACCCGGAAGCCCTGATAAACCCCAGTGAAGAAGTGCTGGATCGCTTGGAAAAGGCATGGCCCGGCGGCATCAAAATTATGGGTGTCGCCCCGGAACTTTCCGGCGGCGTGGCATTCGGCAAGGTGCTGAAAGCCCACGGCATCCGGGCGACCATCGCCCACTCCGATGCCGACTACGACACTTGTGTGGAAGCGCTGAAAAATGGCTATACCGACATTACCCACATCTACTCCGGCTGTTCTATGGTCCATCGCATCAATGGCTACCGCCACGGCGGCGTGGTGGAGGCAGGCCTGGTGGAAGATTTCACGGTGCAGATCATCGCCGACGGCTGTCACCTGCCCCCGGAACTGCTGAAACTGATCTTTAAATGTAAAGGCCCGGAAAACATCAGCCTCATCACCGACGCCCTGTTCCCTGCCGGAGCAGACCTGCCTGACGGCAGCGTGCTGAAGCAGGCAAACGGAATGGAAACCATTTTGGAAGACGGGGTGATGAAAATGCCCCACCGGCAGGCATTTGCCGGCAGTATCGCCACCATGGACCGGCTGGTGCGGAATATGGTAAATCTTGCCGGGGTCAGCCTTTGGGATGCTGTGACTATGGCAACCGCCACCCCCGCAAAGGTCGCCGGCCTTGACGACCGGAAAGGCTACTTAAAACCCGGCTTTGATGCCGATATCGTCCTGCTGGATAAAGACCTGCAAGTTCAAAAAGTCTTCGCCCGTGGACAAGAAATCAAATAAAAAGATGGAGTGCTTAAGCACTCCATCTTTTTTTGTAGTTGTCATTGCGAAGCCCCGCAGGGGCTGTGGCAATCTCACCGGAATGCCCCCATTGGCCAACTATCAACTATCAACTGTCAACTGACAACTAATTTATCCATCTCCCTTTGGATATCCTTGGCAATTTCCCGCATCATTTCTTCATCCAATTTGCACACTTTCCGGTCGTAAGTCAGAACGCCGTTGATCTCGTCCTCCACATCGGAAACTTGCGTGTAAACGCCCAAACAAAGCCCCTTTTGGATACCGGGCAAAATCTTCTGCCGGTATAGGTTTTCCACATCCCGGTTCAAGTCCTCCCGGCTCTTGCAACTGCGGTAGCCGTATGCCTTTTCCGGATTGAAAATGTGTCCCTCCACCGGGAACGCATAGCCACCGAACTCCGTCAGCGCCAGGGGTTTTTTACCGGGTTTTACCGCCTTCCAGGAGCCGAAATAGATGTGCAGGCTCTCAAGATCGCCCTTTTTCTGCCGGAAAAAGCCGGATGCAGAATCGATCCATCGGCTGTCGTCCAGAGAGAGCATCTGCTCGTAGACATTGTCGCTGTCAAACTGCCCCCAGCCCTCGTTGAAAATGGTCCACATGAGAATACTGGGGTGGTTGTAAAGTTGCTTTACCGTCCGCTCCATAGCGTCCAAAAACATTGCCCGGGAAGCAGGATCTTTGTGGAAATGCTTATCGTTCAGTTTCTGGAAACCCACCGTGGGCAGAGTCGTATCCCGGAAAAAGTTATAATCCGAGTTGTTCACCATATCCTGCATGACCACCATACCCAACCGGTCGCACTGGTAGTAAAATTCCTCCGGCTCTACTTTGATGTGCTTCCGGAGCATATTGAAGCCCAGATCTTTCATTTTCTGCACATCGTAGGCGTATGCCGCCGGGTCAGCGGGGGTGTAAATACCGTCGGGCCAGTAACCCTGATCCAAAAGGCCGTGGAAGAAATAGGGCTTTCCGTTAAGACACAGCCGCTGAATGCCGCCAATTTCCTTGACTTCCATGGTCCTGAGAGCAAAATAACTCTCCACCCGGTCTTCTGCCGTTTCCACCGCAAACTGGTATAAATAGGGGTCTTCCGGACTCCAAAAATGCAAATTTTCCGGAATGATCTCCACCGCGCCCTCTGTCAGCGGATATGTTTTTCCGTCCAAGATCACATTGCCATCCAGCGCCGGTGTAATGGAAATTTTCACCGATGCCCCCCGGTTTTCGATCTTCAAATTCTCAATATAAGTTTCCGGTACGCTCTCCAGCCACACCGTCTGCCAAATGCCGGAAACCGGCGTATACCACATACCGCCCCGGTTCAAGGTCTGCTTGCCGTAGGGGTAAGTCTGATCCCGCAGATCATCCACACAGCGGATGAGCAGTTCGTTTTCTTCCTTTAACTGCGCTGTGATGTCCATAGTAAAGGCATCGTAGCCGCCTTTGTGCCTGCCCACCTCATTTTGGTTTACATAAACATCTGCCCTTTGGTCTGCCGCGCCGATGTGGAGCAGAACTCTGCCATTGTTGAACCCTTCCGGCAAAGTAAATTTCCGGCGATAATATAACCCGATGCCCTCTTCAAAGTGCTCTTCCACCCCGGAAAGGGCAGATTCCGGAGGGTACGGCACTAAAATCTTTTTGTCAAATTTCGGTTCACCGTGGCAGGCGGTAAAATCCCACCATCCATTCAGGTTAACATAACTATTTCTTTTCATCTGGGGTCTGGGATACACATCCCAGGGCGTTTCCGCCAGTTGTTCTCCCCATACAGTGGTCAGTTTCTGTAACATAGTACTCCTCCATTGTGCAGTAATTGTCAGTTGATAGTTGATAGTTGACAGTTGTGGTATTTTGCCTTTGGCAAAATGATTTAAATTCGTCGCCGGGGGCGACACAACAACTCACAACTCACAACTTACAACTAACAACTATTTTAATCTTTTCTTTCTCACGATTGGCAACAATGCCGGCACGATCACCACCGCGGCGATAAGCGCCGCCAAAAAGATATTCTGATTAGGCACAAAAGAGGTGGTGCCGTCGCTGTTCAAAATGGTCTCCGCATTTTTCAAAACCGCCGCGCCAATGGCAGGGCCGATGATACCGGGGATCAAAACCTGCCCCACGATCCGCTGACCCTGGAACATACCGGCCTTGCCCGCGGGGGTGTGATCCCGGAGCATCGCCCCAAACACCGCCATACCCGCAAGATAGCCGCACATCATCAGTAGCGTACCGATAAACACCAGCGCCTTGACCTGCCAAACATAGAGGATCACGAAGCCTGCCATCAGCAGCGCTAACGCAGGCAAAATCGCCTTGCCGAAACCCAGCCGGTCATACACTCTGCCGTAAACCGCGGTAAAGGCCGCCGCCAGCAAGATCGCCGGCGCAAAGATCAGCACATAGTCGTCCATACCCAGTGTCACGGTAAAATACAAAATAAGATAGGGCATAAAGATCTGAATGGCGATACCGAACACCGCATAGGCGGCAAGTGTCCAGTAAAAGCAGGGATTGCTCTTAACCACCGAGGGACGGAAGCCGTAGAAAATATTCTTAAAATAATTTTCGTTGCCGGTCTTTTCCAGTTTCGGCTCCTGGATGAGGAAAAAGCCCAAAATACCGATGACCGTCACCGCCGTACCGATGACGCCGAAGAAAACGGTCCAGTAACTGTCGCTTTCGGGATCCAAGAACATCGCCCCGCCGAAGACCACCAAAATAGCCATTAAGGGCATCATGGCGTTGATACCCTCTGCCGCGCCCCGGTTGGTCTCGTCGGTGGAGTCGGTAAGCCAGGCGTTGAACGCCGCATCGTTGGCGGTAGAGCCGAAAAACGTCATCACGCAGTCCAGGAGTATCGTAAGTGTTACGCCCACAGACGCCGCATTGACCGCCGCGCCGAAAACGCCGGTAATGATATCCGCCCGAAGCAGGGCAAAACTCCAAATGGAAAGACCCCACAGCAGATAACCGCCGCAAATAAAGAGTTTGCGTTTTCCTACTTTGTCCGACAGCGCGCCCATCAAAATGGTGGTCAGCGTAGCGGTAATGGCGGAGGCCATGACCATGTTGGAAATATCGGCGGCGCTGGCGTGGAACATCTTGTAGATAAAGACGTTGAAATACATATTTTCAACAACCCATGCCACTTGGCCAACCAGACTAAAAACGGTAAGCGCTATCCAAAATTTGGAAGATAACTTTGTTTTCTTCATAAAAAACTCCTAATTTATGTTTATTTTTAAAATTTTTGTTAATTTTCTACGTTAAGTCTTGCGTTAAGCGCGCTTTCTACTTCTTCTGCAG
>CALBJG010000176.1 GCA_937892865.1 uncultured Clostridia bacterium
AGTCAGCAACACCTTGCAATACAGCATCGCTTCCTACGCCTATACCAACCGGAATGCAGATACAGCTGCATATCCCTATCTTGCAGAACTGGTCAAGGCAATGATGCGCTACGGCGACAGCGCCAAAGCATACGTTACACCCTGATAAATAACCCCGATGCTTGCGCATCGGGGTTATCTAAAAAACTCCCCTCGAAATGACCGAGGGGAGCAATTTTTATTTCAGGTATTCCGCAATATTTTCTTGCGTAATGCTTATATGGTTTACATAATGTGTCTTATTTTCTGCAGGCTGGTTCACGAGCGTTTGCAGCAATTCCACTGTTTTTTCTACCTGAGTTTCCAGGTCGCACAAAACGGTGCCGGTGATATTCCCCGCCTGGATCTGCTTCAATGCTTTTTCGATACCGTCTGCCCCCACAAGGTAAATGTCTTTACCAACTGTGCGGCCGCCATCTTTGATCGCTGCTACTGCGCCCAGTGCTACGGTATCATTGGTGCAGATCACCGCCTCAATATCTTTGCCGTAGTTGGCAAGCAATTTCTCGCATGCCTCCTGCGCCGCCTCTTCGGTGTTTCCGGGACAGAAATCGTTCAGTTCCACAATTTCTGTTTCTTCTTTTAAGGTATTCTGTGCGCCTTCGGCTCTGCGGTTGGTATCCGCGCATTCCTCGCTGTCCCGCAAAAGGATATAGGAGAGTTTACCGTCATCGTTGATATCGCATTTTTGGGGTTGGGCAAGAAGGATCTGTCCCTGGAGAACGCCTGTTTCTGTGGGGTCACAGCCGACATAAACGGTTTTGTCCCACATATCCAGTATTTCCCGGGCAGGCTCTCTGCCGAAGAAAATCAGCGGTACATCTTTTTCCTTTAATTGTTGCACCAAAGCAGCCGAAGAATCGGGCATCACGGGACACAAAAGCACGGCTTCTACATCCTGCGCCAGCAATTCTTCCACTTGCTGATTTTGCTTTGATTGATCCCCTTGGGCATTATAAAGTTTTACTGCAAAACCTTCCCGCTCCAGGCGGTCTGTCAGCAGATCTGCTGTCTTCTTTTCCCGGTCCGTCCGGTCGTCATTCATAAACACGCCAACGATCCGGGGTCCGGCTTCTTCCTTGGGAGAAGAAAGCAGTATGATCACAACGACCGCTACTGCCAACAACAGCGCCGCCGCAGCGATCGCCAGGTATTGCCATTTGATTTTCACGGGTCAAATCCCCTTTTACTGTTTATTTCGAATACGCCGAAGGATCACTCTGGTTTTCCGGCGAAGACGGAACAGCATCCATCTGGGCCAACGAGACCAGTGCCACAGCCGGGTATAGAGGATGTAGCCGGTATTCTTGACAGAGATCTGCTTGCCGTCACGGGAAAAAGCAGAAACCACCGCAATGATCTGATCCTGCCGGATCCCCGGCTCATATTCATACTGATTATCACCAATGCAAGTGTAGGTTTCCCCTGCTTTGGTGATCCGATGCAAAACATATGCGCCGTCATCTCTTCGATACAGCGGAATATCGTACTTTTTCAACCTGCCGGTGACCGCTGCCAGTGTGACCGTATCTTTTCCCTGACGGAGCATCGGCAGCATACTGATACCCCGGGGTGAAAAATGCACTGTTTGTCCGTTTGCTAAAGATTCCTGCATCAGTGGCACGATCTCTTCCATGCGGAAACTCCGTTCTTCCATGGGAACGCCCCCACTTTTCATAATTTTCCTTATTATAGCAAAGTTTTTCCGTTTAGTAAAGAAAAACCGCATTATTGCTTATGATTATAAACATATTTCGATGGAGAGACGCCCATTTGCTTCTTGAATTCCACGGAGAAGTATTTGTAGTCCGTATATCCTGCCAAAGCAGCAATCTCTTTCAGCGAATAATAGCCGGTGGCGATCAAGCCCACCGCATACTGCATACGCAGTTGTATGATATATTTTTGGGGCGATATTCCGTATTCTGCTTTGAAAAGTTTCCGGAAATACACCTGACTCATATAAGATTGCGCTGCCACCGTTTCTATGGACAGTTCCGGTTCGGTATAGTGTTTGCTGATATAGTCGACAGACTTTTGTATCTTTGTGTTTTTTAATTCCGTTTTTTCTGTTTGGCGGTAACATTCACCCAGAATTTCATACAAAACAGCAGCGCATTGATACTGATATCCCGTCTCTTTTTTATTCCAGATATCTAAAATCCTATCGAACAGCGCTTTTATCTTTTCCGGTTCTTTGGGCAAAAACCATTCGATACGGTCTGTTCTGTAATTGATCACATCAAAATGCACCACGATCATCTTATCCCGTTTTGCAATACGACTGTAATCCAATCTGGCAGGCACAAAGGATACACAGTTATCCGTCAAATGGTGTGCTTCGCCGGCTGTCTGCAAAACTGCATCTGCGCTGATACGAAAGGATAACGCGGCAAAATTACGCCCGGTGTTATAGGTATGTATGTTTTCCTGGTCAAGCGCAAGCACATCTAAAAGATGAAAGGATACGCTGCTATTTTCGAAAATCACTATCTCACCCCCGGTATTATAAGACTATATTATCATATCTGTTTCGAAAAACAAACCTAAAAGATTGTTTTTCCGGTTTTTTCTTATTTCTGACCGTGTTATTGTAAAGAAAAGAATGGAGGCGATCAAAATGTCTGACCGCAGAAAAATCATGGAGAAATTTGATGCCGATCGGGACTTTCTGGAAAAGCGCATCGCGGAGGGTATCGAAAAGCATCGAAAGGGTGATTGTAAGATCACTGTGACCGACAGCGAAGGCAATCCCGTTCCCGGCGCAACGGTACATTTGACGCAAAAAAGCCACGCTTTCCGTTTCGGCGCGAATCTTTTTATGCTGGACGAGTTGGAAACGCCGGAAAAGAATGAAAAGTACAAGGATTATTTCAAAAGCCTTTTCAACATGGCTACTCTGCCCTTTTACTGGAACACCATAGAGCCGCGGCAGGGATATACCCGGTACGAAAAAGATTGCGAGCCCATCTACCGCCGGCCGAGTATTGATCTTTGTATCGAATTTTGCGAAAAATACGGCATCGAGCCCCGGGAACACGCTCTTGCATACGAACATTTCTTCCCGGACTGGATGAAAGATATGCCGGCAGAGGAAGTAAAAAGGCTCTATGAACGGCGGTGCGCGGAGATCGCCTCCCGTTATGCAAGCAAAATTCCCACCATCGAGGTAACAAACGAAAGTTACTGGGACAAAGGGACGACCGCGCTTTATGACGAGCCGGACTACATCGAATTTTGCTTTAAAACCGCAAGGAAATATTTCTCAAACAACCAACTTTGTATGAACGAGGGACAGACGGCAGGCTGGGCTGGCAGAGGTTGCGCCCAGGACCAGGTTTATATGCAGGTAGACCGGGCGCTGATCTCCGGTGTGCCGGTGGATGCTATCGGTCTTCAGCACCATATGTTCTTCCGTGCAGAGGACGAATATGAAAAGACCCGAAACTACTATGACCCAAGGCGGATATACAAACTGCTGGACAATTATGCCCGTTTACAAAAGCCCATTCAAATCACAGAGATCACCATTCCCGCATACACGGACAAACCGGAAGATGAACAACTGCAGGCGGAAATTCTTGAATTGCTGTATTCCATTTGGTTCAGCCACGGCAGTATTGAGCAGATCGTATACTGGAATTTGGTGGACGGCTACGCCCATGTGTGGGATCCTGACCCCAAGAAGATCGCTGCCAGCCAGGGCGATATGACCATAGGTGAAAACTACTACCGCGGCGGTCTTTTGCGCTTTGACCTCTCCCCCAAGCCTGCCTACCTGAAACTTAAAGAATTGATTCAGAAAAAGTGGCATACAGAATTAAAGACTGCTACAAACGAAAACGGTGTCTGCGCATTCCGGGGATTCTACGGTGGCTATGACATTACCGTGGACATAAATGGCAAAACTGTCACCAAGGGCATCGACTTTTCTTCCAAAGACACGAAAGAAATAAGGGTGATCGTGTAATGGGGATAAAAATTTTAATTATCCTTGCTTGTGTTCCGCTATATGTTGTAAACGCTTTTTGCGATAAATTTGTTTCCGGCAAAAGCGGGAACACCCACAACACGACATATAACTGCATCAAGTTCTTCATCTGCTGCTTGTGCATGATTCCGATACTCTTTATAGGCAATCCTCCTGCCCTCGCGCTGGGCAGTTTGCTCTGCGGTATTGTTTGCGGCTTGATGTATGCCGTCAGTAAAACGGTGATGCTTAAAGGGTATGCGGCTACCTCCGTTGCGTTTATGACGCTGTGCCACAGCGCAGGTATGATCGTCCCTTGCGTTTTGGGGCATTTCCTCTGGTCGGAACATTTAAGTTTCTTATCGCTCACCGGCATTTTTATTACGATCGTGGCAATTATGCTGCTGAAAGATGCCAAATCTGCCGGGAACAAAGTTACGGCATCCGGTATTCTCTTTGGTATTATTATTTTCTTTACAAGCGCTGGTGTTATGGTCACCCAAAAGATAATGGGTATCTACTTTCCGGAACAAAGTGTCGGACTTTACAACCTTTACTCCTTTCTGGTCGCTGCCTTGATCCTGTGTTTTTTTGCAAAGCCCAGACAGTTTATATCCGATGGGACAAACAGCAAAAAAGCCGTTGGTTTCTGCGCCCTGGGCAGCGCCGTTTCTCTTTCTGTTATCAGTTTTGTTATGACTGAATTAGCCTCCGGCATACCGTCGGTGATCTTATTTCCGCTGTTTAACGGGCTGGGTATTATTTTCGTATGCGTTGGCTCTGTATTTGCGTTTCATGAAAAACTGAATTGCAGAAAGATCTGGGGTTTGATTCTGGGCATTCTCGGTCTTTACATTATCAATCTATAACAAAAAAGACAACCATCTATGGATGGTTGTCTTTTTGATTATGCTGCCAATGAGAAGATCAGATACATCACGCCGTAGATGATCACCAAGCCGCCGATGACCGCCAGCATAGGCAGAAACATCATTTTCACGGCATTCCAGTAGGTAGCCCAGGCATCTTTGAATTTAGGAGCCGGCTTGATAGAATCCCGGCTCAGCCGGGGACCGGACAAGCCGGACATATCCGCCAGCGTTCTGCCGTCATCGATATAAGTGATCTTTTCTTTTTTCTTTCCCATAACTTACTCCCCATCCAGCAGATGGCATGCGGCAAAGTGACCTTCCTCGTACTCTTTGTACTGGGGCGGTACGTGTTTGCACACTTCCTTTGCATAGGGGCAACGGGTATGGAACCGGCAACCCTTGGGGGGATTTGCAGGGCTGGGAATATCCCCCTCCAACTTGATCCGCTCGGTCTTGGCGGTGGGATCGGGGTTGGGAACAGCGGAGAACAGCGCCTTGGTATACGGGTGCAACGGATTCCGGAAGATATCCTCTTTTGTACCGAACTCCATCATTGCACCTAAGTACATAACGCCGATCTTATCGGAAATAAACTTAACTACGCTCAAATCGTGAGAGATGAACACATAAGCCAAATTCCGCTCCCGCTGCAACTTTTTCAGCAGGTTAATGATCTGCGCCTGAATGGATACATCCAATGCAGAAACCGGCTCATCACAGATGACCAATTTGGGGTTGACGGACAAGGCTCTTGCGATGCAGATCCGCTGACGCTGACCGCCGGAGAATTCGTGGGGATAGCGCTCATAGTAGTAATCCCGCAGACCGCACTTATCCATCAGTTCCAGCACATAGTCTTTTACCTGATCCTTGGGCACGATCTTGTGAACTTCCACGGGCTCGCTGAGGATGCCACCGACGGTGCTTCTGGGAGGCAAAGAAGAATAGGGATCCTGGAAAATGATCTGCATCTCTTTGCGAATAGCGCGCATTTGGGCAGAATTATAGTTAGTGATATCTTTGCCGTCAAAAATGATCTGACCGGCGGTAGGCTCGTGGAGTTTCAAAATGGCTCTGCCGGTGGTGGTCTTGCCACAGCCGGATTCGCCAACGATACCCAGAGTCTCCCCTGCTTTCAGTTTGAAAGAGACATCGTCAACCGCCACCAGTTCTTTGGTGACCTTGCCGGTGACGGTCTTTTTCATAGGGAAGCACTTACGCAAATGCCGTACTTCCAGCACCACATCCGGATCGAAGGGTTTTTGATAATCTTCTTCGATCTGGGCCTTCCGTTTTGCCTGATATTCCTGTTCAATAGCGGCATCATCATACACGGGAGTATTCAAAGTTTCTTCAGTCATTGTTTGAACCCTCCTCGCTGTAAAGATGGCAAGCCACAAAGTGGGTAGGACTTACCTGGACCATGCCGGGGTAATCCCCCGCGCACTTGGCGGTGCACTTGGCGCAACGCTCTTTGAAATAGCAGTGGTCCGGCATATTGATAGGATTGGGAACATTGCCGGGGATGTTATAAAGTTCCACATCGTCATCCAAAGTCATGGTAGGCTTGGATTTCTGCAAGCCGATGGTATAGGGGTGACGGGGATCCTGGAAGATTTCATAGACCGTACCCTTTTCGATGACCTTACCGGCATACATAACCACCACATAATCCGCCATCTCTGCAATAACGCCCAGATCGTGGGTGATCAGCAGGATAGAGCCGTCGATCTTGTTCTTGATATCCTGCAACAGATCCAGGATCTGCGCCTGAATGGTAACATCCAGCGCGGTGGTGGGCTCGTCGGCGATGATCAGACGGGGCTCTGCTGCCAGCGCCATAGCGATCATCACTCTCTGGCGCATACCGCCGGACAGTTCGTGGGGGAACCGGTCATAAACATTTTCCGGGATAATGCCCACAAGGCGGAGCATTTCGTAGGACTTTTCCTTTGCCAGTTCCTTGGTTGCCCCGGGGGTATGGATGAAAGTCACCTCATCCAACTGCTCACCGATGGTGAACACCGGGTTTAAGGAAGTCATCGGCTCCTGGAAGATCATAGCCACCTGCTTGCCCCGGATCCGGTGGATCTCGGAAATGGGCATTTTGGCAATGTCGTAGACCTTGTCTTCCATTTCGTAGTTGCCGTTTTCGTCTTTAACAGGCTCGCCCTTTTCGTCCCGCTTATACTCGTGGGACTTAAAGCGGATCGCGCCGTCCACGATTTGACCGGCAGGTCCCTGGATCAGACGCATTACAGACATAGAGGTAACGCTCTTGCCGCAACCGGACTCGCCCACGACGCCCACAACTGCGTTCTTGGGAACACTGTAGGACACGCCGTTGACAGCCTTGACAACACCCTGCTCCGTAAAGAAGAAGGTGTGCAGGTCTTCGATCTCCAGGATATTATTCTCGTCAGCCATTTGGCTGAGGAATTCCGATTCCTCGGCTTTGCGGTTTTTATAGGCTTCCAAACGCTTGACGATCTTGGCATTTTCTTTGGCAATGGCGCGGATCTCTCTGCCGGTCAGATAACTTTTTTTCTTTTCGCCCATAAGTTATCTCCTTCCCTTGGGGTCCAGGGCATCCCGCAGGCCGTCGCCTACGAAGTTAAAGCCAAGGACGGCAATGACGATACACACGCCAGCCGGCACCCATACATTCAGATAGTTCTGGAGAATGTCCGGGTCGGTGGTAATAATATTGATCATAGAGCCCCAAGCGGTGTAGGGGGCTTTGATACCCATATTTAAGTAAGACAGTGTTGCTTCGTACAAAATCATACTGCCCAAAGACAGACTCATCTGCACGA
The DNA here is from genome assembly GCA_937892865.1 of uncultured Clostridia bacterium. GTDB lineage: Bacteria > Bacillota > Clostridia > Oscillospirales > Oscillospiraceae > Faecousia. The sequence goes on from CALBJG010000176.1 coordinate 7,698, forward strand.
TCAGTTGGGGCATTACGTTAGGCACAAGATGCTTAAAGATCTTTCTGCCGGTGGAGAAGCCCATAGCCTCTGCCGCCACCATATATTCCTGCTCCCGCAGGCTCAGGATCTGTCCACGGACAAGGCGGGCAGTGCCGGGCCAGGAGATCATAGTTAAGAACAGCATCAGAATGTAGATACGCATACCCTCTTCGACCCAGCCCAGGGACACCCAGCCGTCCATAGCAGAACTGATGATCAGCAAAATGGGAATACCGGGCAGGCACATCAGAATATCGCAGATACGCATAATTACATTATCCACAGCGCCGCCGAAATAGCCGGCAATGCCGCCGATGATAACGCCCAGCACTGTCAGCAGAATAACGGTCATAAAACTGACAAGAAGCGATACTCTGCCGCCGTACATCAGACGCGCCAGCACATCATAACCCTGGTTGTCCGTTCCCAGAGGATGCTCTGCGGAAGGAGGCGCCAGGAAGTTGTCCTTCATAGTCTTTTCCACGGTCTGGTGCAGGGTATACTCCACGCCGTTCACCGTATAGGTGGTCACTGCGGTAGTATACTCCATCTTTCCGCTTTCGTCCAGGTCGGTTTCGCCCCACTGGGTATAGACCAGCGGGCCCAGGAAACTGAACACAAACAGACCAATGACCATCACAAGGCCAATGATACTGAGTTTACTGCGGAAAAAGCGCCGCAGCAACATCTGGGTAGGCGACATCAGCCGCACATTTTTGTCAAGAGGCGTTTCCGTGTCCACAGTTTCCTGCGATACATTTTCTTGATTTTTCATTTCTTCCACGGTACCCCTCCTCACTCCAGTTTGACTCTGGGGTCAACGATGCCGTACATCAGGTCGGCAAGAAGAACGCCCAGGACGCTGAGCATTGCCAGGAACATATTGTAGCCCATAATGAAGGGAATATCGCCGGCGTTCATTGCCTGCAGGGCGATATTACCGATACCGGGCAGGTCAAAGACCTGCTCCGTGATGATGGCGCCGG
>CALBJG010000177.1 GCA_937892865.1 uncultured Clostridia bacterium
GCTGGGGCTCATTCTGGAAGCCACGCTCTGCGTAGAACTCCTGCTCGCCAGCAGTGAATACGAACTCATTGCCGCACTCTTTGCATACTAAAGTCTTATCTTCGTACATTGATTTTACCTCTCTTCGGTTTGTTGATGCCCCGTGAAAGTCTAACGTGATTGAACGGAAACCCCCAGGGTCTGAATTATTGGACGACTATGCGCCACTTTGCTCATTATATACACGGCTTTTAATTTTGTCAATACTTTATGAAAATATTTTCCTTTAAAAAACCTCTTTTATGCAACTTTCCAAACTTTTTAGATAGAAAACTGGGTTTGGCCATCAAAGGGGATGTGCAGGTGCTGATATGCCAACTGGGTCACACACCGGCCTCTGGGGGTACGGTTCAAGAAGCCCAACTGCATCAAATACGGCTCGTACACATCTTCCAGGGTGATCGCCTCTTCGCCGATGGTTGCCGCCAATGTTTCCAGACCCACCGGACCGCCGCCGTAATTCTTGATAATGGCAGTGAGCATCCGCCGGTCGATGATGTCAAGACCCAGATGATCCACTTCCAGCCGGGAGAGGGCCAGATCTGCGGCTTCTTTGGTGATGGTGCCGTCGCCCATAATTTGGGCAAAGTCCCGGACCCGGCGTAAAAACCGGTTTGCGATTCGGGGTGTGCCGCGGCTGCGGGAGGCGATCTCATAGGCGCCTGCCGGGTCGATATCCATACCCAAAATGGTTGCCGACCGGGTGACGATCTTTGCCAGTTCCTCATTGGTATACAGTTCCAGCCGCAAACTGACGCCGAAACGGTCACGCAAGGGGGCAGACAGTTGACCGGCTCTTGTGGTTGCGCCCACAAGGGTAAACTTGGGCAGATCCAGCCGAATGGAGTTGGCGGAAGGGCCTTTGCCCACAATAATATCGATGGCAAAATCCTCCATTGCCGGGTACAGAATTTCTTCCACTACCCGGTTTAACCGGTGAATCTCGTCGATAAACAGAATATCCCCGGGGTTTAAGTTGGTCAGCAATGCTGCCAAATCGCCGGGTTTTTCAATGGCAGGGCCGGAGGTAATGCGGATATTGACACCCATCTCATTGGCAATGACCCCTGCCAGGGTGGTCTTACCCAAACCGGGAGGGCCATAAAGGAGCGTATGATCCAACGGCTCATTCCGTTGCCGCGCAGCCTCGATATAAACAGAAAGATTGCCCTTTGCTTTCTCTTGACCGGTATAATCCGACAGCAGTTTCGGCCGCAGGCCGATCTCGCCGGCATCCTGGGGCGCAAAAGTGGGAGAGATAATGGGACTTGTTAATTCTTCAGAAAATTCCAAACTCATAATATATCCTCCGGATATAATTAACAATTGACAGTTGACAGTTGTCAATTGTCCATTGTCAATTGTCAATTTTTAAACACCATCGCTCTAAGGGCGTAACGCACCAGTTCTTCCGTGGTGGCATTGGGATCTGCCCCTTTCAGCGCTGTGGCGATCTCAGCAGGAGAATAGCCCAGTTCCTGCAAAGCGGCGTTTGCCATAGCGGCATTGTTGTTGGCGCCGGGGGCGGCGACCACAGCAGGGCCTGTGGAGAAATCCAGTTCCGCAGTAGAACCCATTTTGTCTTTCAGTTCCAAAATGATCCGCTGGGCGATCTTCTTGCCGATACCCTGGGCGGCGGTAAGGAGTTTTTCATCACCGGTCATCACTGCCAATGTGAAATTCTGCGGTCCGGCAGAGAGGATCGCCATCGCCGCTTTCGGGCCGACACCGTTAACGGTGGTTAAAAGTTCGTAGCATTTTTGCTCTTCCCGGCTGGAAAAGCCGTAAAGATCGAAGGCATCCTCCCGGATAGACTCGGTGATAAAGAGTTTTGCCGGCTGATTCACTTTCAGTTGGGCGGCAGTATACGCTGTGACCCGGCAGCCGTAGCCAACACCGCCGCAATCGATCACTGCAAGACCCGGCTCTAAAACCGTTACCTGCCCGGAAACATAATAAAGCATAAAGGATTCCTCCTACTTATTTTGAAGTTGGGACAGCAAAGAAGTCGCTGACCGGGCGTGACAAAGCGCAATGGCAATGGCGTCTGCCGCATCGTCGGGTTTGGGCAATTTGTCCAGATGCAAAAGCCGCTTGGTCATATCCTGCACCTGATGTTTGGTGGCGTTGCCGTAGCCAACCACCGCCTGCTTGACCTGCATCGGTTTATAGGCATACACCGGAACGCCTGCCTGCCGAATGGCAAGCAAAATCACACCGCGGCTTTGGGCGACCCCAATACCGGTGGTCACATTCTGACCGAAAAACAGTTCTTCAATGGCGACCGCATCGGGCTTGGAGACCTCTAAGAGTTTTCGCATATCCTCATAGATCATTTCCAGCCGGGCGGAAAAATCCGTATGGGCAGGGGTGGTGATGGCGCCGCATTTCAAAAGAGCGCTGTTGCCCCGCTCCGACTGGATCAGACCGAAGCCGGTGATACCGTAGCCGGGGTCGATTCCTAATATCCGCATATCAGCCACCTCTGAATATCAGCAGGTAATACATAATCAAAAAAACAATAAAAACCGCCAGGGCGATCCGGGCGCCCCATACCTGCCACCAGGGCCGCGGTTCATACTTTTCCTCTGTTTCGGGGATGTTTTCCATATTCTCTTGTTCCATGAAAATCACCTCCTTTTCATAATAGCACATTTGTTCCAATTTGCATAATGTTTTTTTAATTTTTTCCGTCGGTGACATATTTTTCACATTCCGGGGAAATACTACCGGCAGAAACGAGGTGGTCTTTTGGAACAATTTTCTTGTAAGACACGTATCATTTCCGGAGACGGCGCACTCCGGGCGTTGGGAGAATTGGGTATTCAGCGGCTGTTTTTGGTCACGGACCCGTATTTTGTAAAAAACGGCGCAGCCCAGCAAATCGCTTCTTCCGCCAAAGCGGAAAAGACGGAAATTTTCTCCGATATCGCCCCGGACCCCTCTGTGGAACTGGCGGCTGCAGGCACAAAGGCTGTGCAGGCTTTTCAACCGGATGCCCTTGTGGCGTTGGGGGGCGGCAGCGCTATGGACTGCGCCAAAGCGATGGTGTATTTTGCCGGGTTTCCGGTGCGGCTCATTGCCATTCCCACCACCTCCGGCTCCGGGTCAGAGGTGACGGATTTTTCTATTTTGACCCACAAACAGGTAAAGCACCCGCTGATCGACCCAAAACTGCAACCGGAGATCGCCATACTGGACAACAGCCTGCTCCGGGAACTGCCCCCAAGTCTGATCGCGGATACCGGATTTGATGTTTTGAGCCACTCTCTGGAAGCATTTGTTGCCAAAAATGCCGGCGCCATCACCGACGCCCTGGCAAAGGACGCATTTTGCTGCGCTTTTGCTGCCCTGCCTGCTTCCTTTTCCGGAAATAAGGCGGTCCGGGGAAAAGTGCATATGGCGGCAACCATGGCAGGTATGGCTTTCAACCGGGCAGGCTTGGGCCTTTGCCACGCCATGGCCCACAGTTTAGGGGGCGCATTTCACCTGCCCCACGGGCGGCTGAATGCCATTTTGCTGCCCCATGTGATTCGGTGTAATGCCCTGGTCGCCGGGGAGAAATACGCCCGCCTTGCCCGGGCGGCAGGCTTCAGCGGCGCGGCGGATACGGTGGCGATCCGCAATCTCATCGGTGGATTGACCCGGCTGCGAAAGGAACTGCATCTGCCGGAGACCCTGCAGCAGGCAGGCATCAACCCCCGGGAAGTGTGGGATCAGAGCGGACAGATCGTAGCGGCGACGCTGGCAGACCCCTGCTGTGAAACCAACCCCATAGGGGTGGAGGATTTTATGGTGCGAAGAATTTTGGAAGCGGTGACGGGTCGTGGGTAAGACGCTTCTTTCCGTAGGGCTGGATGTGGGCACTACCACCTCCCAAATGATCGTATCAGAACTGACCGTTGAAAACCGGGCGGGGTCTTTTTCCGTGCCGGAAATGGCGATCACCGGCAAAAAGATCCGCTACCGGGGAAAAGTGCATTTTACCCCGCTGGTGGAGAATGATTTGGTAGACAGCGCCGCTTTACGCTCTCTGGTGGAGGAAGATTACCGTTTAGCCGGGATTTGCCGGGAGCAAGTGGATACCGGCGCAATTATCATCACCGGAGAGACCTCCCGGAAAGAGAACGCGGATATCGTTTTGAACGCCTTATCTGACCTTGCGGGGGATTTTGTGGTTGCCACTGCCGGACCGGACTTAGAGAGTGTGCTGGCGGCAAAAGGCGCGGGGGCAGATGCCGTCTCTTTGGAAACCCACCGCCCGGTGCTCCATATGGACATCGGCGGCGGCACAAGCAATCTGGCGTTGATAGAAAAAGGCAAGATCATCCGCACCGGCTGTCTGAATGTAGGTGGCAGGCTTTTGAAACTAAATAATGGGGTTATTACCTATCTTTCCCCGGTTTTAATGGGTTTGACCCATTTAAAAGTTGGAGATACGCCTTCCTTGGAACAACTGGACACCGTTGCGGAAACCCTGACCCAAGGCTTGGAAATGGCAGCAGGCTTACGCCCGGCAACAGACCTTTTGGCAAAACTTATGACAAAAGAAGCAACCAATGTTTGGACGCCCCCGGCAGATGCTATCATTTCCTTTTCCGGGGGAGTTGCCGATTGTATTGACACCGGGCATCCACCCTTTGCCTTTGGGGATATCGGCCCGCTGCTGGGGCAGAAGATCAAAAAAAGCCTTTTGTGCCGGGGGCATTATGTGTTGGGGAAAGAGACCATCCGGGCGACGGTGATCGGCGCAGGCTGTCATTCTGCTACCCTTTCCGGCAGTACGGTGTTTTATCGGAATGTGACTTTGCCCATAAAAAATCTGCCAGTGGCGTGTTTTACCGGAGAGGAGCAGACATCTCCCCATTTCTCCCGGTTGATCGCCCGGCGGTTGCAGGAAAAAGACGAGGATACGGTGGCGCTGGCGTTTCCGGGTTTTGTTTCCCCCTCATACGGAGAAATATCCCGGCTGGCAGATGATATTGTTTCCGGAACAACCGGCAAGTCTGTTTTCGTCTGCCTGCAGGCAGATATGGCAAAAGCCCTGGGACACGCCCTCTCTCTGCGGCTTCCGAAATGCGCCCCTTGTCTTTGCATTGATTCCGTATCCCTTTCCCCGGAAAGTTTCCTGGATATCGGCGCGCCGGTGGGGCCTTGCCTGCCGGTGGTGATCAAAACACTGGTGTTGGAAAACAGGAGGACAATATGAAATTAAAAACCACACTATTGGGAAAAACATATATTTTTAAAGACATCAAAGAAGTTTTGGCGAAAGCCAACGAAGAAAAAACCGGTGACAAACTGGCAGGCTTGGCGGCAGAAACCGCCCAGGAGCGGGTGGCGGCAAAGGTAGTTTTGGCGGCGATGCCCCTCCACGAACTCCGGGAGCATCCGGCTGTGCCTTACGAAGAGGACGAAGTCACCCGGATCATTCAGGACGATGTAAATGAAGCGGCATATGCCAAGATCCGCAACTGGACCGTTGCGGAACTGCGGGAGTGGATCTTGTCAGAAACCACCACCGGAGCGGATATCCGCCGGGCCAGCAGAGGACTCACTTCGGAAATGGTGGCGGCTGTCGCCAAACTGATGAGCAATTTAGACCTGATTTACGCCGCTTCCAAAATTACGGTTACTGCCCACTGCAACACCACCATCGGTTTGCCAGGGACTCTTTCCTGCCGTCTGCAGCCCAATCACACCACCGATGACCCCGAGGGCATTACCGCCTCGGTTTTGGAGGGTCTTTCTTTCGGCGCAGGTGACGCGGTCATCGGTTTGAATCCGGTTACCGATTCTCCGGAGCAGGTAGGCAAGGTTCTGCGGCGTTTCCAGGAAATCAAAGAGCACTGGCAGATTCCTACCCAGATCTGCGTTCTTGCCCATGTCACTGCCCAGATGAAGGCTGTCCGGGCAGGGGCGCCCTGCGATCTGATCTTCCAATCCATCGCCGGCAGTCAAAAGGGCAACGAGGCTTTCGGTTTTAACGCAGAGACCATTGCAGAAGCCCGGGATCTGCTGCTCCATCAGGGCACGGCGGAAGGGCCCAATGTGATGTATTTTGAAACCGGTCAGGGCTCGGAACTTTCCTCAAACGCTCACTATAATACTGACCAGGTGACGATGGAAGCCCGGTGTTACGGCTTTGCCAAGCGGTTTTCTCCCTTCCTTGTGAACACCGTTGTGGGCTTTATCGGTCCGGAGTATCTGTATGATGCCCGGCAGGTGACCCGGGCAGGTTTGGAAGACCACTTTATGGGCAAACTCACCGGCATTTCCATGGGCTGTGACTGCTGTTATACCAACCATATGAAAGCCGACCAAAATGATATTGAAAATCTGGCGACCTTGCTCACCGTAGCCGGATGCAACTACTTTATGGGCATCCCCCACGGGGACGATATTATGCTCAATTATCAGACCACCGGTTTCCGGGAAACTGCCGCATTGCGGGAACTGACCGGCAAGACCGCCATTCCGGAATTCCAGGCCTGGCTGGAGAAAATGGGCTTTACAGAGAATGGAAAACTCACCGCCAAAGCCGGCGACGGCTCTTGCTTGCTGTTTTAAGGAGGGAATGGGATGAACAAACAAGAACTCTCTGCTATGGTTGCGGAGATTTTACGATCCATGGGCAACGAACCTATGGTAAAAGGAAGCGACTACAAACCCACCGCCCCCGGACCGGAGCAGAAGCCTCCCAACTTTTACGACGGTGATTTTGTGGAAGATGTTACGGCTTTGGACCTGCGGAAACTGTACCTTGTGGAAAACGCCAAGGATGCAGACCGCTACCGGCGGTTAAAGGAAAAGACCCCCGCCCGGTTAGGTTCTGGCAAGGCAGGTCCCCGGTATAAAACACTGACGATGCTCCGTTTCCGGGCAGACCATGCGGCAGCCCAGGATGCGGTGTTTTCCCAAGTACCGGAGGATTTTGCGGAGAAAAATGACCTTGTCCCCCTACAGACCCAATGCAAGGACAAAGACGAATATCTGACCCGCCCGGACAAGGGCCGATGCTTTGACGAAGAAAACCAAAAGAAGCTGAAAGATGCGATTCCCAACAAGCCCACCGTGCAACTCGTTATCGGTGACGGTCTTTCCTCTGCCGCGATTTTGGCAAATGCTATGGACTGTATGGCCGCCATCCGGGACGGCCTGAAGCTGAAAGGTATCGACATCGGCAAAGCCCTGTTCGTCCGCTACTGCCGGGTGGGCGCAGGCGATGCGGTGGGGGATGCGACAAACTGTGATGTGGTGTGCGTATTGGTAGGCGAGCGACCGGGTCTGGTAACAGATAAGAGTATGTCCGCCTATATCACCTACAAACCCCACACCGGTGTCTCCGAATCTGCCCGGACGGTGGTTTCCAATATCCACGCCCAGGGTACGCCGGCGGTGGAAGCCGGGGCGTATGTGGCGGAACTGATCGACACGATCCTGAAACGAAAGGTGTCCGGTGTGGGTCTGCACACAGGTGACGGCCTATGATCCCGGTAAAAGTTTTAGCGGTGCGTTACCTTGCCAACGCCCCGGAAAGCCTGCGGAAATCTTTAAATGTTCCCAAAGGGTATCCGGCGCTGGCAATGCTCACCACCGACAGTGACGATGCCACCTATATTGCATTGGACGAAGCCACAAAAGCCGCCGATGTGAAAGTGTGTTACAGTCGCAGTTTTTATGCCGGTGCGGCAAACGCATCCACCCCCTACGCAGGAGAGGTCATCGGTATTTTGGCAGGCCCTACGCCGGGAACGGTGCGCAGCGGTATGGAAGCCGCCCTTTCGGCGTTGGAGCGGATCGGTTTTGACCAGGCAGGAGAAATTCCCTATTTATCATACACCGTCAGCCGGTGCGGCTCTTTTTTAGCCAAAGAAGCGGGCATTGCTGAGGGAGAACCGCTGGCGTATCTCATCGCCCCGCCTTTGGAGTCTATGTATGCTATGGATGCGGCGCTGAAAGCGGCAGATGTTGCGTTATGTAAACTATATGCGCCACCCAGCGAGACCAATTTCGGCGGCGGTCTGCTCACCGGTACCCAGTCCGCCTGCAACGCCGCCTGCGAAGCCTTTGCCGCCGCAGTGGCAGAGGTCGCTACAAAACCTATTGAATAAATTCCGGTTTGTCGAACTATTCAAACTACGTTGTCATTGCGAACCAGCCCG
>CALBJG010000178.1 GCA_937892865.1 uncultured Clostridia bacterium
CAACTATGTGCATTAAGGAGTTGAGCGAAATGGAAAAACACTATACCGCGCCTACTGTTGAAATGACCGAATTCCAGGCAGAAGATATTATGACCACTTCCGGCGGCATTGTCCTTCCCGATGATAACTGGGATGACTAAAAGTACAAATAAAAAGCACCGACACACTGTCGGTGCTTTTTATTTGACACGATACCATTTTGAAATTTCTTTAACAGGTATGAACCCAATTTTATTATATAGATTCATTGCTTTTTCGTTTTCTATTGCTACTTCAACAGAAACCATATCAGCAATAATTCCGTTGCATAATGCACAAGCAACATCCAGCCCTGAACCGCATTCAACAGAAGCAAGTGCTTCGATTTTCGATTCGTCGATCGCTCCGATCCCAAGTAATTGGTCTCCCCGATGTACAAAATATAAATCCATAGTAATGAATAATTCGTTTGCCGCGTTTTGATCTAAATATGCTGCATTGGGAACATTTTTCATTCGCGCATTATATATATTGCGCCATCGTTCCAATGTTTTCATCTGCACAGGAAACAAAGCGGCATCTGTTTCCGGAATCAGACCCCGTTGCACCTGCATATGTACAATTGTTGCATGCAGAGGGTACTCTTCAAGGATGGAATTTCCTGTTGCGATGACAACATCTGCGCCTGCGGCTATACAAAATGAACTGCACTCATCTAAAAGTGCTTTCGGCTGGGATGTTTCTCGAATGTGAATGTAGGCAGTCTTTGTGTAGGGTATTTCTTTTAAAACAAGGCTGGCCACGCCATATTCTGTTGTAAAGAATGGAAAATCTTTCATTCTCTCACCTCTTTATTAAGATAACACAAAGCATCTATTTCGTCCATAATTTTATTCATTATGCATATATTTTTCAGTCTTAACGGAAAAAACTATAAATATAATACAAATGTTTCTTTTTTTAATATATTTCCCTTGATTTTTCTTATAATTTATGTATAATTGTTCTGGATTTAATTACGGAAGGAGGTTTGTACCGTGAAGAAAATCATTTGCAAGAAAGAATACGACACCGAAACTGCAACTTTGATCAAAAAATGCACATACGGTTACTACGGCGATCCTGCCGGTTATGAGGAGATTCTGTTCCAGAATCCCGACGGACTGTACTTTGTTTACGTACGCGGCGGAGAAAACTCCCCCTATCCCAACGAGGATATCTCCCGCCTTGCTAAGACAAAAGTAAATGAATGGATCGAGAATCACTGATTTCTCAAAATTTGAGGCTGCAGATGCAGCCTCTTTTTCTTGTCTTTTCTTCTCAGATATGGTATTGTATATTAAGAAATAAACAAGTTTAGGAATGATATTTTTGAAGAAATTTATTTCCATTATTTGTCTGCTGTTATTCCTATGCGGTTGCAGCAATAGCAAAGAGCAAGCGCAAATCGTCGCAACAACGCTGCCCGTATATGAATTCACATCGGTTCTATGTGAAGGAACTAACCTATCCGTTACAAGGCTGATTACAGAGAACGTATCCTGCCTGCACGATTATTCCATTCAGGTATCACAAATGCAATCTGTTGAAGGCGCTTCTACGGTTATCCTTTCCGGTGGAGGTCTTGAGGACTTCTTAAACGATATACTTGCCGATAATAATAAAATTATTGATGCGTCATCGGGAATCGTTCTGCACCACAATAATGCACATACGCACGACCACGATCATGATCACCATGAAGATCCACACTATTGGCTTTCACCGGATTTGGCTGCAAAAATGGCGCTCAACATCAAAAACGGTCTGATAGCGCAATATCCCCAATACAAAACCGCATTTGAGAACAATTATATTACGCTTTCCGCTAAATTCGCTGATCTGCAAATTTATGGACGAAACGCATTGAAGAATATAGATAATAAAAAACTGATCACATTCCACGATGGTTTTTCTTATTTTGCAGAATCTTTTGATTTGAACATTTTAAAAGCAATTGAAGAAGAATCCGGCAGCGAAGCCTCTGCGGCAGAACTGATCGATATAATCAATCTAATAGAGAAGAACGATATTAATGCAATCTTTACAGAAGAAAACGGCAGCACTTCAGCCGCGTCAATTATTGCAAGAGAAACCGGCGTGAAAGTTTACTCATTGGATATGGCGATCGCCGGTGACAGTTATTTTGAAGCCATGTATCAAAACATCAACACGATTAAGGAGGCATTGGGATGAATATCGGCAATCACGGCAGCGGATGCGGTCATTCCTGCTGCCTTCGTGTGCAACATCTAAGTATTCATATTGGCAAAAGCAACATTCTCTCCGACATCAGTATGCATACCCACTGTGGGGAATTGGTTGCTCTTATTGGACCAAACGGCGCCGGTAAAAGCACCTTACTGAAAGCTATATTGGGTCAACAAGCTTACGAAGGCATTATCTCATTTTCTGTACCCGGTCAACGAAACAGAAAACCGAAGATCGGTTATGTCCCCCAAAGTCCCACATTTGACCCAGGTGACCCCCTCACTGTTTGCGACCTATTTGCTTGCTGTATGAGCAAACGACCCGCTTTTCTTGGCGTTTCTAAAAAAATGCGCGACAAGGCAACTGAATGTCTTGCAAGAGTCCAGGCAGAACCACTGATTGACAAACGGGTCGGTACGCTCTCTGGTGGTGAACTCCAACGAGTTCTATTGGCTTTGGCGCTGGAACCAATACCCAATATCCTGATTTTGGACGAACCCCTTTCCGGTGTGGATGTGGAAGGTACAGAAATTCTTATGGATATGCTGGACGATTTACGGCACACATATGATCTTTCCATTTTGCTGACTACGCACAACTTCGATCTGCTCAATAAATATGCAGACCAGGTATATCTGCTGGACGAAACAGTTTTAAAAAGTGGCACACCTTCTGAGGTTTTGGAATCTGACGCATTCAACAAAGTCTTTCATAGAAAGGCAGGTGCGAAAGAATGAATTTATGGTATGACCTTTGCGATGCACTCCCTTTGGAGATGCTACATTGGGATTTTATGAAAAATGCATTCCTGGCAGTTTTACTCCTTGCTCCCCTGCTTGGATTGACATCTACAATGGTCGTTACCGGAAAAATGAGTTTCTTCTCTGATGCATTAGGTCACTCTGCTTTTACCGGTATTGCCATTGGTTGCATTTGTGGCGTTTCTGCCCCCACCTGGGTAGCCGTCATATTCTCAGTGGTATTTGCACTTTTGTTCTCATTTGTCCGATCTCGCAGCAACCAAGCAGCTGACACACTGATCGGTGTATTTTCCAGTACTGCTGTGGCGTTAGGCATTTTTATCGCAACAATAGGCGGCGGAAGTTTTACCAAATACAATAAATACTTGATCGGTGATATTCTCTCTGTCACCACTGTTGAGATTGGTATGCTCATAATTGTTTTGGGTGCATCAATTGTATTTTGGATTTTGTTTTCAAATAAACTGACGCTTTCCTCAGTTTATCCCCAATTGGCAGCCTCCAGAGGTATTTCTGTCAAACTGACTCAGACAATATTTACTGTTTTTGTAGCCGTAACCGTCACCCTTGCCATCTCCTGGGTGGGACTTTTAATCTTGAATTCCCTTCTTGTTCTGCCGGGCGCTGCTGCAAGAAATATTGCTAAAAATCAGAAGCAATACCACATCTGTTCCGTTCTGTTCGCACTGATTGCAGGCCTTGGCGGACTTTGCATCTCCTACCATTTGGGTACATCAGCCGGTGCAGCAATTTCCTTGATCCTTGCGGTTATTTTTGCAATATCTTTCTGTTTGAGAAAGGCGCGTGCCTGATATGGAAAATGTAACCATCCAAGTAATTGCCAGAATGAAGAGTGATTTCCCCAGTAAATTCGGAATTCCACGGCAGAGCGGTTTGGTGGAAGAATTGGAATCGACAATCATTTTCGAACCTGAGTTCCGTAATTCCGATGCCTTGCGGGGAATTGAAGAATTCTCCCACATTTGGTTGATTTGGCAGTTTTCTGAGGCTGTCCGAAAAGATTGGTCGCCCACTGTCCGTCCGCCCCGTTTGGGTGGAAATACCCGTATGGGTGTATTTGCGACCCGCTCCCCTTTCCGACCCAACGCCTTGGGGCTGTCCAGTGTAAAATTGCTTGGTGTGGAGCATACGGAAGAATATGGAACGGTTCTGCGCGTATCCGGCGCAGATTTGATGGACGGAACGCCCATATTCGATATCAAACCGTATATCCCGTACGGCGACAGCCACCCGGATGCCGCCGGAGGCTTCACAGACAACGCTGACGACTTTTTGTTGGAAGTTGAATTCCCGTGGATGTTGCTTGATAAAGTCCCGGAACACAAGCGCAAAGCGCTTTTGGGTGTTTTGTCCCATGACCCCCGTCCTTCATATCAGCAAGATCCGGAACGCATTTATGGGTTGACTTTTGCAGGATTCGATGTAAAATTTACTGTAAAAGGCAAAACGCTGACCGTAACCCAATTGGAGGAAGTAAAATGATTGAAGCAAAATTGGTCACAACAAAATGGCTCCGCTTTCCCGGTGGCAAGAAAAAAGCGCTGACATTCAGTTATGATGACGGTGTCGTTGCCGATAAGCGTCTTGTGGAGATTTTCCGAAAGAACGGATTAAAGGGAACCTTTAATATTAACTCCGGCTCCATCGGCAAATCCCCCAGCAAACTGACCGAAGAAGAAGTTATCGCTACCTACACACCGGATGTATGTGAGGTCGCTTGTCATGGTCTTATGCACGCTACCGCTACCTATTGTGATACTGCTGCTCTTTGCGGCGATGTTCTCGAAGATCGGAAGAATTTAGAATCTCTCCTTGGTAAACGAGTCAATGGTATGGCTTATGCAAACGGCGCGTACCCAGACTATTTTGTGGATATTTGCAGAAGTTGCGGCATTTACTACTCCCGCACCACCGTTGCAACGCGCCAGTTTGGCATTCCGACAGATTGGTTGCGGCTGGATCCCACCTGTCATCATAATGATCCGGAACTTAACAATTTAGCAGACCGTTTCTTGAATGCTGATGTACCCCGCGCTCCCTATATGTTCTATGTTTGGGGCCATAGTTATGAGTTTGACAGAGACGATAACTGGGATTTGATCGAGAACTTTGCTAAAAAAATAGGTGGCAAGGATGATGTCTGGTATGCTACCAATATGGAATTATACCTTGTCTGGCGCGATTATAAGCGCTTGGAGTGTTCTGCTGACGGACACATAATCTACAACCCCAGTCCAAGAAGTGTTTGGTTTGAAATATCTGGAACAATCTTTGAAGTCAAACCCTTCGAAGAAATTCACATATAGTCAAAACCTCCGGCTAAGCCGGAGGCTTGATTAAGCCCTAGAAGGGCATTTTACAGACTATTGTCCCTAAAGGGGCCCCGAATGGTTTGCCGACCGCATTCCTTTCTCGGGCCGCCCCTTAAGGGGCTTTTTCTATGCCTACTTGTTCTCGCGACCCGTAAACGGGTCCACATACTCCTTGATACTCATTTGGTCGGCTATCTGATCTTCTTGGAGTTGGTTCTTAATGTACTCCTGTACTTGCTTTTTATTTCTGCCCACCGTATCCACATAATACCCTCTGGCCCAGAAGTGTCTGTTGCCATACTTGTACTTGAGATTGGCGTGTCTGTCGAATATCATTAGGCTACTCTTACCCTTAAGAAATCCCATTATCTGCGACACACTATACTTTGGCGGAATGCTTAGGTGCATATGGATATGATCCGGGCACGCTTCTGCCTCTATAATCTCCACGCCTTTCTGCTGGCATAACTGTCGCAGTATTTTTCCTATATCCGCCTTTATCTCGTTGTATATTACCATTCTTCTGTATTTGGGTGCAAACACTACATGGTATTGACATCTCCACGTAGTATGGTCTAAACTATTAATGTCTTTTTCTTTCACGATTAAGACCTCCTCATTATTGTAGTTGTGTGGTCGGCAAACCACTTCTACTATAATGGGGAGCTTTTTTCTTGTCTACTTTACTCCTCGCTAGAAGCTATTTTTTTGCCACCGGCAGAGCCGGTGGTTAACTTTGGTCAACCAAATTTAATGCCGCCTCAAACGAGGGGGCATTCATTATTCAGAATCTTTATTTCGCTTTTTCTGACTGACCTTCGTCTTAATATTTGCATACATGGATTTCAGTACTGCCAGGGTTTTTTGATCGTCCGGGAACAAAAAACGCAGTAACGCAACGGCGATCGCAACTGTAACCAGTTTCTCAGGCGAGATCGGCAGCCACAAAAACGCAAGATACGCACCACCAACAGAGATCATCCAGGGAATATTAAAATACACGCCAAAACCGAATACGATATAAGACCAACCGTTTGTGATCATCCAGCCGATCAGCAAACACAGCAACAGTTTTGGGTTTAGTAGGAACTGGTATATTTTTTTAAATTTTTCCTTCATACGAACTCCATAATCAACATTTTTATCCATCATATCATACAGATAAAAAATGTCAACATAACAAAAAGGAACCCACCCGGTAAAACCGGGGGATTCCTTTTTATATAGCATAACCCCCGGCTTAGCAGCGGTTATGTTATTATTCCCATACCAATGTTTTTCGCCAGGAACCAAAGAAGTAAATCCCTGCACCCACGGCGCCGTCAGCAATCCAGGACAGCACCCAACCAGCGTAATAACCATAGATACCAAAAGGACCGATCAGGATAGCGCTGATTATGATTCTGGCAACAGAACCCGCTATGGTGGTAATCAGCAAAGCCCGCATTCTGCCAATGCCTCGGAAGAAATTGTGAAACAGATTCGCAAAGATGTTGCAGGTCAAAAACGGCAGAAAATACCGCAAATACATAACGGTGTATTCCACGGATTCAGGGTTTGCGTCTTTTGCATAAAACAAGGATGTGACAGAACTTGCAAACAGGCAACAAGCCAGCAGCACAGGCATCACCAGCACTAAGGTTTGCAGTGCGCCTACCCGCACGCCTTTTTTTAGCAAATGATATTTATTTGACCCATAACATTGGGCTGTATAGTTGCCCACCGTCTTGGAGGAATTGATGTAAATGGCTGCGTTGATGTTATAAATTTTCAACGATACGGAATAGCTGGCCGACGCAGCGCCTCCGATGCCATTCAGCATCGGTGACAGGATCATTCCGGCAAAATACATCACAGATTGCTGCACCATAATGGAAAGAGAAAATCTCCCTGCCTCCTTGATCTCCAAAAAACGGATAGGGGTTTTCACTGCCGCTACCTGCATTTTTTTGAACACCGAACGCAGCCGGAGCCAATAAACGCCGGCACAGACCACGGCAGAAAGCACTGTGCTCCAAGCCAGTGCCTCAATGCCCATATGCATGAGCAGGATTCCCGCTGCGCCGATGGCGATATTTAACACCGCAGACAGAACGGAAACACTCAATGGGAAAGCGCTGTCACCAACGGCATTGAATACAGAGACACTAAATGACATATACAGGATAAATACCTTACCTGCAGTGGTGATGAAGAAATAGTGGTCACAATCCTGCACAATTGCAGGATCGATCTTCAAAAAGCCGTATATCTCCCAGCGGAACAGCAGAAAAACACAAGACAGCAGAAAAAGCAAAGAAAAAGCAAAGCGAAAATTATTCACGATCACCTGCCTAAGTTTCCCATACGCTCCTGCGCCAAACAAATGGGAAACATACACACCCACGCCCATGCCGTAGCCCCAAAACACGGAGTCGACAAAGGTTTCAAATGGGGAAAGGGCGCCGATAGCCGCCAGGGCACTATCACCCAAAAGTTTTCCCGCCATAATGGTATCGATGGTGGAATAGGCTTGGGAAAGCAGACTGGACAACACCATGGGAATAGCAAACAGGAGAAAGGTTTTATATATATTGCCCTTTGTTAAGTCCTTCATTTTGATCCCTCTTGACAGATCGATTTTATATTTTTATAATCATAACAGTTTTTCACTTTTTATCAAGATAGGTTTATAATTTTGAACATTTATCATTTTTTATCAAACAAGGGGCAAAAAATGTTACAAAAACGTATTGATCGGATATTGGACATCATCAAGGAGCAGGGCTATGTAACCGTCAAATATCTGTGCGAGGAATTGCACTACAGCACTGCCACTATCAATCGGGATCTAAATGATCTGCAAAAACAAAAGCTAATCGTCCGCCACTATGGCGGTGCAGAACTGGCGGACAGAAAAGGTATCCCCTTGGTCTTTCGTTATCACAAAATGCGCCCGGTCAAACGAGCCATTTCCAAAAGGGCAGCAGAGCTGATTTCTGGCGAAATGACGGTCTTTATTGACGGTAGCACCACCGCTCAATATATAGCGGAGTATATCCGGAATATCAAAGATCTCACCGTTATTACCAACAATTTGAATTTGGTATCCCACCTGAGCGAAGCCGGAGTCAAATGCATTTGTCTGGGCGGTGCGGTAGTGGAAGCACCCTATATGACCGGCGGCGACGATGCTGCAGTGCAGGCACGAACCTATACCGCAGACATTGCCTTTTTCTCCGTAGGCGGTGTATCAGCCGATGGCATCATTTACGACGGGGACGGATACTTCCCCCTCCACAAGGCTATGCTGGGACGGGCAAAAAAGCGTGTTTTTTTGGTGGATCATCAAAAGATTGGCGTAACAAACAAGCGAGTGCTCTGTGATTTTACGGACATCGACACGGTCGTTTCTGATTTTGAATTTTCCGATCAGGTGAAAGAAAAATTCCCAAACACGCAATTTATCAAGATAAAAACACCAAAAACACAGCAATAAATCCACCAACCGTCACAAAAAATAGAGATTTGTGGAAATGTCCTTCTATTTTCAGACGGGCAATTCCGTTACGATATCAACCAGCCAAGGGCCTCTTCCCACCGTCGAAATGAATATTTACACCAGTGGGCGGCGGGTCGCCGACCTGGGCGACCGAAATGCGTGGTAATGGTTGCAAATAGGTGCGTTTGGTGCAAACAGAAAGAAAAAGACCCCTGTGTTCCCTTTTTGTTGGAAACACAGGGGTTTTCGCCGTTTTGGCAAGGATGGACTGACAAAAAAAGAGACAGCCTTTCAGCTGTCTCTTTGGTGCGCGAGGCGGGACTTGAACCCGCACGTCCGCAGTGAACACTAGAACCTGAATCTAGCGAGTCTACCAATTCCACCACTCGCGCATATTAACTTGGCGGGGCAGTTGCCCTAACCGCTTGAACATAATACCACGCCAAGTATTGTTTGTCAACAACTTTTTTGCTTTTTTGCAGGATAATTTTAATCCTTATAATAAAGCATACAATGACAGAACCCTTTGAAGTCCGGATCTGCGATCTGTTCACGAAACTCTTTACAAATACACTTGTTCTCCTCTGTGCGTTGCAACCTGCAAGGACAGTATCCGCCGGTTCGTTTTAATCCGTCTTGAACCGTTTTCACCGTTTCTTTATCCTCGTTCAATCGAACTGCCATCAGTTTTCCTCCCGGTCGCCAATGGACATAATATCATATGGTGTCGTCTGATAAACAAAGTAGTTCAACCAGTTTGAGAACAGAAGATTTGCATGTCCACGCCAACGAACAAGGGGTTCTTTTGTATCGTCATCATTGGGGAAATAATTCTCAGGAACAGCGATTGGCAGGCCGAGATTTTTATCCCGTGTATATTCTCTGTTTAATGTATCGGCATCATATTCCGAATGACCGGTCACAAAGATTTGACGCCCTCCTTCGTTCATCACTGCATAAACACCGGACTTTTCTGACGAAGCGAGGATCTTCAATTTCGGTTCTGCTTCCACTTTTTCTCTATCGATTCCAAAATAACGGGAATGCGGTACATAGAACACATCATCAAAGCCGCGTAATAAAATTGCCCGTTTATAATCAGCGATATGCGGAAATACACCAAATACCTTTTCTTTTAACCGAACACAATCAATGCCATAATGATAGTACAAACCCGCAAAAGCACCCCAACAAATATGCATTGTTGAGTGAACATTCGTCTTTGACCACTCCATAATTTGGCACAATTCATCCCAATAATCCACATCCTCATATGCAAGATGCTCCAGAGGGGCGCCGGTAATAACCATGCCGTCAAATTTTCGGTCTTTCAGTTCGTCAAAAGTTTTATAGAATGCAATCATATGTTCTTCCGATACATTCTTGGCTTTATGACTGCTCACCTGCATCAATTCCAAATGGACTTGAAGCGGTGTATTACCGAGAAGTCTGGTAAACTGAGTCTCCGTTTCAATCTTGGTAGGCATCAGATTTAAAAGAACGATCTCCAGTGGACGAATATCTTGAGAAACCGCTCTGTTCTCGGTCATAACAAATATATTTTCTTGTTGCAGTGTACCGGCTGCAGGCAAGTCATTAGGAATTCGAATGGGCATAATAATACCACCTCTCTGTGGGAAAATCTTGCCTTATTGTATCCTAATAAAGTTGTTTTGTCAATCAGCCTGCTCGTAGTGCTCCATTGTCGTATTTTTATAATAGTGTGATAAAATTTCTTCGAAAGTTTTGCCGTCTACAGCCATGGCTTCCGCCCCATACTGACTCATACCGACTCGGTGACCGAATCCTTTTGTAGTAATTGTTATTGTATCACCGATTGCAGTAAGCGCAAACGCAGTGGAACGCAAATTCAACAATTTGCGAATTTCTGTACCTGAGTATGTTTTTCCACACAAGGTTATTGTTGCAACGCCTCCGCCGTCAGTGTAACTAATTTTTTCAAGCCAGCCTGATGAAGGGCCTTTCATATCTGCTTTCAGCAGTGATCGAAACTCATCGGTCGTATATGTCACAGTATCCATATAATGTGTTGCGTTTTCCTCGCCGGGGCTTTCTGTTGCCTGAAGGTAAGGAACATCTGTCCCCCATACAGCCTTCGCATCTTCCGTCCAACCGCCGGAGCAGGAAAAATATGTAGCCTCAATCAGTTTGCGATCGTAAGTAAGCACCAGACCTTTTGTTTGATCCACAGCATCTTCTATTCGTTTAATTGCTGCATCTGTCCCACCGCACGCAAGAAAATCCGCACTGCTACAAAATCCTTGGCAACAATTTGCGTTAGTACACACAGCAGCACTTTCGTGTTTAAAGTTTTCCATATTATGCAGTGTATAAGTTCTGCTTACCACCGCTTGTGCTTTTAGCGCCTCTATTTCAAAATCCACAGGCATTTCACCTAACAGAACAGAAACCAAGTATGTATCCAAATCAATTTCTCTGATTTCATCATCCGGGAACAGAACAGGTACTTTTGTTACATCATCGGTTGGCTGGGCGGAATCAATATTCTGCTCTGAATTTATAGTTGCTTCGCTTTCTGTCGGCATTGTTTGCTCATGCAAACTGTGAGGCTTTTCTCGCATCCATACAGCAAATATGATCGCCGGCATGATCGCTCCCAAAAATAAAGCAAAAAGAATTTGTTTCCATCTTTTAGACACACAATACACCTCCGCACATATGGTATCAAAAAATGATACTGATGTTTGCCGTTTTTTGTTGGTTAGATATGGTAAATGTATGTCAATGCTTGACATAATTCCTTGTCATAAGTATAATTTATTTGAAGTTTTTTCTCGAAACGGAGTTTACTATGAAGAAAATTGTACGTATTTTAATACCGCTATTTTTAGTGCTTACGATTCTTCTATGCACATTTTGGTATTTGTTTGTATATGACCGCGACTTTACCAGGGATGTACTTCTTACATTTGCGCGCAGTTCCGAAATGCGCGGCAAACATACATTTGCTTCCTGGTTATACGACCTTGCTTATATGCAATCCGGCGATGACGAATCTGTAGCCATCGAATTGGCGGAACAATATAAAAAAGCAGGTAATTACACAAAAGCGGAAAACACACTGTCCAACGCAATAACAGATGGCGGCGGTGTAGACTTGTATGTCGCTTTATGCCAAACATATATTGAGCAGGACAAACTGTTGGATGCCGTAAAAATGCTCAACAGCATTGCCAATGAAGATGTAAAAAAGCAAATTGAACAAATGCGGCCTGCTGCTCCGACACCCACTCAAGATCAAGCCCCCGGCATCTACAAACAGTATATTGCCGTAAAATTGGAATCAAACGGTGGTAAAATTTACACCTCAATGACTGCGGATTATCCATCAACCCAAAATCCGGCATATGACCAACCGCTTCAGATGGCTGACGGTGAAAATACGATCTATGCAGTTGCCATCAAAGATGGATTGATCAGCCCCCTTGCCATTTACACATACACCATCAATGATGTTGTAGAAACTGTCACCATTGATGATCCTGCTATGGATATTGCTGTCCGTGAATCTCTCAATGTTTCCGAAGACAGTTCCTTAATGACAAGTGATCTTTGGAAAATCGAAACATTCATTGTCCCGAAAGATGCGAAGAATTATGACGCGCTGCAATATATGATCAACCTGGTTAGTCTGACCATTGAAGACGGAAATTCACAACAACTTTTCCAAATTTCCGCTGCAAAAAATTTGAAGGAACTAACAATTAAAAACACCGCCGTTTCATCCGATGTTTTAACCGCTATTGGTTCCATATCGACTTTGGAAAGCTTAACAATGCATGGTTGTGGACTGACCTCCATTCGCCCTTTGGAAAACTCCACAAAAATTACAGATCTTGATATCAGTAACAACACCATCCGTAGCGTTGAGCCTGTCGCGCAAATGGCAAATCTGAAAGTGTTCAACTGCAAGCAAAATGTAATCGTTGATCTTTCGCCCCTGTCTGCAAACAAAAATCTGACACAATTGGATATCTCTTATAATGCGGTTACTACCCTTGCTCCCTTGAGCGTCCTTGGTAATCTGACATTGTTGGAGGCTAACAACAACGGAATTACAGATCTTGGGGATATGAATCAACTGACCGCTCTCAGTTATTTATCCCTCGGGTATAACAGTGTGTCGGATATATCCAAATTATCAGCCTGCACTGAACTTACAAATTTGAATCTTTCAAGCAACAAAATCAGTGACATTTCGGTTGTCGGCTCTTTAACGAAACTGATGTACTTTGACTTTTCCTATAACGAGGTAACGCAATTACCCACATGGTCAAAAGACAGCGTGCTCGTTGCAATTAACGGTTCGCACAACAAATTATCCTCTTTGGATAGTTTGAGCGGAATGGCATGCCTGAATAATGTCAATATGGACTACAACAAAGAGATTACTTCAGTTGATGAACTTGCTACTTGCCCAGTGCTGATTCGTGTAGATGTGTATGGAACAAAAGTAACCAACGTTGAATCTCTGACAAAACAAAGCATCATCGTTATCTATAACGAAGTCGATGGCAAAACAGAATAAAAAAACGGAGAACATTGAAAACTCAATGTTCTCCGTTTTTTATTATAAATTTTGAAATACATTGCCGAGTTTATCATGAATAACCAAATTGGCATAGCCGTCATAAGGTGTTTCATCACCATTGATTAAAACAAGTCTGTTTCCTCTGTAATAGTTAACCAATCCAGCAGCGGGATACACCGTTAAACTTGTACCGGCAACGATCATCAAATCTGCGTTCTGAATTGCCAGTATACTCTCCTGCAGGCATAGACCATCCAATGATTCTTCATAAAGTACCACATCCGGTTTGACGATTCCGCCGCAGTGACAAAGAGGAACATCCTTCGATTTCTTAACAAACTCTGCGCTGTAAAATTCACCGCATTTTGTGCAATAATTTCTTAAAATGCTTCCATGTAGTTCCAAAACCCGCTGATTGCCCGCCTTTTGGTGCAGACCGTCAATATTTTGTGTAATAACAGCGTGCAATTTACCCTCTGCTTCCCATTTTGCAAGAACCTTGTGGGTAATATTGGGTTCAAAGCCAAGTGGCATCATTTTTTCACGATAAAATCGATAAAAATACGCAGGGTTTTCTAAGAAGAAACTATGGCTGATGATCTTTTCCGGCGGGTATTCAAATTTTTGGCGGTATAATCCATCTACGCCACGGAAATCGGGGATTCCTGATTCTGTACTGACGCCAGCACCGCCGAAAAATACGATCTTCTCACTTTCCTGAACCCACTGTTTCAGCATTTCCAGATCGTTCACGGTCCTCAGCCTCCATCTCTTGCAGAAGTTTCTTATCCTGCTTGCTGGATAAGTCAAGTTTTTCGTACATATCAGGACGCCGCTGGCGTGTTCTGCGCAAGGATTGCTTTCTACGCCACTGGGCAACCTTTTGATGGTTGCCAGAGAGTAAAATCTCCGGCACTTCCCTGCCGTGCCAAACAGATGGTCTGCTATACTGAGGATATTCCAATAATCCATTAAAATGGCTCTCATCCTCAAAACATTCCGGATCAGCAAGTACACCCGGCACCATCCGGCAAACCGCATCTGTTACGGCAAGTGCGGCAATTTCTCCGCCAGTAAGAACGAAATCACCCAATGAGATTTCCTCATCGACACATTCATCTATAAATCTTTGGTCAATGCCCTCATAATGACCGCAAACAAGAATCAAATTATCCATTTTACTCAGCCGAATGGCATCAGCCTGCTTAAAAGTGCGTCCGCAGGGCGACAAATAAACTGTATGGACAGGACCTGCCACCTGATCGCAAACCGCTTCCCAGCATCGGTAAAGAGGGTCCGCCGTCATCACTGCGCCTCTTCCGCCACCATAGGGATAATCATCCACTTGGTTTTGCTTATTCGCAGTATAATCCCGGATCTGGTGGGTTTCAATCTTGATAAATCCTCGTTCCTGCGCTCTTCCTAAAATACTTTCAGAAAGCACATCGCCGACCGTTTCCGGGAACAGAGTCAGTATGTCAACTCTCATCCGTGCGCATCCCCTCGATAAGTTTTACCTGCATAATTTCATTATCCATATCCGTAGATAAAATGAACTGTTTTACCGCAGGGATCATATAGGTATAATCACCTTTGATCACATATACTTTATTGCCCGGATAGTCAAGCACCTCTGTGATCTGACCGATTTCCAAGCCATCTGCAAATACTTTAACACCTATCAGTTCAGCAGCAAAAATCAAATCCGGTGAAGCATCCTCACGATAAACTTCTACCGTCTTTCCTCGAAGCAACTGCGCAGATTCAATTGAGTCCACGTCTTTCAGTTTCAGTAAATTGCAGGTTTTTTGTACTCTGCAAGATTCAACTTTATATTCTTTACCTTCAATACGCACGCGTTTAAAATCCAGCAGAAAATCCGGACTGTCGGCCCATGGCAACACTTTCATTTCACCGCGTATACCGTGCGTGTTTACAATTTCTCCTGCCTCTAAATACTGGAGTTTCATATATTCATTCTCCTTAAAACGAGAAATGCGTGGCGCCAAGCGTCACGCATACTCGTTAATCCACGATTTCTACCGTGACTTTTTCACCATTGCGTTGTGCAACGGTTTTCACGATCGTGCGAATCTCTTTTGCGATTCGACCCTGGCGGCCAATGACTTTTCCCATGTCGCCGGGAGCAACACGGAGTTCCAGCACTTTGCCATCTTCATCAGCGGACTCGGTGACCGTAACGGCATCCGGGTCGTCCACGAGATTCTTTGCCATATACAGCAAAAGTTCTTTCATAGTGCAACTCCTTTGGGAATCTTACAGCACGCCGGCCTTCTTCAGCAGACCACGAACGGTATCAGTAGGCTGTGCGCCGTTCTTGATCCAGTTCTGAGCCTTCTCTGCATCAACAGTGATTGCTGCGGGCTCGGTCAGGGGGTTGTAGGTACCGATCTCCTCGATGCAACGGCCATCACGGGGGCTGCGGGCATCAGCAACAACGATACGGTAGTAAGGAGCCTTCTTTGCGCCCATTCTTCTCAGTCTGATTTTAACCATGGTATTCACCTCCAAAGTAATTTCATTTTTCTATATCGCAAAGCAATTTGCTTACAGCGAACAAATTTTAGAAGCCGGGAAAGCCGCCAAAGCCGCCCATTCCACGCATACGCTTCATCTTTTTACCCATACCGGGACCGGAGAATTGCTTGATCATTGTACGCATCTGGTCGAATGATTTCAGTAGTCTGTTGACATCTTCTACTTTCAAACCAGCGCCGGCGGCAATCCGTTTCTTTCGGCTTGCACCAATTATTCCGGGATTCTCCCTTTCTTTCGGTGTCATAGAAAGAATGATCGCCTCTGTATGCGCCATTGCCTTCTCATCCACCTGGATGTTCTTCAAATTACCACCGCCGGGCAGTTGCGCAAGAATATCCTGCATTGAACCCATAGACTTCATCTGAACCATCTGATCATAGAAATCCTGAAGTGTAAATTTGTTTGACTTCAGTTTCTCTTCCATTTCAGCGGCTTGTTTTGCATCGTATGCCTTTTCCGCTTTCTCGATCAGAGTCAACACATCGCCCATTCCTAAAATACGGGATGCCATACGATCCGGATGAAATTGTTCGATATCTTCTAATTTTTCACCAATGCCTGCAAACTTGATCGGTTTTCCGGTGACCGCCCGAACAGACAATGCTGCGCCGCCTCGCGCGTCACCATCTAACTTACTAAGCATTACAGCATCAATATCCAGCCACTCATTAAAACTCTGCGCAGCGTTCACTGCGTCCTGACCGGTCATAGCGTCTACGACCAACATAATTTCATCAGGCTTCACAGCAGCCTTGATATTCTTTAATTCCTCCATCAACGTTTCGTCGATGTGAAGTCGGCCGGCGGTATCCAAGAACACCATATCATAACCCCGTTGCCGGGCATAAGACAAAGCATTCTTTGCAATTTGAACCGGATCTGTCTGCCCTTCTTCAAAAACCGGGATACCAAGTTTTTCACCGCAAACCTTCAATTGTTGAATCGCAGCAGGACGATAAATATCGCAGGCGACTAGCAGAGGGTTCTTACCTTGTCTTTTCATGAGACCGGCAAGTTTAGAGCCATTTGTCGTTTTACCGGCGCCTTGCAAGCCTACAAGCATCACAACGGTAGGACCATTAGGATTGGTAGTTATGTGCTTAGCATCACTGCCCATCAAACTTGTAAGTTCTTCATTGACGATCTTAACAATCATTTGTGCAGGACTAAGGGACTCTAACACATCAGCGCCAACACAGCGCTCCGTAACCGATTTGGTAAAGTCTTTTACAACCTTATAACTGACATCAGCCTCTAAAAGCGCCATGCGGATCTCACGCATAGCATCTTTTACATCAGATTCTTTTATTCTGCCCTTCCCGCGGAGTTTTTTAAAGGCTGCGGAAATCTTTTCGGTTAAACCTTCAAACGCCATAATTACTCCTTCAGTTCATTGGCAATACATTCGATACGCTTACCAATTTCAACAACATCAAAATCAGGATGTTGGATAAGCCGTGCAGCACATTGTAAAAAATCATCAACAGCGCGCCGACAGCGAAGATCTCTGCGAACACATCCTGTCTTCTCTTCCATATTGCGAAGCAACGCTTCCGTACGACTCAAATTATCAAAAACACCTTGGCGACTAATACCTAATTCTTCACCAATTTCACCCAACGAAAGATCTTGATTATACCGTAACTCAAAGCATTCTCTCTGACGATCCGTTAGAAGGTCACCATAATAGTCATATAAAAGAATTAACTCTGTTGCTTCCATCAGGTGCCTCCTGTCAAGTTATATCACTTGATACCTAACGCATTATAGCACATTAAATTATCAGTGTCAAGTATTTTTCCATTACAGTTATTCAATCTTTTTTCTTTGGTTTTCTGATTGTATTGACAACACAAAAGCTTAATGTTATACTATATTTAAATAAAATGCATAAATATGGGTTGGTACAAAATATCAACTGTCATTGACCTTTTTCGGTGTAATTTTGGAGGTATTATGTTTCGTATTTTTCGCTCTGTATTTGCATTGATCATCGCTTTTGTGCTGGTGTTCAGTTGTGTACCCGTGGCGCTTGCCGCTAACACCGATCTCACCTATAAAGAGTATCTTGCCATGACCACTGAAGAGCAACTCGCATTTCGGGAACAATTTGCCTCTTCTTCTGCGTTCAAGCAATGGTACGTTCGCGCTAAAAAGCAATACGAGGACAGTCAGAGCAAAGTTGTTACCGGCGATGGCAACTCCATCGATCTTGGTGAAATTCTGAATCCTTCTTTAGCCACCGGCGTATGCGGTGATGATCTTTCCTGGCGTTTAAGCCAAAGCGGCATTTTGACGATTGCCGGCAGTGGAAGCATATATAATTACCCCGGTGCGGACGCGCCTTGGAATCAATATTCGCAGAGCATAATAAAAGTTGAGTTGCCCTCTGCCCTCACTGCAATCGGCACGAACGCATTCAGCGCATGCAGTGCGATTACTGATGTTTACTATGGCGGCACAGCATATCAATGGACCGGCGTTACCGTTTCCAGCGGTAACGACAATATCACCAACGGGACAATGCATTATGCGCAAGCTGTTCTTTCTCAGATTTCAGTTCATAATTTGCCCACAAAAACCGTATACCAAATCGGCGAAGAATTGGACACCGATGGTCTTGTTATCAGACTGAACTACAATGACGGTTCCTATGATGACATTACTGCAGGATTCCAAGTAACTGCTTTGGATTCTTCAACTGTTGGTTCAAAAACTATTACCGTATCCTATTTGAGCAAAACGGCAACGTTCAATGTTTCTGTTGTTGCATCTCCTTCCGGTATTTCCATCCACACATTACCCACCAAGGTGAATTACTGGGTTGGTGAGAGTTTGGATACCAGCGGCCTCATTTTGAATGTCAATTACACAGATGGTAGTAATGACACTGTAAACACTGGTTTTACTGTTTCAGATTTTGACTCAACAACACCCGGAACGAAAACTATAACAGTTAACTATTTGGGATTCCAGACATCCTTTAATGTGGTCGTTTCTGCAATCACCGTCAATGAGATTTTGGTTTTAACGCCGCCTGCTAAAACTACATACTGGGTCGGCAGCGAACTGGATCCATCCGGTCTTTCCATCAATGTTCTGTACAGTAACGGCAACAACGATATCATTTTCAGCGGCTTTGAAATTTCCGATTTTGATTCCTCTGCGGAAGGAACTGTAGAAGTCACTGTCACTTATCAGGGTGCCAGCACTACATTTGAAGTTGTTATTTCAAATGACGGTCGGTGCGGTGATACATTAAGTTGGAGTATTAACGATGAGGGTGTTCTGGAGATTTCCGGTACCGGAAGAATGTATGATTACCTGCCGGGGTCTGCTCCTTGGTATGGTGAAGAAATTTCCGAAATTTCTTTAAGCCCTGAAGTCTCTTATCTTGGCAATTACGCTTTCTTTGGTGCTTCCTATATTTATACTTTTACAATTCCAGCAAATATGTCCATTGGTATCGGCACATTTGCATATTGCGGTAACTTATCCGCCATTGCGGTTGCCGATGACCACCCCCTCTATACAACCGATCAGAACGGTGCTCTTTATAACAAAACAAAAACAGCATTGATCCAGGTTCCCGGTGCTTTTAGCGGAAGTTTCACCGTTCCCGTGACGGTATTAACCATCAACGAATCCGCTTTCTACGGTTGTAGAAAACTAACGGGAGTCGTTTTCACCGGTTCATCCACAGCAACAGGCGGTTTTGTCGATCGGAGTGAAATGAGCAACGATGTTACTGCCCTTCCTGTAGGTTTTGGTGAAAACAACATTACACAGATCGGCAGTTACGCTTTCAAAGACTGCGTAAAACTTAAATCCATCGATATTCCTTCAAAGGTTACTGTTATCAATCAAAGTGTCTTCGAAGGATGCGTCAGTTTAACCGATATTTTCATTCCCAAAAGCGTTATCGCGATCAACGACAATGCTTTTGCCACTTGCAATAATCTGTCTAAGGTTGTTTATGCCGGAAGGCAGACTGTTTCTGCCTCCAGCAGCACTGTTTCTTGGGAGAAAATCATTATTGGCATTAACAACGACGCACTGAATAACGCAACTTTCACATATGCAGGTGAGGTTCGTATTTCCGGTGCAACACTTGCTCTTCACAATAACATTTCAGTTCATTACAAGGTGCCAAAAGAAACTGTTGAAACTTTTGGATTTTCCGATCTTAAATTGTCATTAAAATTCAATGGTGTTACAACAACACTGACGGAGTATGTAGACAACGGCAGCGAGTATGTATTCTATTTTAACAATATCGCGCCGAACCAGATGAACGACACGATTGTATGCACGTTATATGCAACAAAGGATGGCGAAATCTATTGCAGCAATAAACGTGATTACAGTGTTGCTACATACTGTTACTCGCAATTAAGCAGATACGCTGACGATACTTATGAAAAGTTCCGCACACTGCTGGTTGATCTTCTCAATTATGGCGCTTTGTCACAGCAGTACACCGGATACAACGCCACGAATCTGGTCAATGCCAACCTGACAGATGTCCAGAAAGCCTGGGCGACCCAGGCAGATCCGGATCTGTCCTATACAGATCTTGACCGGGAATATGCGGTAGTAGATGGCGCAACGGCCTCCTGGAGCGGCGCAACACTGGTACTGGAAGATTCCGTTACCATCCGGCTGAAACTGAAAACCGATTCTGTGGAAGGCCTTACGGTAAAGATCACTGACGGTGTCAGCAACTGGACAGTGGAAGCAACAGACCCGGTAGAGAACGAAGACGGTAAATACTATGTCTACTTCAACGGTCTGCACGCAGGTAGGATGCGTGACAAATTATATTTCACCGCTTACCGGGGAGATACCGCTGTCAGCAACACCTTGCAATACAGCATCGCTTCCTACGCCTATACCAACCAGAATGCAGATACAGTTGCATATCCCTATCTTGCAGAACTGGTCAAGGCAATGATGAAATACGGCGATTCTGCCTACAACTATGTGCATTAAGGAGTTGAGCGAAATGGAAAAACACTATACCGCGCCTATTGTTGAAATGACCGAATTTCAGGCAGAAGATATTATGACCGCTTCCGGCGGCATTGTCCTTCCCGATGACAACTGGGACGAGTAAATGAACAAAAGAACTCCGGCGGCATTTGAACTGCCCCAATTTGTGCGGACAGCACAAATTGGGGCAGTTCATTTTACCGGGGGGTTCCTTTTTTGACCGAAAAGGAAATGTTTTTGAACGATTAGGATATTGCTTTTATGGAGTCTGCTTTGCTATACTGTTTATAAGAAGCCACAACTTGTAAACAAGGGGGAATCGGTTTTGTTGACGAAAGAATATCAGTTTATCTGTGACAGCGTTCTGGAATTGGTAGAATGCACCTTCCAGGGCGATATTTCTGTGGAAGAATTCGATGGCGTATCGGTAAAATTCGACGGCAAAGACGCCATCATCGGCTGCAACGGCAAAAACACCTTCGCTCGCGGCATCTTTTTGCTGGCTATGGAGAATAAGGGCGAGCCTTTCGAAATCCGGCAGAAGCCCCGGTTTGATATTCTGGCAACGATGCCTGATGTGGCGAGAAACGGCGTATTCACCGTGGAGGCTCTGAAAAAGTATATGCTGCAGATGGCGGCCCTTGGTTTTAATCACATCACCTTCAATTTTGAGGATATGTTTGAACTGAAGGGGTATCCCCGTTTCGGTTATATGCGCGGCCGTTATTCCCTGGAGGAACTGCAGGAAATCTGCGCCTATGGTCAAAAAGTCGGTATCTCTTTTATGCCCTGCGTGCAATCTTTAGGACATATGGGTCAGTATTTGCAATGGGAGGAATCCACTCCCGTAAAGGATACTTCTGAGTGTCTTTTGGCCGATGCCCCGGAGACCTATGCCCTTTTGGAAGAAGCCT
The DNA here is from genome assembly GCA_937892865.1 of uncultured Clostridia bacterium. Taxonomy (GTDB): domain Bacteria; phylum Bacillota; class Clostridia; order Oscillospirales; family Oscillospiraceae; genus Faecousia. Next base: position 21,843 of record CALBJG010000178.1, read on the forward strand.
ATAAGATGATGCGCTCCCTGACAGATTGCAAATACTTAAAGGTTTGTATGGACGAGACCCACGATTTGGGTTCCGGTCGCCATAAAAGCCTTTATGGCGAAGAGAAGCGGCGTGATATTTATCTGCGCCACGCCCGAAAAGTATTCGAACTGTGCGAAAAGTACGGTTTTATCCCGGTTATTTACAGCGATATGTTCTGGCGGGATGCTTCCAAGCACGGTTGGTATCACGACCCGGATGTGCAGGTAAACGAGGATATGCTGACAGGCTTCCCGAAAAATATCGCCCTGGATTACTGGGATTATTATCAAACCGACAAGAAACTGTATGACCACTATGTCAGCCAGCACTTAAATTTCAATCGGGAAATTCATGTTACCGGCAGTATCTGGACCTGGGAAGGTTTTACAGAGGATACCGTATTCACCTGGGATACCTCCATTCCTATGATGCAATCCTGCCTGGAATACGGCCTCAAAACCTTTATCGTCAGCCAGTGGAACGACGAGGGCTCTGAGTGCAATTCAATGCACACCGCCAGCAGCCTGCCGATCTTCTCCGAGTATTGCTACCGGGGTCTTGACTGTACCAAGGAAGATATTTTCGCCGTCAGTGAATTCCTGACGAAAATGCCCTTGCAGCATAAGTTTGACCTTGGTCGTATTCACTCTGTTCTTCACGATTGTTATAAGGTTGCCAAGAAATATGTCTATGGCGATATTTTCTATGACCTTGCCAATATGCCTGTGGAGCAGGATGTCCTGCGCAGGGATTTTGCCTACGCCTTGGAAAAAGCGGAAGAATTTGTGGCGCTGAATGATCCTCACAATCACGATTACTACGAATTTTGCTATTACAATGCCAAGGTCGTATACAACAAATTCGACCTGACCGCCCTTGTGCGCAAGGCTTATAAAGCAGGGGACAAGGAAACCCTGCAGCACATCGCTTCTGTGCGGCTTCCCCAACTGATAGAAGATATGAAAACCTTTACCAAACTGTTCCAGCAGGATTGGCTTCGCAGCAAAAAGCCCAACGGCCTGGAAGTTATCAACATCCGCCTAGGCGGCGCAACTACCCAGCTGGAGTGGCAGGCCGGCTATCTGCAGGACTATCTGGATGGAAAAGTAGAGAAGATTCCTATGCTGGAAGAAGATGTGATCGTAGACGGCAAGAGCCAGTGGAAGGGCAAAGTCTTTACCCCCAGTATTATCGTTCCGTAAGGAGAATGAAAAGCCGCATCCTGCAGGATGCGGCTTTTGCTTTATTGTTTTTCAAAATCAGAGGCCGGGTGCTTGCACCAGGGGCAGATAAAATCTGCCGGCAATTCGTCCCCTTCATAGACATAGTTGCAGATCTTGCATACCCATTTTCCCTTTTCTTCCGGCTGGGGCTTGGGTTTCACATGGTCGAAATAGTACTGATAGGTCATACTGGGCTCCTTCGAGAGGATCTTTGCCTCTGTCACATCTGCAACAAACAGCGTATGGGTGCCCAGATCCACCGTGGAGATCACTTTGCCGCAGATCACGGCATTGCTGCAGCCTTCCACAAACCGGATGCCGTTTTCCGTTCTGGCTTCGGGAATGGATGCAAATTTTTCCACATCCCGTCCGGATTGGAATCCGTAGTGCTGAAACACCCAGAAAACCGCATCCTGGGAAAGCACAGACAGATTAAATTCTCCGGTGCGCAGGATCATATCGTGGGTATAGTTCTGCTTGTTCACCGTTACGCTGATCCGGTTGGGCTCGCTGGTAACTTGCTGCGCCGTGTTGATGATGCAGCCGTTATCCTTGTCCCCTTCCCGGGCAGAGATCACAAACAGACCGTAAGACAGTTTAAACAATGCTTTTTCGACCATCTTAATCCTCCAAAATCAATTTCACTGCGCCGTAAGCGCCGGCGTCGTTGCCTAATGTTGCCAACGCAAAGGTCACATCGGTGCTGGCGTGGTAGATATACTTGTTAAAGTGACGCTTAATGCCGTCGATGAGCACATCCCCCGCCTTACTGACACCGCCGCCGATGACCACTGCCTGGGGATTCAGCACGATGCAGATATTGGCGATAAACTCACCCATCAGACCGTATACCTGCTCCAGAATTTCCCGGGCGGCTGTATCTTCGGCATTTGCCGCGTCAAACACATCCTTACAGGTAAAGTTTTCCATATTCCGCAAAACAGAGGGTGTTTCATTGGCTGCCAGATACCGCTTTGCCATGCGGACAACGCCGGTGGCGGAACAATATTGTTCCACACAGCCTTTTTTGCCACAGCCGCAGGTTTCAGTCTCTTCCCGGTTGATGACCATATGGCCGATCTCGCCGGCGGCGCCGTGGGTACCCAGCACCACTTTGCCGTCCATTACGATACCGCCGCCAACGCCGGTACCCAGGGTAACAAAGAGCATATTTTGGAAACCTCTTCCGCTGCCTTTCCAGCATTCGCCCAGGGCGGCAACAGAGGCATCGTTACCCGCTTTTACCGGCAGACCTACCAACTTGTGGAATTCTTCCGCCACATTGAAGATGCCCCAGCCCAGGTTATCGCAGCCGGCGACTACACCGTTTGCGTCCACCGCGCCGGGAACGCCGATGCCGGCGCCCAGAAGATCGGCGGTGTCGATGCCCTTGTCGGCGATGTAGGCCTTAATGGAGGCGGCGATATCGGGCAGGATATTGCTGCCGTCGTTGGACTTGTCGGTGGGGATCT
>CALBJG010000179.1 GCA_937892865.1 uncultured Clostridia bacterium
CGGCGTGCTTTCTCCGTTGAATCATGTGACCCAGGAAGATATCCGTATCAAAGAACTGCTGCAAAGAGTTGCTGACGGCACGGTGAAAGAGGTCATTATGGCCACAAACCCCGATACGGAAGGGGAAGCCACGGCCATGTATATATCCCGGCTGTTGCGGCCTATGGAAGTGAAAGTTACCCGCCTTGCTTACGGTGTGCCTGTGGGAAGCCAGTTGGAGTATGCTGACGAAGTTACCCTTTCCCGGGCACTGGAAGGCAGACAGGAAATTTAAAAGGGCATGGCAGTTGCCTGCCCTTTTTTATGTGAGGAGTGCGATTATGAGCATTGATGTATTGAACCGTTTTAACGGTGTTTGCCCTAAATGCGGCAGAATTCACAAGTTTACCACCGATGTGTATACCGGCGCCGGCGCGCTGAATAAGTTGCCGGAAGCAATGGAGAAATTCCATATCACCAACCCCTATGTGATCGCTGACCAAAACACCTGGGCAGCCGCAGGTGAGCAGGTATGCGCCTATTTGGATAAGGCAGAGTATTACGTATACAACAAGACATTTCTAGAGCCGGATGAAACCAATTTGGGCCTTGCATTTATGTATATGGGGCGGGAGTGCGACGGAATCATCTGTATTGGTTCCGGCGTGCTGAATGATCTGTGTAAAATGGTAGCAGCAATCTCCGGCAAGCCCTATATTATCGTAGCAACTGCGCCCTCTATGGATGGGTACGCCTCCGGCAACTCCTCTACTGTCAGAGACGGTATGAAAATTACCATTGAAAGTCAGTGTCCCAATGTGATCATCGGCGATACGGATATTCTGTGCAAAGCGCCGGTTAAGATGATGCTCTCCGGTTTGGGCGATATGATCGCCAAATATGTGAGTATTTGTGAGTGGCAGATCTCTGCGCTGGTCACCGGCGATTACTACTGCGAAGATGTGGCAGAACTGGTCAAAGTGGCGCTGAAACGGTGCGTAGATAACGCGGAAGGCCTTTTGAAACGGGATCCCCAGGCAGTGGAGGCGGTATTTGAAGGCTTGGTGATCAGCGGCGCATCTATGTTCTACGCCGGTTCTTCCCGTCCGGTTTCCGGTATCGAGCATTATTTCTCCCATGTTTGGGATATGCGTGGTATTTCCATGCACCTGCCCATCGAGTTCCACGGCATTCAGTGCGCCGTGGGCGCATTGCAAACCCTGAAACTGTATGAAAAACTGGTCAAGATCACACCGGACCGTGAAAAAGCCCTTGCTTACACCCACAGTTTTGATTTGCCTGCCTGGCATAAGAAACTCTGTGAATTTTTGGGTAAAAGCGGCGAGATTATGGTGGCGCTGGAGAAAAAAGAAGGCAAATACGATCTTGCCCGCCACGAAAAACGGCTGGATACTATCTTAAATAACTGGGATCAGATCCTGCAGATCATCCATAAGGAACTGCCCGCCGCCGCTTACCTTGAGGAATTGATGACAAAACTTGGTATGCCCAAGACTTTGCCGGATGTGGGTGTCGATGCAAACCTTTTGGAAATGACATTTAAATCCACGAAAGATATCCGCAACAAATATGTCCTCTCCCATCTGTGTTGGGATTTGGGCATCATCGACGAAATCCTATAAAAAATCACCCCGGCAGATCTCTGCCGGGGTGTTCTCTATTAACTCACCGGGTTTCCGCCCAGCATAATTTGTAAAATTTCTTCGTCTGTGGCTTGCATACCTTCCCGGCCCATTCTGCCGACGCTTTCAATGGTGCCCTCCACACTTTCCATAACCAAACCCTCGCCGGGTTTAAATGCGTGTCCGGCTTTGCTCAATTCGTAAGCGGTGATAGCGCAGTCCACAGCCGTGGCGATTTTCGCCGCGCAAGAGGATTTCGCGCCGTCGCACACCATACCGCCAACAGTGGCAATGGTATTGGTGATGGTATCGGAGACCTGCCGGTACATTTCCTGCTCACTCAAGTCAGCGCCCAGCAGATACGCAATGGCTGCGCCTGCGCCGCAGGCTGCGCTGACAGCGCCGCAGTAAGCGGACAAACTGCCGATATATTGCTTTTGGTGAATGGCGATAAGATTGCTCACAGCCAATGCCCGGATCATCCGGTGATAGGGGATCTTATAAATGTCCGCGTAGATCTTCACCGGCAAACTGGCGGTAAGTCCCTGGTTGCCACTGCCGGAGTTGATCACAACGGGCATTGCGCAACCGTTCATACGGGCATCACTGCCTGCGGCGGCGTAGGCCTTGGCAATGGTTCGCACGGTATCCGGATTGTGGTACTGCACAGAAGAGAGCAGCGTATGACCTACCTGCGCGCCGTAAGGATTGGTAAGTCCCTCTTTGGCGATCGCCAGGTTGCAGGAAAGTTGATATTCCAAAAGGGCGATGATCTGCTTATCCGTCAGCCGGTTGGCATAGGTGATGATCTGGGCAATGTTTAATAATGCTTTGTCCGGATCGTCTTTTACCGTGATCTCGCTGCAGGAAGGTTCCTGGTGAAGTAAAATCTGTCCGTTTTTCTCTATGTGGGTAATATTCTTGTGGTAATTGCGGATCTCTACAGCGGCAGTGTTGCTTTTTCCGGTAAGTTCCACCCAAATATACAGATTTTCCACATTCTTTTCCAGAGAACAGGCACAGAAACCCTTTTTCAGCAGGTCTTTTGTTTGCTGAATATGGTCTTCTGTAACGGAATTCAGAACTTCCAGATCTTTATTGGCATCACCGCCCAAAATACCTAAAACAGCGGCAACATCAATACCTTTCATACCGCCGGAATTGGGAACCGTAACACCCATTACATTCTTTACAATGTTACCACTGCAGCGGACAATGCACTTTTCGGGCGCTTGATCAAGGACTTCCCGACATTTTGCTGCGGCATAAGCAATGGCGATCGGCTCCGTACAACCCATTGCGGCAATCAATTCCCGCTTCAGAATGTTGCTGTATGTTTCAATGATGGTTTGATTCATAAAAAATCCTCATTTTCTATATCACTGACCATACTATAATACTTTTTTAGCAAAAATTCAACAGCAATTATAAACACCGGTCATCGTTGACAAACAACATATAAGATGATATACTTTTAAAGATAAAAATGATGCGAGGAGGGGAATTTATGCTTTGTAAAATTGCGGATCTTTTGGTAGAAGTGCCAGAGATCGGCGATATGCCCCTGCGCTGTAAAGAGTATTTGTATACCGGTGAAGGAGCGCCGGATGTTGTGATCCGGGAGGATCAGATCAAGGAAGAAAACTGGCCAGGTCTTTCCGGTGATTCTTTGATATATATGGATACGGGCTCTGTTTTTTTCTTCCATTTGCTGAAAAATAACGGTATGTTGCTCCATTCTTCCGCAGTGGAAATGGACGGAAAAGCCTATCTTTTTTCCGGCCACTGCGGCGCAGGAAAATCCACCCATACCCGTCTGTGGCAATCCACATTCGGCGAGAAAGCCCAGGTGTTCAATGACGATAAACCGGCACTGCGCTTGATTGATGGCGTTTGGTATGCCTACGGCGCACCCTGGTGCGGCAAAGATGGCATCAACCAGAATAAAAAAGTGCCGCTGGCGGGCATTTGCTTTATGAAGCAGGCAAAGGAAAATAAGATCCGCCGTTTAAGTCCCGGCGAATCACTGAAATATTTGTTTGCCCAAACCACCTATAAGTTCAAAGAGATTAAGAATCTGGATATACTGCTGTCCCATGTGGACAAGTTGGTCAGAATGATCCCCATTTTTGAATTGGAAAACAGACCGGAGCCGGATGCGGCGCGGTTAAGTTATGAGACAATGCGCAAAGCCGCAGAGGAGGAAGGATTATGAAATTACTGAAAGATGGATTCGTATTGCGCCAGGTGGCGGATACTTGGGTCGTTATGCCTTTGGGCCAGGTAAGCCTGGATTTTAATGGTATGCTTACCCTCAATGAGACCGGTGCGCTTTTGTGGCAGGCACTGGAAAAAGACGGCGATGTGGATGCGCTGGTTAATGCGCTTACCGCAGAGTATGATGTTTCTGCTGAGCAGGCCCGTGAAGATGTGGAAACATTCTTGGCAAAACTGCAGCAGGCAGGTTGCCTCCAGTAATTAGCCGGAGAACACCAAATGAAAAAAGAATGGATCATTTGGGCTGTGATCGGTTTGCTGGCAGCAGCGCTTGTGGTAGGCGTTATTGCCTTGACCAATGCATTGAACTACACGCTTGCGCCCAGCCCGGACACGAATCCCTCTACGGATTCAGTTGCCCAGGAGACCGAAGAGACTACCAAAGAACCCCAGGTTGATACTACGGTGTCGGAGGAGCAGACTACCGGAACTGAAGAAACCACTACGGTCCCGGAAGAAGCGACAGAGGGGCAAGAGACAACTGACCCGACGGAAGATGCGACCATTCCTCCGGAGAAAGAAACGGAAGGCAACGGCTTTGGGGAACGGGATCCTTCCAAGCCCACAACGCCGAATCAGGAAAACACCGATCCCCAGAAGCCAACAAAACCTACCGAAGAAGAAACAACGGCTCCCACCCAGCCGGATGAAACGACCCCCACTACCAAAGAGGAAATGACCTATAAGGAATATCTGAAACTGTCTACTGAGGAACAGATTGCCTTCCAAAATTCATTTTCTTCCAGAAATGCATTCAAAAAATGGTATACGACTGCAAAAAAAGCCTATGAAGACAGTCAGAATGAAGTTGTAATGGGGCCTGGAAACAGTATCGACCTGGAAGATTTTTTTACAAAACCATAATAACGGAAAAAGACCCGCCATCGGCGGGTCTTTTAATATTTCGTTTATGCCAATGTTGCCGCCATAACAGCCTTGATGGTGTGCATACGGTTTTCTGCTTCGTCGAAGACGATGGAGCGGTCACTTTCGAACACTTCGTCGGTGACTTCCATACACTCTACGCCGAACTTTTGGAACATTTCATTGCCGATCTTGGTGTTCAGATCGTGGAAAGCGGGCAGACAGTGCATAAATTTGCACTGGGGACCGGCTTTCTCCATCAGTTCCATAGTGACCCGGTATGCGGCCAGTTCCCGGATACGGTAGCCCCAAACCAAATCAGATTCACCCATAGATACCCAAACATCTGTGTAGATAATATCGGCGTTCTTCACAGCCTCGTCGGGGTTGGTGGTGAACTCCAACTTTGCGCCGGTTTCTTCGGCAATTTTCTGACAAGTTTCCCGCAATTCTTTGTTGGGGAAATAGTCTTCGGGGGCGCAGGCAACAAAGTGCATACCCATTTTTGCGCAGCCCACCATCAGAGAGTTGCCCATATTAAAACCGGCATCGCCCATAAAGACCAGTTTTTTACCCTTAAGTTCGCCGCAGTGCTCCTGAATGGTCAAAAGATCTGCAAGGATCTGGGTGGGGTGGAATTCATTGGTCAAACCGTTCCACACGGGAACACCGGCGTGTTTTGCGATCTCCTCCACGAAGTCCTGGCCGTGGCCCCGATACTCGATGCCATCATACATTCTGCCAAGTACCCGGGCGGTGTCAGCGATGGATTCTTTTTTGCCCATTTGGGAACCGGTAGGCCCCAGATAAGTCACATGCATACCCAGATCTGCGCCGGCAACTTCAAAGGCGCAGCGGGTACGGGTGGAATCTTTTTCGAAGAGCAGAACAATGTTTTTGCCCTCACACAGACGATGGGGGATACCTGCCTTTTTCTCCGCTTTCAGTTTTGCGGACAGTTCCAGCAACTGACCGATTTCTTCAGGCGTAAAGTCCAGCAGTTTTAAAAAAGACTTATCTTTGAAATGATACATATTAACCGAGCCTTTCTTTCACATAGGCGATCTGCGCCATAACAGATGCGGCAGATGTACCGCCCTCACTGATCCGCTTTTCCACGCAGGTTTTTAAATCAATATCTGCATACAGATCTTCCGCAAACAAATCGCAGAAACTTTGATAAGCTTCCAGAGGGAGTTTTTCCAAAACAGTGTTTTGCTGAATGCAAAGGGCAACTAACTGACCGGAAATCTTGTACGCGCTGCGGAAAGGAAGCCCTTTCTTGACCAGATAGTCTGCGAGATCTGTGGCGTTAATAAAACCCTTTTGCGCTGCAGAAAGCATATTTTCCTCTTTTGCCTTCATAGTGGCGATCATTCCGGTAAATACCTGCAGGCACATCTTCACAGTGTCGCAGGCGTCAAATACGCTCTCCTTATCCTCTTGCATATCTTTATTATAGGCAAGGGGCAGACCCTTTAAAGTAGTCAGCAAAGCCATCAGATCACCGTAGACCCGGCCGGTCTTACCACGGACCAATTCTGCCATATCCGGGTTTTTCTTTTGAGGCATAATGGAAGAACCGGTGGTGTAGGCATCAGACAGTTCCACAAACTGAAATTCCCAACTGGACCAAAGAATGATCTCTTCGGAGAACCGGGACAGATGCATCATCAAAATGGAAAGACTGCTCATCAGTTCGGCGCAGAAATCCCGGTCGGATACGCCATCCAGAGAGTTTAAGCAAATGCCGTCAAAACCCAGTTTTTCAGCCTCAAACCGGCGATCAGTATCGTAAGTTGTGCCTGCCAACGCGCAGCAACCGATGGGGGAGAGATTCATCCGTTTCCGGCAATCTGCCAACCGATCCAAATCCCGAAGCAGCATCATGGCATAAGCCATCAGATGATGCCCAAAGGTGATGGGTTGCGCCCGCTGCAGATGGGTATAGCCGGGCATAATAGTCTCGGCGTACTGCTCCGCCTTATCGGTAACAGCTATGGTCAGTTCTTTCAAAAAAGCGGAGATCTTATCGATCTCATTGCGCAGGTACATCCGGATATCCAAAGCCACCTGGTCATTCCGGGAACGGGCTGTGTGGAGTTTCTTGCCCACATCTCCCAACCGCTGGGTCAGTACCTGCTCGACAAACATATGAATGTCTTCACATTCCATATCAAAGGCAAGGTCACCGTTTTCCAGATCTGCGAGAATACCTTCAAGACCTGCGATCAACTGATCGGCATCTTCCTGGGTGATGATGTTTTTTGCCGCCAGCATTGCCGCGTGGGCCATACTGCCGGTGATGTCCTGGCGGTACATTCTGCAATCAAAATGAATGGATGAATTGAAATCGTCCGCGATCTTTTCTGTTACGCCGTCTGTCCGACCGGCCCACATTTTCGCCATTTTAATTTCTCCTTAAAAGTCTGTATGGGCGGCAAAGAGCCGCCCGTACAGTGAATATTATTTCTTGCCGTCAACCATTGCTTTGACCTTGATGGGCAAACCGAAGAGGTTGATAAAGCCGGCAGAATCCGCCTGGTTATAGTCGCTTTCGCCGAAGGTAGCGATCTCCTCGGAGTAGA
>CALBJG010000180.1 GCA_937892865.1 uncultured Clostridia bacterium
AGTGGCAGCGGTCGACAAAATCGAGGAAAAGCGTAAGCCCGAAGATTTTGTCGGGTACCGCAACAGGACACCCGGCACCAAAAAATGGGATACCCCAACAGGGTATCCCTTTTTTGCTTTGCTAAGTTGCTTTTACCTGCAAATGTTTTCCCCGTACAACCACGCGGTTGCAGCAGATGTTTCTTAAGTAGTGGTTTTTACCGGTATCTCGCCGATGATAAATACAATATAACCGGTTCTTATAAATGGTAAGATTTCCGTGACCGGTTGCAACAATGCCCTTTTTCCTTTTGATGAGAATGTTATCTACACCGTCTTCTAACGGCTGAATATATGGGCCGGTTACGCGGTCTGCCCAAGCATAGCGTATGTTGTAGCGATAATCCCGGAAATCGTACACACTGAAAGTCAGCAAATACTTACCTTTGTGCTTTGTCAGATCAGCGCCTTCACAGAAGATCCAGGGGTGATATGTACCGGGGTCTTCTGTCCGCTGGTCATAAAAAGCATCGGATAAATTGTGCATTTCGCCAACCAAATGCACATCCTCCGGAGAAAGGAATATCTCACTGATAAAGCACTTGCTGTTTCCAAAAAGCAAATAAGTTTTCCCGTCATCGTCTTGAAACAGAGAGGGGTCAATGGTCTGTATGCCACAGGAGTTCCGGGGGAGAAGCGGCTTGCCCAAAATGTCGCGATATGTGCCCATCGGCGTATCACACACGGCTATACCGATTTGCCCTTCTGCGCAGAAAGCAAAATACCAATAGTCATTATATTTGATCAGTGAGGGCGCCCAGGTGTCGGTCTTTGCCCAGGAGATATCCTCTGCCCGGAGAATGGTTTTCGGTTCGGACCAATGTTGCAGATCCCGGGAGTGGTGGATTTCAAAGATATTAGCGGTTTCCGTTGTGGCAACCATATAGTAATCTTTACCGTCACGGTACACAAAGGGGTCAGCGTAATTACCGGGTATAATCGGATTTTTCATAACCTATCTCCTTTGCAGCATTGCAATTTAAGGCAATTGTAACACGGCGGTTGGATTTGTCAATAAAACACTGTTTGCCTTTTGCGTAAAATTGGAGTATAATCCCAGTAAAATGACCGAACAAACAGAAAGGAGGCAGAAGATGAGCCGCAAACAAACCCTTTGGACAAGAAACTATACCAGTATTACCGCCGCATCCTTTTTGTCCATCATTGGCGGTGAGGTTATGACGCTGCCTTTAAGCCTGCTGGTATTCGAACAGACCCAATCTACCGTCCTTTCTGCGATCATTACGATCTGCGGCGTCCTGCCGGATCTTTTGCTGTCTGTTTTGGCAGCGCCGTTTATCGATAAAGGCAATAAAAAGCGGTGGATCATATCTTTAGACCTTTTGATGGCCGCAATTTATCTTTTTATGGGATTTTGGGTGGCAAATCACGATTTTCAATATATGCTCTACGTGGCGATGAGTTTGACAGTTGGCGTTATATCTGTGTTTTACCGTTTGGCGTATAGTGCCTGGTATCCGGATCTGATCCCCATTGGGATGGAGCAAAAAGGATACGCCGTCAGCGGTACGATCTATCCTATGGTCATTATCGTGATGTCGCCGGTGGCAACATTTCTCTACGAAAATGTCAGTATGTGCAATCTTTTTTATCTTGTGGCAGGGTTGACACTTGTTTCCGTTTTGATTGAAAGTTTGGTTCGGGAAGATAAAGAAAGAAACACAGAAAAGAAACCGGTGTATACATTCCACCAGTATAAGCAAGATATCAAAGAGGGCTTTGCCTACTTAAAAAAGGAAAAGGGTATACGCAATATCTATACCTATATGGCGATTACCGGCGGCGCAACAGATGGCACAAACATCGCGATCCAGGCCTATTATCAGACAAATGCACTGCTGTCTGTAACAATGCTCGGTTTTTTAAAGAGCGCAGAAATGGTGGGAAGATTCTTAAGCGGTTTGGTGCAGTATAAAGTTACGATCCCACCGAAAAAGCGTTACGGCGTAACAAAATTTGTTTATGCCGCTTATACTGTGGCAGATATGATTTTACTGTTTTCACCCTATCCGCTGATGCTTGTGAATCGCTTTGCCTGCGGCGCAATGGGAACGACCAGTGCAACAATCCGGGAAACTGCGGTACAGTCCTACCTGCCGGGGAATATCCGGGCAAGAGTCAATGCGCTGTTCAGTTCGCTGTTTTCTGTTGGCTGCATATTTTTTCAAATAATTGCAGGCGTTTTGGGCGATTTTTTGCCTTACCGGGCAGTGATTATTATTTTGGGCGTGATCGCATTGTTTGCTGTTTGGGTGTTTATCGTGATCCCCAGCGATGAAAACCGCAAAGTGTACGAAGCCCAGCGAACGAATGAGTAAAAATCAAGAGGAGATTTGCAGATGAGACAGATAAAACGCGTGGAAGACTCCTTGACAGAACAGCAGTATCTGGTCTGTCCTGCGCATATTAACCACTATGGCAGACTGTTTGGCGGGCAACTTTTGAAATGGATCGATGAACTGGCAGGCATCGTGGCGATCCGTCATTGTGGCAACACAGTAACAACGGCGGCTATTGACAATCTGCAGTTTCAAGCACCTGCTTATACCGGTGATATGATCGTTCTGCGGGGTATGGTGACCAGCGTGGGACGTTCTTCTATGGAAGTGCGAGTGGATACCTACCGGGAATCCTTAAGCGGAGACCGGGAGATGATCAACCGTGCGTATATCGATATGGTTTGCATCGACTGCAAAGGTCAGCCGAAAGAAGTGCCGGACTTGCTGATCGAAACAGAAGAACAGCAAAAAGAGTATGATGCCGCCCAAAAGCGCAAACAGATGCGTAAACAGCGGCGTAAAGAGGGATTCTGATACGAAAAGGACGCTCCTTTGGAGCGTCCTTTTGCAGTGTTTATCGAATTCGGTGGGCAGGAGAATGAAATCCGATTGAAATATTGGAAATATTTAGGAAAACCTTAAGAAACGACCGGTTGTAACAGTAATTTGTTTTTGTTATAATTTGTATAAAATAGGGTGAAAGGTGGAGAAAAAGTGGAATTATGGTCTGAAGCGCATCTGAAAACTTTGCTGCCGGCAACCATTGTTATGCTTGTTGTTGCGGTAATATTACGGCTGACCATTGGAAAGAAACCGCTGCATATCCGTATGATCCCCATACAGATCATGGCGGTTGTGGTTGTTCTTTTGGAGATCGGCAAGCAGGTCACTTCTTTTTTAAACGGTTATGATCTGTACCACATTCCGCTGCACTATTGTTCTATGCTGATCTTTGCTTTGCCTGCTATGGCGTTTTATAAAGGCAAACACAGCGAAACAGTCCGGGCAGTTGCTGCATCCCTGTGTATGGCAATGACACTGCTGACACTGATCTATCCTTGCCTCATCTACAGCGCAGGCAATATTGAAAATTACTGGAACGGCTATTTGGACTTCCACACGGTAACATTCCATAATTTGATGATCTTTGCCACATTCTGCGTACTCGCCCTGGATATTTACACGCCCCAGCCTAAGGGAGAACAGCGGGCAGTGATCCTCTGCGTGAGCATTTTCTGCGTAATTTCTGCTACAATGGCGCAAGTTCTACAGACCAATTACGCAAATTATTACAGTTGCAATATCCCACCATTGGAATCTGTTCGATTGGCGGTGCAGGCAACAGCAGGATATGTGGCGGCGCAACTATTGTATGTGCTGATCGTATCGGTGCTGAATATTCTGTTTACCTTGCTTTCTTACTGGGCAAACCGGTTGGTTATCCGGTGCATCCACCCCAAAATCAAAGAAAAAACCGCATAAAAGAAAGACTCGGAGGTTGCATCTCCGAGTCTTATTTTTTGCGTTTTACACTGTTTGCGTATTCTGTAGGGGTCATACCGGTTTGCTTTTTGAAAACAGCGGAGAAATAGTGGATGCTGTCATATCCTACCGCCTCTGCGATCTGACTGAAATTCAACCGGTCTTTCCGTATCAGATTTTTGGCTTCTTTGATCCGTTCGTTTGTCAAATAGGTGATAACAGAAAATCCTACATCCTCCCGGAAAATGCGCTTGAGTTTGGTGACACTGATACAGTGATCCCGGGCAAGCCGCTCCAATGTGATCTTTTCACTTAAATGCTCGCTGATATAAGCCTGGATCTGGGAGGCAAGGTTGGTCTGCAAATCTGTGGGGATCAGACGGCGGTCAATACGAATGCTCCGGTTGCCACGGCAGGCGTAAATGAGCAGTTCTTCCAAACGGTTACAAATGATCTGCTGGCTTCCGTAGGGGACATCCTCTGTCTGCACCATTCGAACGGCGCCCGGCAGATTGTTAAAGTGGGCATATGTCTGTGAGGCTTCCCGGATAATGGCGGCCATACATTGCCGCTGTTCGGCATTGAGAATGATGATCTCGTCGCCAAAACTTTCCGGAATTGGCGAGTCAATAATAAATTCAATATCCACCACGCAGGCAGGCGCATCTTGATAGACCCGGCAGGTGTGGAATACATTCGGCTTACACAGCAGCATTTCTCCAGCTTTCAGCAGAAAAGTGCTGCCGTCCTGCTGAACTGCGATCTGCCCTTTGTCCACATAAGTCAGTTCCCAGTAATCATGTGATTCACCGGCGAAGGAAAAGTTTTCCGGGAATTGATAGTAAGAAAGATTAGCAAGGGCGGTGACACGAAATGCCGGCACTGTCCTTTGCAGTTGATTCTCCGTCATTTATGTCACCGCCCTTTCAGAAATTGTCTTTACAGAATCACGCCGGTGGGATCGCCTTCCATATCCAGCATTTCCACACCGTGGATGTTGAGTTCGTCGCACAGCGCCTGCCAGCGCTCCTGCATATCGTCATCATATAACACCGGCTGGAAACCGGAGCGCAGATAAACTTTTACAGCGCCTTTGCGAAAATCATCGGTATTGAGCCGCATGATCTTTGCTTCGCCTTCCTTGGCAAGTTTCTGAATTCCGTAAACTGTCATCGCATAGCCAAGGCCGTGTCCCCGGGATTCCGGCGCAGCAGCAACCATATGGAGCAAACCATCACCTTCCGGTAAAGTGAACGCAATGGTAGTCGCCACTGCTTTGCCACTGGGATCACAAATAAAATACAAGTCCCGTTCCGGCACCAAAGTTGGGAAAGCAGTGATGCAGGTGTCCCAGTTTTCCATAGACATATTATCCAAAAGACCGTGCTGACACAGTTCCAGCCATAATTGCTCTTCGCCGGGTTGGAAGAATCGAATGGAATAACCCGCTTCCAAGGTGAAATCGGGAATATTTTCCAGCTTGTGGATCATTTTCAATTTGGTTTTGTTTTCCATAGTAAAAACCTCACTTAATCCCAAAAATTTTCGCAGCGTTTTCGTAGAAAATTTTGTTTACTTCTGCTTTGCCAAGTCCTAAGTTTTGGCAGGCGCGCTTGCAGGATAAGATTTCTTCATAAATAAAGAAACTGATCTTGTCTGCTTCCGGGTAGGGAATCTCCCGCATATGGGGGTCGGCAGATACATCACCCAAAGAACCGGCGGGGATCTCGTTGATGTAGAAACCCTTTTCCACAGTGCGTCTTGCTTTCATCCGGAAAATGGGGAAGTCTGTTCCGTAAAGGAAACGGTCAGGCCCTACCATTTCCAGCACTTTTTCCATTACCTGCTGATTGGTGTTGGCGGTAAAGTCCCAAACGGTCTTTTTCATATCCTTCAGGTAGGGAAGGGCATCGCCTAAATCTTCATCTGCGTAGGCTCTTCCCAAGTGCGCGACGATCAATTGCAGGTTGGGATACTTTTCCTCGATCTCCCGGATTTGGATATAGTTGACCGGGTCGGCAAGGCGTTTTGGACGGGCGATATGCAACTGCACCACCCAGCCGTGCTTATCTGCCAAAGCCAAATGCTCGTGGGGCAGAAAATCGTAAATCCGAATTTCGTTGGAGGGAATATAGGAAGGGGCAAACTGGAGATAAACTTTCAGCCCCTTGAAGCAGGGGTTTGCCAAAACTGCCCGCTCTACAGACTCCGCGCTCTGGCTGGGATGACTGATGTACAGCGCCGGAAAACCGTTGGCATTTGCGGCTTTTGCCACGTAGTCATTGTTCTTTTTCAAGTCAATGGTGATCATCGGCTGACCGTAGAGAACGGAGATGACCTTCTTATCCGGAAACAACAGTCGGTTGGTCTCGTTTAAGTCTTCTACGGAATTGTCCAGCGCTACCATATTGGGCCAGGCGCAGGAACGGCTGGCAGTGTCTTCACAGAAATGATTCTGCTCATCCAGCCAAATATGGGTGTGGCAGTCGATAAAGGTATCCGGCAGGAAATCCTTTAATTCCTGCTCATACACCAGTTTGTCATAAGGTTTTACATCCAACAGTGCCATCACAGATCTCCATCGGCAATGCCGCAGTGCCAACTGGCGAAAGGCTTGGCAATGGCTTCGGATACATAGCAAGTACCCTTACCCAAACGCAGGATGGAGGCGGGGAACTCCTGGGAAATGGGGCCGTACAGTTCCAGACGGGAGACCATTCTCTGCCAAGAAGAGCCGTCAGGATTGACGAAGTTATGCAGTTCTACACGCTCCTTGGCGTGGCAGATATCCCGGGGGCCGATGGTAGCGGCTTTATAAGGAACAGCCCATACATCACCGGAAGCGCCCATGGGGGAGAACAGGGAATTCTCGCAAATAGTCAAGGGGGTTTCGGTAACGATCCGGGAACCCAACTGGCAGAATTCTTCCAGGGTATCAGCCTTGAACTCCTCGGTTCTGGGATCAATAAAAGCGGTGTGTCCGGGCCAGCCGGTAGCGGTATAGACCACATCAACACCACCGCCGGTGATGTCGTCGATCATATTGGAGTAGACATCGGTACCCTTGTTTTCGTTGGTATGTACGTGCCAGTTCTCAACGGGAGGACGAAGATCTTCCCGGATACGACCGTAGAAGTGGTTCATAAAGGAGTAGCCCAGACCTGCGCCGTAGGTCAGAGGCGCCACGTTGCCGTCCTCGTCTGCCCATTCATCCATCGCAAAGGCATGGACATTACGGCAGTTAACATTGAACTTGTTGATCATGTTGGCAACGGAGCTGTAAGCGCCGG
>CALBJG010000181.1 GCA_937892865.1 uncultured Clostridia bacterium
CGAGCGATATAGCGGAAGTACGATTAGATTCGTGTTGGTAACGAATTGCCTGTCGAGGCATCCCGACAAACCGGAATTTATTTATTTTCCAATTTGATTCTGGGGTCTGCTTTTGCCATCAGCGCATCCCCCAGCACCACACTGAGGATCCCCAGCAGGGCATAAAAAGCGGTCATACCCACGATCACGCCGTTATCGTACCGGTTGATCGCCCGGGTAAGGAGATTTCCCGCCCCCGGCACCACATACACCCGCTCTGTGATGATCGCTCCCACCAACGCCCCCAGCAATGCGCCGGGAATGCCGTGGACAATGGGGATCGCCGCATTTTTCGCCACGTGTTTCCAAAGGATCTGCCATGTGGAAAATCCCTCTGACCGGGCAAACCGCACATAGTCTTCCCGGAGGCCGTCCACCATATACCGCCGGTGCCATTTCATTAGCCCCGCCGCCGCAGGCAGCGCCAAAGATACCACCGGCAGTACATACTGCCGCCAGCCGGGGTTTTCCATATCAAAAGTCACCGGCAGCCCCAATGCGCCGCCAATGGCTTTGAACAAAAAGATATAGCCCAAACTGGGCACAGCGATGATAAATACGATAAACACCGTACCGGCTTTATCCAAAAGGCCGTCCTTTTTCAGCGCCATCGCCGTGGCAGCAGGAATGGCGATGAGGTAAGAAAGCACCGCCGCCAAAATGCCGATAACAAAGGAGTATCCCAACCGGGACAACCCCTTTTTATAGGTGGTAACGCCGGTATAGTCGCTGTCAAACCTTGCTTTCAGCCCCTCGCCCCCGGCTTCCAAAGAGCCTTTTACATACACGGCGCTGTGGAGATCATCGGCGCTCATCTCCGTCAATCCGGTGGGATACACCACCTGCCGATAATCGTAACTGCCCTGCTTTTCCGTCAGTGTCTGCACCACATCGATGCCGGTGTTCACGGCATAGGATTTTCCCAACTGCAACCGGATAAAATTTTGGTGGATATAGGGAAATTCCCCGTCAAAATACAGTAAATACCGGTGATATGTGCCGTTTCCCATCACCGCCGGAGAGAATTTCCCTCCATAGACCGGGTCATACAGGGTAAAGGTCAGTTTCCGTTCTTCTGCCGGGATCCCCTCTGCCCTGCCCAAATGGTCGATCTTGACCAAATTTACGAGAAAAGAGACCAGCCGCCTCACAACCGGGATCTCCCGGTAGGCAAAGAGCCGGGGCTCGCCCCCCTCCTGGTATTTTCGGCTGCCCGCCCGGTATACCGCCGGCAACCGGGTGACGGTGTAGCCTTTTTCTTCGTATGCATTGGTAAAAGAGGCAACCTTCGCCGCTGTTTCCCTGCTGTCCTGCCCGGGGGTATCCCCCAGGGCTGCCCCGGGGGCATACTCCCCAAAGGGGACATAGTCCATATAGCCAAAGTTTTCCCACTGCTGCATTTTGTAAACGGTCAAGGCGTTGTGCCGCTGACGGGAAAACACCGGATCATCGGCAAATATCAGATTTTTATCCAGCAGGCCGTAGACCATTACCATCACCACCACCGTGGAAACAAGCACCGCCAAAAGCCCCAGGGATAATCGCTTGATCACATATTTTCCCATATCAGTAGATCCCGAACATTTTGGTCATATACCCGGCATATTCCGGCAGAACGGTGTCAAGATACGTCTGGGGATCGCCGTAGTCCGGTCCCCAGCCGGCATAGCCGTAGATGTCATAGTTCGCCTGCTCCCCTCCGGTGATATAGTAACCGGCATAGTTTGCCCCTGCCCGGTCACCGCAATCCACCGGCAGGATCACCACCAAGCCGTTCAGTACCGACTCAACAGACTTTTTAAAAGCGTTTGCCATATTGGTATTCACCGGAGAAGAGGAATAATAGGGAAAGTCAATATAAATCGGCTGTTCTTTGGTCACCGGGATCCCCTGCTCCTGCAGATCTGCCACCGCTTTTGTCATCTCCCGCATAGCGGCGCCGGGGTCAAACCAGCCGTCAAAGCCGTCAGATGACCCTTGTCCCCCCTCGGCTTTTTCGTCCCATACCTGCATCGTCAGCCCCTCCGCTGATAACTGTTCCTGCAACATAGCGCCGTAGGCAGTGCCGGCAGGATAAGTCCTTGCCTCCCCGTCCACTGTCACCGTCACATCTTCCGGCAAATAGACAAAGTTTCCGGGGGTGTAACTGTTCCGGAGGGCGGCAAATTTCAAGTCCTCTCCCACCGATTGGGCATTGTACGCCCCTCTGTCCACACTGAGGCACAAGGCTCTGCGGAAATGGATATTTGCCATAGCCCCTTTCGTCCTCTGCCGCTCCGGCTCCGGCTTTTTGGACACTGCCACAGAGTCATCGTTAAAATTGGCGTAGGATGCCCGGTTCAAATTAAAGAACATAAAATAGGTGATGGCATCCCCGGCAGTTACAAAGGCGTCCCGGTTGAAAATGCCGTCTGCCTTGGCTTTCGCCACCGCCGCGGCATTCAAAGCCCCGGTGTCAATCGTGCCGTTTACCGTATCGGTGTAGGTCTTCAGTTCTTCCGTACCGTCGTTATACAGCCAGGTAATGGCGCGAATATTGATGTTATCCCCGTTCCAGTAAGCGGGGTTCTCCTGAAAGACGATGGTGCTTTCCGCTGTGGCGTTGCTAACCAGATACGGCCCGCAGTAGGCGATATCTTCCGGGCTTTTGCCGTAGCGGTAGCCCGGGTCTGCCGGGTCATAGTCCTCTCCGAAAGCGCCGCCCCGGGCGGTGTAAAAACTGCGGCACATGGGAGCAAATACGCCGTATCCTAACATCGTCATAAAATAAGGCGCATCTTCTGTCAGAGTATACGCCACGGTCCTTTCATTCTCTGCCCGGACACCTACTTGAGAAAAATCCCTCAACTGCCCGGAGATATATTCCCGGGCATTGAAAATGACCCCCTCGGTCAGATATTCCAAGCCGCCCATCGCATCCATCATATGCTGCAGACCCGCCACGAAATCGTCTGCCACCACCGGAGCGATGTGCCGCCCCTGGGAATCCACCCAGGTCGCCCCCTCCCGCAGGGTAAACCGGTAGGTCACCGTGCTGTCGCTGTTTTCCCGCTTTTCATAACTTTCCGCCAAAGCCGGCTGCAAAACGCCCTCGCAGTCATACTCGTAAAGACCGTCATAAGTGTTCACGATGGCCCGGGCGTTCACCGACTTGGAAGATGCCAGCACATCCCAGGTCTCCGGGTCAGAGGTATAGCCGATGGTGTAAGTGTCTTTCAAAGTATAGCCCTGCTCCAAAAGATACGCCTTTGCCCAACTTTCGTAAGCGCCGCTCCCCTTCTTCTCTGCATAGGCTTTTTTCATTTCCTCCCGGTGGGCGGCGGTGATGGGCGCAGTGGTCACCACCGCGTTGTGAAACCGGTCTTCGTCACTGCCCCAAAGAACATTGGGTGTGGTGTATGGCGCAAGACGGGAAATGGCATAACTGCCGCCACCGGCGTAAATGGGCAGCATCGTCCCGGATGCCAGAAGTTTCCCCTCTGCCGCCGCCATCAGCGCATACCGTTCAGCCATGGAAGATGCCCCTTTTGCCTGCATATAAAGGTTGTAAAAGTCCCCCAAAGCGGCTGTGTAAACTTGATTGGATCGGGTGTCGTAATCCGCCTCTTCCACGGCTGTGGTATTGGGGATCTCTCCGCCCGACGGCGTACACCCAGCCAAAAGGCACACTGCCAACGCCGCCGCTGTCAGACGAAAAACCGGTCTTCCCATTCTGCATTCCTCCGAAAAATTTCTTTTGGGTATTATTCCCCAAATCCATTGATTTATAAGCAGAAAAATTCATTGACAATCGGGGCATTTTAATGTACTGTATATGTGTCGAAATTTTTATTTTTCGGGAATGTTTTCACTGCAAAAATAAGCCGCCGGAAGCAGGGTGTTTCCCTTGCGCCCCAAAGGTTTGCGCAGTTATGCAGAAGTTCAGTTGACAAAGGAGTGTGAAGATGATGGCAAAAGAACTCATCAGACTTCAAAATCTTGTTATGGAATTCGACGGTGAACGGGTACTGGACGGGATCGACCTGTACTTTAACGACCAGGAATTCCTTACGCTGCTGGGTCCCTCCGGCTGTGGCAAGACCACCACTTTGCGGATCATTGGCGGTTTTTTGACCCCCACATCCGGCACTGTTTTATTTGACGGCAAGCGCATCAATGATGTGCCTCCCTACGAGCGGCAGATCAACACCGTGTTCCAGCGCTATGCTCTGTTTCCCCACTTAAATGTATTTGATAATATCGCCTTCGGTCTGAAGGTTGCCAAACTCCCCAAAGCGGAGATCCAGGAACGGGTCACGGAGATGCTGAACATCGTTGGCTTAAAAGGCTACGAGCACCGGCGCACCGACTCTCTCTCCGGCGGTCAGCAGCAGCGTGTTGCCATT
>CALBJG010000182.1 GCA_937892865.1 uncultured Clostridia bacterium
CGGTGGGAGCGATGAACATATTCTTAACAAAGTGAGCCTGCCATGCCACTTCCATAATGAAGCGGATCGCCATACGGGAGTCGGGGTTGGTGCCGCAGAACAGGTCCATAACATACAGTTTCTTGCCACTGAGCTGCTTCAGAGCCAGTTCCTTGCAAGCCTTCCATGCTTCCACGGAAGCGGGCTTGTTGTCGTTGGCGAATTCCTGGGAAGTCCACCACACGGTGTCCTTGGAGGTTTCGTCCATAACGATGAACTTATCTTTGGGGGAACGGCCGGTGTAGATACCGGTCATAACATTGACGGCGCCCAGTTCGGTCAGCTGACCTTTGTCAAAGCCTTCCAGGGTGGGGTCCATCTCAGCCTCGAACAACTGCTCGTAGGAGGGGTTGTAGACAATCTCGGTAGTACCGGTGATGCCGTACTTGCTCAGATCGATCTGTGCCATAATATTTACCTCTTTCATTTAAAGTAATACCGGAATTACCGGTATCCCATATTTTGCAATTCTATCATACACTACCGGAAAATAAAAATCAATAAGAAAGATTCATAAAAAAACGCCCCGGGCGCAAAATTTTTGCACGCTTTTGCCAATTCTCCGGCAAAGAGTTGGCAAAGACACCAAAATAACCGAAAAATGTATTTACATCTTATTTTTTATATGTTAAGATGTATTTGGTGGAGATTGGGATTTATCATTTTGGGTGGATTCCTTTCCTAACCTTTTCTATTATTTTCCTAAATGGAGGTTACATAAATATGGCAAGAAAAGTTCAGTTTGTGGAGACCGTCCTTCGGGACGCCAACCAGTCTCTGATCGCAACCCGCCTGCCCTTCGAAAAGTTTGAGCCTATGCTCCAGACCATCGACAAGGCCGGCTACTACGCAGCCGAGTGCTGGGGCGGCGCTACTTTCGACGTCTGCCTGCGTTACCTGAACGAAGATCCCTGGGAGCGTCTGCGGAAGATCCGCGCCGCTATGCCCAACACCAAGTTGCAGATGCTGCTGCGTGGTCAGAACGTTCTGGGTTACTCCCACTATCCCGATGACTTTGTGAAACTGTTCGTAGCAAAGGCTGTGGAAAACGGCATCGATGTGATCCGTATTTTCGACGCCCTGAACGACGTAAACAATATGAAGGTCGCTATGGAAGCCACAAACAAGGCCGGCGCCATCGCTTCCGGCACCATCTCCTACACCACTTCTCCTGTCCACACCCACGCCAAGTATGTGGAAATGGTCAAGGAACTGAAGGAAATGGGCGCTTCCACCATCTGTATCAAGGATATGGCCGGTATTATGGGTCCCCAGGAGGCTTACGATATGGTCTCCGCCATCAAGGACGCTGTTGACCTGCCCATCGACCTGCATACCCACTCCACCACCGGTCTGGCTTTCATGACTTACCTGAAGGCTGTCGAGGCTGGCGTGGACATTATCGACACCGCTATCTCCCCCTTCTCCGGCGGTACTTCCCAGCCCGCTACCGAGACCATGGCTTACGCTCTGCGTCAGTTGGGTTACGAGGTGGATCTGGACGATACCTGCACCAAGGCTATGGCCGACTACTTCAAGGGCATTCGCGATGAGTTCCTGGCTGACGGCACACTGATGCCCAAGTCCATGGCTACCGATACCCAGTGCCTGACCTATCAGATCCCCGGCGGTATGCTTTCTAACCTGCTGAGCCAGTTGAAGCAGATGAACGCGCTGGATAAGTTCGACGAGGCTCTGCTGGAAACTCCCAAGGTTCGCGCTGACCTGGGTTATCCTCCTCTGGTCACTCCCACCAGCCAGATGGTTGGCGTGCAGGCTGTTACCAATGTCCTGCAGGGTGAGCGTTACAAGAAGGTTTCCAAGGAAGTCAAGGCTTACTGCCGCGGTGAATACGGCATCACCCCCGCTCCCATCGACGAGGCTGTGAAGGCGCAGATCCTGGGCGATGAGAAGCCCATCGAAGGCCGCTATGCCGATACCCTGGCTCCCGTTGTTGACGCAACCCGGGAGAAACTGGCCGGTATCGCCAAGTCCGACGAGGATGTTCTTTCCTACATTGCATTCCCCAACCTGGCTGAAAAGTTCTTTGAGGACCGGAAGGCCAAGGAAGAGAATATGGCAACCTACACCATCGTTGAGGCATAAGGAGGTAGCAATATGTTAACTTCCGTTCTTCCCGCTTATTTGGAGAACCCCTCCATCGGCGGCGCTGCGCTGATCGCCCTGCTGGGTTACGGCGTCGTTTTCCTGGGCATTATCGCGCTGATGGTCGTTGTGATCATTATGGGCAAATGCTTCGTTGCCGCTGAGAACAAGAAAAAGGCCGCCGCTCCGGTGGTGGATGCGCCTGCCGCACCCGATGCACCCAAGGCAGTTGCTCCCGGCAGCGCCGGCGAACTGAAACTGCATGATGTAGAACCCAAGACCGCCGCTATGCTGATGGCGATCACCGCAAACAAAATGGGCAAGCCCCTGAATGAACTGCGCTTCATTTCCATCAAGGAGGTAAAGTAAAATGGTATATAAAATTACATTAAACGGCCGTACTTATGAAGTAGAGGTCGAGTCCGGCAAGGCTATGCTCCTGGATGAGTATGAAGCCATCGCCCCCGCTGCTCCCGCAGCGCCTGTCGCTGCGCCTGCCGCTGCTCCCGCAGCTGCACCTGCCGCCGCTGCCGCTCCTGTTGCCGTCGGTGCAGGCGAGGCTGTCAACGCACCCATGCCCGGCACCATTTTGAAGGTGAATGTCACCGCCGGTCAGGCTGTGAAGGAAGGCGAAGTGCTGTGCGTACTGGAAGCAATGAAGATGGAGAACGAGATCATGGCTCCCAGAGCCGGTACCGTTTCCCAGGTGATCGCCGCCAAGGGCGCTTCCGTCAACACCGGCGATGCTCTGGTTGTCCTGGCATAAGGAGGGCATCCGATGATCAATGTTGGTGAGATTCTGCTGAAGATCTGGAATGATTCCGGCTTTGCCGCTATCTTCTCCGGCTTCCTGGCAGAAAATAATCCCGGCTGGCAGAGCCTGGTGATGCTTGCCATCTCCTGTGTGCTTCTGTACTTGGCCATTGTGAAAAAATTCGAGCCGCTGCTTCTGTGCGGTATCGCATTCGGTTGCTTGCTCAGCAACCTGCCCGGCGCCGGTCTGTATAACCAGGAATTGTGGACCAATTTTATGGATGCAAACCACGAGGCTTACCACTCCTTCGGCACCATTCTGAAAGAAGGCGGCCTGCTGGACTTCTTCTATATCGGCGTTAAGACCAGCATTTATCCCTGCCTGATCTTTATGGGTGTTGGCGCTATGACCGACTTCGGTCCTCTGCTCAGTAATCCCAAAAGCCTGCTGTTGGGCGCTGCTGCCCAGTTGGGCGTATTCGTGGCATTCTTCGGCGCAATTGCGCTGAATCTGATCTCTCCCGCTTTGGGCTTTACCGGCCCCGAAGCCGCTTCCATCGGTATCATCGGCGGCGCTGACGGTCCTACCGCCATCTTCCTGACCAGCCAGTTGGCACCCCATCTGCTGGGCGCCATCGCTGTGGCAGCCTATTCCTATATGGCGCTGATCCCCATGATCCAGCCGCCCTTTATGAAACTGCTGACCACCCCCGAGCAGCGAAAGATCAAGATGGTCCAGACCCGGAATGTTTCCAAGACCGAGAAGATCATCTTCCCCATCGTGGTTACTCTGTTCGTAGCGCTGCTGCTGCCCGATACTGCGCCTCTGATCGGCTGCCTGATGCTGGGCAACTTGTTTAAGGAGTGCGGCGTGACCGATCGACTGAGCGACACCGTTCAGAATGCGCTGATGAATATCGTCACCATTCTGCTGTCCACCTCTGTTGGCGCTACCATGGTCGGTTCCAACTTCCTGACCGTTCAGACTCTGTCCATCGTTGTTTTGGGCGTTGTTGCTTTCATTCTGTCCACTTGCGGCGGTCTGCTGGGTGGTCTGGTGATGTGCAAACTCACCGGCGGCAAGGTCAATCCCCTCATCGGTTCTGCCGGTGTTTCTGCCGTGCCTATGGCAGCCCG
>CALBJG010000183.1 GCA_937892865.1 uncultured Clostridia bacterium
CTCATTGCAAAGTACATCGGCAGTCAATGTTTGTCCGTTTTGCACCATACGGCCGATATTCAGTTCGAACTCAGCAAACATCGTTTGACGATAAATAGTGCCTTTGAACTGATCAAGGAAATGGTTGATCAGATATGCCCGCTCCCGCTTATCCGTTGTCTTGCTTAAAAGATCTTCCATCAAAAGCGCTTCGTTTACGGTAGAAGCAACTTCTGCGACAAAGATAACATATCCTGCATCCACAGGGTTTTGGTGCTTATTAGACAGATAGGAATGCACAGCATGGCCCATTTCGTGGGCAAGTGTAAACTGGCTGTCCAGCGTTCCCGTGTAGTTTAACAGAACATAGGGGTGTATGATCGCACCGGCAGAGTACGCGCCGCTCCGCTTACCGGCATTGGGATATACATCGATCCAGCGGTTGGCAAAACCTTCTTTAATGATATCCTTGTAATCATTACCCAAAGGCGTAACTGCATTTAATACAGCATTTTTTGCATCTGCAAAAGGAATGTTCTTATCTACTTCACTGACAAGCGGTGTATAAACATCATAAAAATGCAGTTCCTCTACGCCCAGGAGTTTTTTTCTTAACCGAACATACTTGTGCATTTTGTCAACATTCTTATGAATGGCTTCGATCAGATTTAAATAGACAGATGTGGGAACATTAGTCTCATCCAGAGATGCCTCAAAAGCATTATCATACTTTCTTGCTTCTGCAAAGAATTTCAACTGCTTATTCTGCGCATCCAGCAAACCAGCAGCTGTGTTTTTATAAGCAGCAAATCCGTTATACAAACTTTCGTACGCACTGCGTCTGAGTTCCCGATCCGGGCTTTCCTGATAATGGATAAAAGTACTTTGGGTCAAGGGGTGCTTCTCCCCTTTTCCATCGACCGCATCATCAAATTTCAAGTCAGCATCGGCAAACATACCATAAATGCTGTCAGGTGCTTGCGCCATTTCACCGGCAGCAGCCAACAGTTTTTCCTCAGCCGGTGATAAAATATGGCTCTTTCGTCTGCGAAGGTCTGTTAAATACCGACGGTAACGCTCCAAGCCGCTCTCTTCGCTGTAAAAAGCATCCAGGTCGGAATCAGCAATTGCCATAATTTCGGGTGTCTCAAAGCTCGTAGCAGCGCTTAAGCCAACAGCGATACTCATAAACTTACCGGTCATAGCCTGATAAGCGGAATTTCTTGTGTCTTCATCAGCTTTTCGCATACAATAGTTGGCAAGTTTTTCGATTTTTACTTCCGTCTGTTCTTTTGCTTTTAAATAATTATAGAGCGATGCGCCGTTTTCTGCCAAATGGCCTGCATAGGAAACAAGGCACTCCCTGTCCTTTTCAAGGGTATTCAGTTCCTCTTCCCATAACGCGTCTGTTGCATAAAGGTCTTCAATAGACCATTTATCTTCAAAAGCGATTTCAGATCTTTCACGAATCATATCCATAATTTATATATTACCTCCTTTTTTGATCAGTATATCATTAATTGTTAGAAAAATCAAATGGCTTATATTGCATTTATATTTCGTATGTGATAAAGTATTGGCTGGTGATAAAATGAAAAGTAAAATACGTGGCAGCATACTGATTTTGCTGGCAACAATTATTTGGGGCGCTGCTTTTGTGGCGCAAAGTGTTGGTATGGACCATATTGGTCCTTTCACATTTCAGGCAGTACGATGTATGCTTGCCGTCATCGGTTTGATTCCGGTAATAACTATTTCCGATAAATTCAAAAATGACGGAAAAACATTTAAAAATCGTTGGGTTGACAGGAAACTATGGAAAGCCGGTTTGTTTTGCGGTATCCCTTTATTTTTTGCATGTAACCTGCAACAAATGGGGCTTGTGGATACAGATGCCGGAAAATCCGGTTTTCTGACTGCAATGTATATTGTAATTGTTCCGGTTATCGGCATTTTTATGAAGAAGAAAGCAAGCATTATGACGGCAATCAGCGTTGTATTTGCCGTTATCGGTTTATATTTGCTCAGTTGTGTCGGTGTTTCCGGTATTCAATTCAGCGATTTGCTGCTGATCGGATGCGCATTTATGTTTGCACTGCAAATCATCTGCGTTGAAAAATTTGCGTCCGAATTAGACCCACTCAGGCTGAACTTATTGCAGGCTTTGGTTTGCGCTGTATTATCTGCGATTATTACTGTGTTTACTGAAAAGCCGACTTGGTCAGCTATTGCTGACTGCTGGTTACCTTTGTGTTATACCGGCTTTTTGTCAATGGGTGCCGCATATGCGCTGCAGATCATTGGACAAAAGTATCTGGATTCTGCGCCTGCTGCTCTGATTATGAGTCTTGAATCGGTATTTGCCGTTTTATTTGGCTGTCTGATTCTTGGAGAGTCTATGACACCATGGGAAATCGCCGGATGTGTATTTATGTTTTCAGCAGTGATCTTATCCCAGATCCAAATTAAAACAAAATCAAAAACACTATAAAATATCCACCGGTTAACCGGTGGATATTTTAATTATGCATCAAAACAGACTTACTTGATTTGTTTCCGGTAGTTCACTAAATGCGCCGGCATCTTTCAGCATTTCAATATGGGTCTTTGAAACTTTCGGACAAGCGGCAGATACTTCCTCAATAGAAATAAAATCCTTACCTTCTCTGCCCTGCATAAGATCCCAGGCGGCAGTTTCACCAAGGCCTGGTATCGCAACAAAAGGCGGACGCAATTTGCCGTCTTCAATCAAAAACTTTGTTGCGTGGCTCTTATATAGATCAATAGGAAGGAAATCAAAACCACGAAGATAGAATTCGTAGACAACTTCCAGCGTCGTCAGCAGATCTTCATCTTTTGCAGTGGCCGCATCATTGTCGTCGATGGCCTGAATACTTGCATTTACAGCATCCATTCCTCTTGTCATCATTACGGCATCGAAACCACCTTTTTGACTCCGACGGTAGAAATACGCCGCATAAAAAGCAAGAGGATGAAACACTTTAAACCAAGCGATACGGAATGCCATCATACAGTACGCTACAGCGTGTGCCTTGGGGAAAAGATACTTGATCTTCTTGCAGGAACCGATATACCATTCAGGAACGCCGGCATCGATCATTTCTTGCTCTGCGCCTTCAGGTAAACCTTTGCCTTTACGAACCGATTCCATAATTTTGAAAGACCGTTTTTCAGGCATACCGCAAGAAATCAAATAGAGCATAATATCGTCACGGGCACCGATTGTCTGATCAACTCTTGCTGTGCCAGAGACGATCAGATCCTTTGCATTACCAAGCCAAACATCTGTACCGTGGGTGTAACCGCAAATACGGACAAGAAAATCAAACTTATCCGGTTTTGTATCCAACAAAACGCCACGGGTAAACCGGGTATTAAACTCAGGAACGCCAACCGCGCCGGTGGGACCTAATAGCGGGTCATTTTCATATCCCATAACTTTCGAGGATGTAAAAATGGACATTGTCTTTTTATCATCCATCGGAATCTGTTTTGCATCCACGCCGGTCATATCCTCCATCATACGGATCATGGTGGGGTCATCATGTCCCAGCATATCCAGTTTCAGAAGATTCTCTTCCATAGAGTGGTACTCAAAATGAGTCGTTATTGTTTCCGATTTTGCATCGTCAGCAGGATGTTGCACTGGGCAAAAATCCCAAATTTCGTTTTCTTGCGGAATAACGACCAGACCACCCGGATGTTGACCGGTTGTTCTGCGCACGCCAACACAGCCGGAAGCAAGGCGTGTTTTTTCAACGCTAGGCGCATTTTTTCCGATATCTTCGAAATACTTTTTGACATAACCGAATGCAGTTTTCTCAGCAACGGTGCCAACAGTACCTGCTCTGAAAACGTGGGATTTACCAAACATCTCGGTGCAATAAGCATGGGCTCTTGCCTGATATTCTCCGGAGAAGTTAAGGTCGATATCCGGGATCTTATCGCCACCGAAGCCCAGGAAGGTCTCAAACGGTATATTGAAACCATCCTTTTCAAAGGGTGTTCCGCATTTTGGACAAACATCGTCCGGCAAGTCAGCGCCACATCCATATCCATCCGGAACATTAAAAGTGGTATACTTACATTCCGGATTTGGACAGCGGTAGTGAGGCGGGAATGAGTTAACCTCAGTTATGCCGGACATATAGGCAACGATTGAAGAGCCCACAGATCCACGGGAGCCTACAAGGTAACCGTTTTCCAAAGAATTCTGCACAAGACGCTGGGCGGACATATAAATAACATCATAATGACAGGTAATGATGTCATGTAATTCCGTTTCTACACGCTTTGTGATCAACTCTGGCGGATTATCACCGTAAAGCCGATGCATTTTTCCGTATACAAGCGCTTTTAAGTCCTCTACTGAATTTTCAATAGACGGCGCAAACAAATTATGCGGCACCGGACGGACTTTTTCACACATATCTGTTATTATGTTTGGATTGCGAATAACGATTTCCCGGGCTTTTTCCTCACCAAGGTACGAAAATTCCTGAAGCATTTCATCTGTAGTTCTGAAATATAGCGGATTTTCTCGCTCATCGTTTAAGTTTTTTGTTGCCAGCAGAATGCGTCTGAAGATTTCATCCTCCGGATTTTGGAAATGGACATCACCCGTAGCAACGACCATTTTGTTTGTCTGTTCGCCTAATGCAATGATATCACGGTTAAACTGTCTCAGATCTTCATCGGATCGGGCAATCGGCTCTTCATCCTCTGACTTTGGATAGAGCATAAACCGGTTATTGGAGATCGGTTGAACTTCAAGATAGTCATAGAACGAAGCGATCCGTTCCAATTCTTCCTGGGTTTTTCCCAAAATAACCGCCTGGAACAGTTCATTATTCTCGCAAGCCGAACCGATGATCAAACCTTCACGGTATTTTAAAAGTTCAGATTTAAAAATTCGCGGGAACTTTTTAAAATACTTAATATTAGACTCAGAAATCAATCTGTACAGATTGCGCAGACCCAGTTGGTTTTTAGCGAACAAAACAATGTGCTGACAGCGAACACTTTTTTGCCGGTGTGACGGGCGCAAGGGTATCATCGCATCATTGATCTGCTGAATGTACATAACGCCAATCTCATTGAGCAAAGGAATCAATTTGCTCATAATTTTGCCGCAAATCAACGCATCGTCGCCTGCTCTGTGGTGATTAAAATCCTCTAAATTGAAATATTTAGCAACCACATCAAGGCTAAAACTGTTCAACGATGTGAGCATATTCTGTGCGATCACAAGGGTATCAACGGAAGTTAATTCATATGGAATTCCCTGCTCCTGGCATGCACGGCTGATAAATCCGGTATCAAAGTCCGCATTGTGCGCGACAATAACGCTGTCGTTAACAAATGCCAAAAATGCCTTCAAAGCATCTTCGATACTCGGCGCGCCGATCAGCATATCATCTGTAATGCCTGTAAGGTCGGTTGTCCTTTTTTCAATGGGACAACCGGGGTTAACAAATGTCTGAAAACGGTCAATTTCTTCACCGTTACGCATTCTGACAGCGCCGATCTCGATGATTCGATCCCGACGATTATAAAGACCGGTCGTTTCCAAATCGAATGCAACATAATCATCAGTCAGTAACGCATCTGCTTTACCATGGACAGCAATGCGATCATCAACATCATTGATGTAGTAACCTTCACAGCCATAAAGAATTTTAATATCGTCATCCGTACCTGCAACTTTAGGAGCGCCTTTCCAACTCTCTACCGTATGCAACGCATCTGTAAAGGACTGAACACAGCCGTGGTCAGTAATCGCTATAGCTTTGTGACCCCAAGCGGCTGCCTGCTTGATCACGGCGTCCGTATTGGTAAGGGCATCCATATTGCTCATTGCTGTATGCAGATGTAATTCGACGCGCTTTTCGCCAATTGCATTATCGTTCCGGGAAGGCATATAGCCCGGTAATATGGAATTCGGCCGTAATACCATCTCATTTGTGTAGTTATCAATCAGAAGTTTTCCCTGAACTTTATATACTGAGCCGATTTTGATCTTTTCTACCACCGGAAGCGCGTCTTTCTTTTCCATAAAGCGGCTGACGCGGACAGAAGAAGTATTATCTGTAATATCAAAATTGATAACCCAGGCGTTTCGTTTCGTCAACTCTTTATGTTCGATATTAAAGACTCTGCCTTCTACAACAACAAAACCCATATCCAATGACAATTCTGACATTTGGATCGGATTCCCTTTGAATGGTTTTCCCAGAATTGCGACACTCGTTTCCTGTGGCTGCACTTTTTTTACAGGTTGCTGTGTTCGCGGCAATTCGCTTAACATCGTAGCGCGCATTTGTTCAAGAGTTGAGGAAATGTCCTGATCTGCAAATTCCGGCCCGGCAACCACATTAATCGTTACATCGCGGCCAAAATGCTTCTTCAGATACTCGCGAACATAAGGTATTCCCTCTTCAACAAAACTTTTGCCATTCGCTTTTAATTGGATAGTAAGTTCGTTTTCGTCCCAAGCCCACAAAGCGCCGGACAAAGACCCGCGCGCCATAGCATTTTGACTTACAAATATTTGCATCAACTCTTCCGTGCTGACAAATTGAACCAGTTGCGGCGGATAAGAGCAGAAAATATTTAATTTACAAAAATATTGGCTCTCCAGTTCATCTGTAATTTGTTTCCAGTCTCTTTCGCTGATATAGGCATCGGAATAAGCGGTAACATTGACCGTTCTATCGTCTATTGAAATATCAGCGGCAGTTATGACCGTCTGTGATAAAGCATCTTCCAGCGCTTCAGGCGGCACATAATCCGGAAACATATTCATAAAGTGTACTTTAATATCCATAAATTCCTCAAAGTAAATCGATTCTCTTGAGAAGCGCAGGCAGAAGTTCATCATACGGCAACTTCATAACCTGTTTTCCCTTTTCAAAAATCATTCCGCAGCCGTCTCCGCCTGCAATTCCGATATCCGCTTCCCGTGCTTCACCGGGTCCGTTCACAACGCAACCCATAACAGCAACGGTTATTGGCTTTTCACAGCCCTTCAACGCCTCATCAACCTGATTTACAAGACCAATCAGGTCAATTTGCGTTCTTCCACAAGTGGGACAAGAAATGATATTAACGCCCTCTTTACGGATGCCTGCCGCCCTTAGAATATCCTTTGCGGCGAAGATTTCTTCAATGGGATCGTCAGTTAAACTAACGCGAATGGTATCACCAATACCATCTAACAGCAAAGTACCGATACCCATTGCAGACTTTATCAATCCCATTCGTACAGGCCCTGTCTCTGTGACGCCAATATGAATCGGATAATCACATTTGCTTCTGAACAATCTTGCTGCAGCGACCATTGTGGGAACAGACGATGACTTCATAGATACACATGTATCATAAAATCCGTATTTCTCTAACAATGCCAAATGGTCAAATGCGCTTTCTACAAGGGCTTCAGCAGTTGGGTGACCGTATTTATCCAGAATCACCTTATCCAAACTGCCGCCATTAACACCGATTCGAATCGGGATTTTTTTGTCCTTACAAACATCAACAACAGCTTTTACGCGATCTTCACCGCCGATATTGCCGGGATTGATTCGGATCTTTGCTGCTCCACCTTCTGCTGCAGCAATAGCAAGACGATAATCAAAGTGAATGTCTGCAACCAAAGGAAGTGGAGATTGGGCGCAAATTTCAGAAAATGATCTTGCTGCATCCATATTGGGGATTGCCAGTCTTACAATTTGACATCCTGCATTCTTTAATTGTTCGATTTGCTTTAAAGAAACGCTAATATCCGTGGTTTTCGTGTTAAGCATCGATTGGATAACAATTGGCGCGCCGCCGCCTATTTGAACACCACCAACATGGATCATTTTACTCATTTTTTTACCCCTTAAAAATTACAAATATATCTTTAAACATTATAACAGCCATCAGTACCAATAACAGGACCATTCCCACCCCATGCAGATAGCCCTCATATTTGGGATTGATTTTTTTGCGCGTTATTTTTTCATATACAAATGTCAGCAAAAGACATACGACCCGTCCGCCATCCAAGGCAGGTATGGGCAACATATTCATAACGGCCAAATTGATAGCAAGAAAACCGCCAAAATAGATCATATTGATGATGGCATCAGATACTTCCTTGGAAGCATTTGCAGTTTCGTTCATAATATGAACGATACCGACAGGTCCAGACATATCGCTTAAGCCGGCTTTACCGGTTAAGAGCATTTGAAGACTTAAACGAACATTTCTCACCGTATTCAGGCACTGATTCCAAGCGTATTCCACCCGTTCCCATACCGTTAATTCTGATATAGTAAAATTCAAACCGAATCTCATAACAGGATTTCCGTCTTTATCTGTAACCTGGTGTTTTTCAAGCACAAAATCGTTCAGTTTTACTTTATCACCATTGCGAAGAACAACAATGTCGTGAATATCACCTTGATTCAAAGAAAGCATCATAGAGAAATCAGATTGGGTATATATCTTCTCCCCATCGATTTCAATGATCTCGTCTCCAACCTTTAGTCCGTCGTTTCCGTTTATTGTACAGTAGGATTCAAAACTATCAATAACAGGAATAACTGTTTCTTTGACCGGCATAAAAATGATAAACATAATCAATATGCCGGCGATCAAATTCATTGCAGAACCGGCAACAAGAATAATAAGCCGTTTCCACCAGGCAGCTTTTTGAAATGAACGGGGATTGTCTGTGTCTTCGTCCTCGCCCTCCATTGCGCAATAACCACCAATGGGAATACAACGCAAAGAATACAGGGTCTCCCCTTTTTGCTTTTTAAAAATTGCAGGGCCCATAAACATGGAGAACTCATTAACCTGAACATTGGATGCTTTTGCAGCAATAAAATGGCCAAATTCATGAATAAAAATCAAAAAACTGAAAATTAAGATTGCAAATATAATACCCATAATATCCTCACATCAAGAAATTGCGCGTTGAACTGCTGCTCTGGCAAGTTTGTCAGAGTCAAGAATTTGTTCTAATGTCGGGTTTGTAATAAATGGCACGGTATCGACAGCATCAGAAACCAGTTTATAAATATCATAAAAACCAATTTTATCTGCAAGGAAAAGCGCAACAGCTTCTTCGTTCGCACCATTCATAACCGGGCAAGCAGTGCCACTTGCTTTGGCGCATTCTCTTGCCAGCGATAAACACGGGAATGCATCCATATCGGGTTTGCAGAAACTTAAATCACCACATACCGTCAAATCAAGCGGCGCGACGGGACATTCCATTCTATCGGGATATGTCATTGCCAGTTGTATCGGAAGTCGCATATCCGGGCTGCCGAGTTGCGCCATAACCGCACCGTCAATAAATTCCACAAAACTATGGGCAATGCTTTGGCGGTGTATTACAACATCCACCTGCTCCAACGGGAGGTCATAAAGTCGCATCGCCTCGATGATTTCAAGACCTTTATTCATAAGCGTAGCGCAATCGATGGTGATCTTTTGCCCCATTTTCCAATTTGGATGCTTTAAAGCATCTGCCTTTGTCACTTTGGAGAGCATATCTTTCGACATTCCAAAAAACGGACCGCCGGAACAAGTAAGAATCAAGCGGCGGATCTGCGACTTATCGCGGGCTCCCATCAGGCACTGATAGATCGCAGAATGTTCTGAATCTACCGGGATAATTACGGTGTTATTTCTTCTTGCTTCATTCATAACAAGTTCGCCGGCGCAAACAAGTGTTTCTTTGTTGGCAAGACCAATTCTTTTACCACTGCGAATTGCTGCAAGGGTTGGTTCTAAGCCAACCATACCGACAACTGCAGTAATAACGCAATCTGCTTCTGGCACTGTTGCAGCCTCGATGAGACCGGCTTCACCCCAGGAGATTTGAATATCAAGATCGCGCAATTCTTCCGACAGACGCGCTGCAGCGTCTTCAGAAGCCATAACCGCCAATTTAGGCATATATTTTCTGCATTGCTGCGCCATACGCTCTACATTTGTACCGGCAGTAAGCGCTGCAACCGGAATATTTAAGTTGTCGATAATATCAAGAGATTGACGACCAATCGAGCCGGTAGAACCAAGAATACTAACACACTTAACCATATATTACACCGCCAACGGTAAAAGTATCAAAAGGATTTCGGTCAAAGGAGCGACTGTCAGCATAGAATCAAACCGATCAAGAACGCCACCGTGTCCCGGGAAGAGCTTGCCATAGTCTTTAATGCCGGTTTGCCGTTTGATAACAGACAAACATAAGTCACCGAATACGGCAAATGCAGATCCTAAAATGCCGTAAATAATTGCAAATAAATAGTTCGGTTGCATAGAAAAGCACATTTGAAGCACAACACAGTAAATAATCATACCAATGATTGCACCCAAAATACCGCCAACAACACCCTCAATTGTTTTTTTAGGACTGATTATTGGCGCAAGTTTGTGTTTTCCGATTGCAATGCCCGTAAAGTATGCGCCGGTATCAGAAAGAAACGCAAGAGTAAATGGAATCAGAATATAATATCTTCCACTTGCCATTACTTGAATGCGTACAAGTGAAGACAATAAATAAGGAACAATAACAGCGCCGGCAAAGCAGACAAAAGCCTTGTCAAACGGAATAGACATCCTTGACAGCATTAATTGAGCAAAAATTGCGACCGT
This sequence comes from uncultured Clostridia bacterium, assembly GCA_937892865.1. Classification (GTDB taxonomy): domain Bacteria; phylum Bacillota; class Clostridia; order Oscillospirales; family Oscillospiraceae; genus Faecousia. The sequence continues at coordinate 10,660 of CALBJG010000183.1, forward strand.
AAATACAAAGACAACGATGAGCAATGCAATATCTCTGACATCAAAGTAACTGATAAAACATACGAGAAAAGCCGTCAATGCAGAACTGTAAAGAAGCGGTTTTGAATCAATATAACCGGTTGTCTTCAATAATTCATATGAAGCAACCGCAGACAAAGCAGCAAATAATATCGCTGTAAAGATTTTGTTTGCAAATAAAATTATAAGCAACAACAATGGCAAAAGAAGGACTGCAGTAATAATACGGGTCTTCAAAAATCACACACCTCCATAGCGCCGATTTCTGCGGTGATACTCTGCGATTGCCGCATCCAGGTCTTCGGGCTTAAAATCAGGCCACAAAACATCCATAAAGACATATTCGGAATAAGCAGACTGCCAGAGCAGGAAATTGCTTGTTCGTAGTTCACCGGAGGGCCGAATGATCAATTCAGGGTCCGGAACACCTGATGAATACAAATAATCAGAGAAAATATCTTCCGTCAGGCTATCAGCATCGATTTTACCGGAGGATACATCCCGCGCAAATGCTTTTGCTGCTTTCACGATTTCATCCCGTCCGCCGTAATTCAGGCAGAAATTAACCTGCACACCGTCATAACATGCAGATCGTTCCTGGGCTTCAATACAAAGTTTCTGCAGTTCAGGTGTCAATCTGCTTAAATCTCCAAAGAAACGGAAGCGAACATGGTTTTTTTCCATATCTGTAAGCGCCTCCTGCAGATATTTGCCGAGTAAACGCATTATTCCGGAGACCTCATCTTCAGAACGTTTCCAGTTCTCTGTTGAAAAAGCATAAACAGTCAGATACTCCACACCCAATGTGCGGCAATAATTTGCAGTTCTGCGGAATGATTCAGCGCCTGCAGCATGGCCTGCTGTGCGAGGAAGTCCCCGCTTTTTCGCCCAACGCCCATTACCATCCATAATAATGGCAATATGGCGTGGCGCAGGTTGCACAGTAACGATTTCGGTTTGTTTCATACTGATACCTCTGATAAATACAGTATATATTTAGATTGGGGGCGCAAGCGCCCCCAAAATCAGCAATTAAATTGCCATCAGTTCTTTTTCCTTTGCAGCAGTAGCCTCGTCGACTTTCTTAATATACTTATCCAGCATATCCTGCAGGTCTTTCTCGGCTTTCTTCTGCTCATCCTCGGTGATCTCGGATTTCTTCTTCAGATTCTTAACATAGTCCATACCGTCACGGCGGAGATTCCGCATCGCGACTTTGGCATCTTCGGCATATTTTTTAACTTGCTTAGTCAGTTCTTTACGCCGCTCTTCTGTTAACTGCGGAAAAACCAAACGAATGACACGGCCGTCATTTTGAGGGTTAATACCCAAATCAGACATTTGGATCGCTTTTTGGATTTCTTTTAACAACTGGGTATCCCAAGGCTGGATCACAAGTGTTCTCGCATCCGGAGAGGAAATTGTGGCAACACCGTTCAAAGGTGTTTCCTGTCCATAGTATTCCACATTGATCCGATCAAGGACCTTTGCATTGGCGCGACCTGCGCGAACTGCACCAAACTCTTCTGCCAGATGGTCCAAAGTTTTATCCATTTTTCTTGCGTATTCGCTGAAATCAACACTCATAGTATTAATCCTCCTTAACAATTGTACCGATTTTCTCACCGCAGATAACGCGGATAATATTTTCGGGATCTTTTAAAGCAAAACAAGCAAGGGTCATATGATTATCCATAGCAAGCGTCATTGCTGTGGTATCCGTTGCTTTCAGGTGTCTTGCAAGCACTTCGTCATAAGTCAATTCGTCGTATTTTACAGCCGTGGGATCAATGTTCGGGTCAGCAGAATAAATGCCGTCAACATTCTTTGCCATAAGAATGGCATCTGCCTCAATTTCAACGCCACGCAAAACAGCGCCGGTATCCGTTGAAAAATAAGGATTGCCTGTGCCGGCAGCAAATATAACAACTTTGCCCTCGTTCAGATAACGATCTGCTGTATCCCGGGTAAAATACTCGGCAAACTTGTTCATCTCAACAGCTGTAAGTACTCTTGCGTCAACGCCGTGCTTTTCCAATGCATCTGCTACGGCAATACTGTTCATAACAGTAGCGAGCATTCCCATAGAATCCGCATGAGAACGCTGCATTTTATCAGCACCGTCTTTCACTCCGCGCCAGAAATTACCGCCGCCGATCACAATGCCGATCTGAACGCCCATATCAACACATTTGCGAATTACATCGCAAACAGAATTGATAACGGTAAAATCCAACCCTCTATGAGCATCGCCGGCTAAAGCCTCACCGCTGATTTTCAAAAGAATTCTTTTGTACTTGATTTCAGACAAACTGACCACTCCTCTCATCTTCCCTATTTTATAATATTAAGGGCAAATTGACAACAAGAATTTTTAATTTTTTTGAAAATGTTTTTATAAAATGATGAAAATTTTTTGTAAACGCAGATTTACCAATAATTATCGTGAATTCTTGTTGCAAAAAACACACATTTGGGTTATAATATTTCATCATTTGCCAATAGAGAGGAATGGAACAAGATGGCTGAAATCAACGAAAGCAAGAATTTCATCCACGCGTTTATCGAAGAAGATATTGCAGAGGGTGGCAGATATGCCGGAAAAACAGTGCATACCCGCTTTCCGCCTGAACCTAACGGCTACCTGCATATTGGTCACTGCAAGGCATTGATCATTGATTTCGGTACTGCAGAAAAGTTTAATGGTCTTTGCAATCTTCGTATGGATGATACAAACCCCACGAAAGAGGACGTGGAGTTTGTTGAAGCAATTAAAGAAGATATTCACTGGCTCGGTTTTGACTGGGGCGACAGATTCTACTATGGTTCTGACTACTTTGAAAAGGACTATGAATATGCCGTCGAACTGATCAAAAAAGGCCTTGCCTATGTTTGCGAATTAACTCCCGATCAGGCAAAAGAAATGCGTGGCGATCTGAACACACCTGCCACCTCCCCTTGGCGTGATCGTCCCATTGATGAAAGCCTTGATTTGTTTGCCCGTATGCGCGCCGGCGAATTTGAAGACAATAAATACACCCTGCGCGCCAAGATTGATCTTGCATCCGGCAATTTTAATATGCGCGACCCGGTTATATACCGTATTCGCCATATGCATCATCACCGGCAAGGTGATAAGTGGTGCATCTATCCTATGTATGACTTTGCCCATCCGATTCAGGATGCTTTGGAAGGCATCACACACAGCCTTTGCTCACTGGAATTTGAGAATCATCGTCCGCTGTATAATTGGGTCGTTGAAAATGTATCTGTCCCCCACCATCCCCGTCAGATCGAGTTTGCTCGTTTGGGTATTGACCATACTGTTCTTTCCAAGCGTAAACTCCGCGCATTGGTCGAAAACGGCTATGTTT
>CALBJG010000184.1 GCA_937892865.1 uncultured Clostridia bacterium
CTCCATGGCAGGCGGCAAGGGCGGCGCTATCAAGACGGTATTCGGCGTTATTCTGCTGAGTATGGTCTATAACGCCATGACCTTCTTCGATATCCCCGCTATGCTGCAGCCCTTCATCAAGGGTCTGATCCTCTGCGTTGTGGTGGTCGTGGATAAGTACATGGAGCGCCGTCACGAGAAAGTGTAACTTGACGGATAGCCCCCAAAGGGGTACAATGAAGGAAAAGGCAGAAAAGCCTTGTCTGAAAGGAGTCATTTCTATGAATATTTTGGCAATCGGCGCCCATCCGGACGACATTGAAACCATGTGCGCTGGCACTTTGGCAAAGTATGCTGCCCAGGGTCATAAGGTCTATTTGGCAACGGCTACCAACGGCAACATTGGCTCTGCCCACCATACCATGGAGGAGATCGCAAAGATCCGTAAGCAGGAGGCTGCTAATTCTGCCGCCATCATCGGCGCAGAGTACCTGTGCCTGGACTATGATGATGAGATGTTCTACGAGACCAAGGAGGTCCGCCTGGCATTCATCAACCTGGTCCGTCACTGCAAGGCTGATGTGATCTTTACCCACAGCCTCCACGACTACAACCCCGATCATATGCTCACCAGCAAAATCGTCAATGATATTGCCGTTATGATCCCCATTGCCCATCTGAAGACTGAGGAAGAGCCCTATGATGTGGTGCCCTCCATTTGGCACTGGGAGCCTGTCAATGGCATGAATTTCCAGCCCACTGACTATGTGGACATCACCGATTTCTATGAAACCAAGATGAAGATGCTCAACTGCATGGAGAGCCAGAAGGCTTGGATGGCAGACAACTATGCATCTCTGCGTGACGATGAGGAGCGGTTCTTCGATACCATCCGCATCATGTCCGAGTTCCGTGGTATGCAGGCCGGCTGCAAGTACGCGGAAGGCTTCGTCCGTGCTATGGACGGCTTCCGTACCCGCATGACCGAGCGTGTCCTGCCCTAAGTTTATAACACAAAAGCCACCCCACCGGGGTGGCTTTTTGCGCGCCAAATTCCAATTTATCGCTCTGTTTCAAATTTGCACTACCTCCCAAAGAAGCGTCATCTTGAGCGAGCGTAGCGAGTCGAAAGATCTTCTGCGTTGCGGAATTTCGCTACCAGAAAGATCCCTCGACAAGCTCGGGATGACGCATTTAAGGTAGGTTGGCGTAAAACAAACAGAGCGACAAATCGGAATTTGAAGAGGAGAATCCCTATGAAAGTCTGTATTGTTCAGCCCCATTATGATGTAGATTACAGCAGATCTCAGGAACTGTACCAGTGGGAAATGGATGCCCTGGATCGCTGTGACGAGACCATGGACATGATCGTGTTCCCGGAGGCGGCGGATGTACCTGCCCTTTCCGCCAACCGGGAGGAATTCCTGGCAAGTGTGGACAAGTTCGCCGCTCCCCTGCTTGCCAAGGCAGCCGCCACCGCCAAGCGGTGCAACGCAGTCCTCTTTATCAACTGCACCTTCATGTCCCCCACCGGTCCCCGGAACACCACCTTCTGCTTTGACCGGGAAGGTAACGATGCCGGTCACTACTACAAGCAGCACCTGACCCCCGGCGAGGGAAGTAAGCGCAAGCTGGACAGCGACTACACCTTCCAATTCTCCGAACCTACGGTCATCACCGTTGACGGCATCCGCTACGGTTTCCTCACCTGCTACGATTTCTATTTCTACGAAGCCTACGCAAACATTGCCCGGCAAAAGGTGGATGTGATCATCGGCTGCTCCCACCAGCGCAGCGACACCCATCTTTCTTTGGAGATCATGAGCCAGTTTTTGGCATACAACACCAACGCCTATGTGGTCCGTTCCTCTGTGTCCATGAACGAGGACAGCAACATTGGCGGCGGCAGCATGGTGGTTGCCCCCACCGGTCAGATCCTGCTGAACATGAAGAGCCGTGTGGGCATGGAGTGCGTGGAGATCGATGTGACCCAAAAATACTACAAGCCTGCCGGCTTCGGAAACCCGCCGGCTCCGCATTACGAATACATCGAATTCGGACGCAATCCGTGGCAGTACCGTCCGGGAGGAAGTGCGATCGTGCAGAACGATGAAATCATGCCTTATCCGCGCGTCTGCGCTCACCGTGG
>CALBJG010000185.1 GCA_937892865.1 uncultured Clostridia bacterium
GGAAAAAATTAGCGACCCCTTACTGGGTCACCTATCAGTACTCTGACGAATTGCAGGATAAGCCCATCCACACCACCACCCACACCGGTCAGGAGTTTGACTTGGTGATTAAGGGCGCAATGCGTATCAAAATCGGCGATCACGAAGAGGTCCTCCGGGAAGGTGACAGCATTTTCTATAAATCCTCCACTCCCCACGGTATGATTGCCATTGACGGTCAGGACTGTGTGTTCCTTTCTATGATCATGGCTTCCGATGTCACAGACCAGCCTATGTATATCAGCCAGAGTCACAAAGGACCGGCTGACCAGGCATTGCTGTGTGATAAATTCATCACAGCCCACGAAGATGAAAACGGCGTATTGCAGGGCGTCTCCTTTGCAGACGAGGAAACTTATAACTTTGCATTTGACACGGTGGATGCCATTGCCCGGCGTGAGCCGGAAAAACTGGCAATGGTTCACGTTGCCAACGATATGACCGAACGGCGTTTCACCTTTAAAGATATGAAAGACGCATCTTCCCAGAGCGCTAACTACTTTAAATCTTTGGGCATCAAACGGGGTGACCGGGTGATGCTGGTGCTGAAGCGTCACTATCAGTTCTGGTTCGCCATTCTGGGTCTGCATAAGTTGGGCGCGATCGCGATCCCGGCTACCAATCAGTTGATGGAGCACGATTTCGTGTACCGCTTCCAGGCGGCAGATGTCAGCGCGGTTCTGTGTACTGCAGACGGCAATACCGCAGAGCAGATCGAATTGGCTGAAAAATCCGCAGGCATCAACCTGACAAAAGTCCTTGTAGGCGGCAGCCGTGAGGGCTGGCACAATTACAACGAGGAATACAGTCTGTTCAGCCGCCGCTACACCCGCACAGACGATGCCCCCTGCGGCAGCGATCCCATGCTGATGCTCTTTACCTCCGGCACCACCGGCTATCCCAAGATGGCTACCCACTCTTACAAGTATGCCCTGGGACATTATGTGACCGCCAAATACTGGCATCTGTGTGAGCGGGACGGCCTGCACTTTACCATTTCCGAGACCGGCTGGGGCAAGGCGCTGTGGGGCAAACTCTACGGTCAGTGGCTGTGCGAAGGCGCTGTGTTTACCTACGACTTTGACCGGTTTGACGCAGAGAAGATCCTGCCGATGTTTGCAAAATACAACATTACCACTTTCTGCGCGCCGCCTACCATGTACCGTATGCTGGCAAAGCAGGATCTGAGCCGTTTTGACCTTTCCTCTATTCAGCACGCCTCCACTGCCGGTGAAGCGCTGAACCCCGAGGTCTACCGGCAATTCCAAAAGGCCACCGGTCTTGACATTATGGAAGGTTTCGGTCAGTCTGAAAGTACGCTGATCATTGGCAACCTGGTGGGCAGTGACCACAAGTTAGGCTCTATGGGTAAGCCGGTACCGCTTTACAAAGTGCAACTTTTGGATGTTGACGGCAACCCGGTGGATCCCGGTGAAACCGGTGAGATCTGCATCGATATTTCCAAGGGTCTTCCCTGCGGCTTAAGTTACGCCTATGAAGGAAGCCCCGATGTAACCGCAGAAACCTGGCGCGACGGTTTCTACCACACCGGCGACCTGGCGTGGAAGGACGAAGACGGTTTCTACTGGTATGTGGGTCGGGCTGATGATGTGATCAAGTCCTCCGGCTACCGGATCGGACCTTTTGAAATTGAAAATGTTATTATGGAACTGCCCTATGTTCTGGAATGCGGTGTTTCTGCCGCCCCCGACGAAGTCCGCGGTCAGGTAGTCAAAGCATCTATTGTTCTTGTGAAGGATTTCAAGGGCAGTGATGAACTGCGTAAGCAGATCCAGGACTATGTCAAGTCCCGTACCGCCCCCTATAAGTATCCCCGTATTGTGGAATTCCGGGACAGCCTGCCCAAGACCACCAGTGGCAAGATCATCAGAAAGCAATTATGATAATGGAACACAAACGCTTAACCTTATTTGCCGGCCATTACGGCAGCGGCAAGACCAATATTGCTGTAAACTATGCTCTGCAGTTAGCAAAAGACGGCAAGCCGGTTTGCATTGCGGATCTGGATATCGTCAATCCCTATTTCCGCACTGCTGACAGCGCAAAGGAACTGGAAAATGCCGGAGTGGAACTGATCCGTCCCCAGTTTGCCAATTCCAATGTGGACTTGCCCGCCCTCCCTGCCGAGGCTTACCGGCTGGTTCAGGACAAAAGTTGTTACGCAGTTATGGACATTGGCGGCGATGACCGGGGCGCATACGCCTTGGGCAGATATGTGCCTTACATCAAAGAAGAAAACAATTACCGTATGGTATTTGTGGCCAACGCCAGCCGTCCTTTGACCCAAACGCCGGAAGAGGCGCTGGAAGTGATGCGGGAGATAGAAGCCGCCTGCGGCTTGCCTTTTACCTGCATTGTGAACAACACCAATCTGGCTTCTGAAACCACCCCGGAAACGCTTCTTGACTCCATTCCCTATATGGAGGCACTCAGTCGTCTTTCCGGTCTGCCTGTCTGGCTGCACACTGCAAGGACAGATATTGCAGAACCGTTATCCAAAACCTTAACTAATGTTTTCCCCCTGCGCCTGCAGGAAAAATATTTCGATCTACCGTCCCAGACGGGACTTTGATAAGGAGGATCCTATATGGCAAATCTTACATTCCAAACAGATCTTTGCAAAGGCTGCGGTCTGTGTGTCAACGCCTGCCCCAAGGGTTGCCTGACCATCGCCGCTGACAAGATCAACAAAAAAGGTTATTCACCTGCCGTGATGTCCGCACCGGAGAAGTGCATCGGCTGCGCTTTCTGCGCAACTATGTGTCCCGATTGCATCATCACCGTAGAGAAGTAAGGAGGCAAGGAAAATGGCAGAAAGAGTTTTGATGAAAGGCAATGAGGCCATCGCCGAAGCCGCGATCCGCGCCGGTTGCCGTCACTATTTCGGTTATCCCATTACGCCCCAAACGGAGATTGCCGCTTATATGGCAAAGAAAATGCCCAAAATCGGCGGTGTATTCCTCCAGGCGGAAAGTGAGATCGCTTCTATCAATATGGTCTATGGCGCAGCCGCTGCCGGTATGCGTGTTATGACCTCCTCCTCCAGCCCCGGAATCTCCCTGAAGTCCGAAGGCCTGA
>CALBJG010000186.1 GCA_937892865.1 uncultured Clostridia bacterium
AGGTTCTTCAAATGGGGGATTCACAACAGGTGAATCTGGTTCACCTTGCCATTTTTCTACCACGATGCCCATCGACAGAAGATCCATTGCAGTAAGCGAATCCCAACCGTTGGTTCCTTCATTATAATATATCGTGATATCATGGCTGCTGAAACAGTTAAAAGCTGCTCGTTCAATGGTGGGGAGATTACCAAGACAATGCACATATTCTAAATTATTGCAATTTTCAAAGGTAGCGTCGCTTATGGTTTCTATATTTGCGGGGATTGTAATATGTGTGAGGTTTTTACAACTCCTGAATGCAGATTTACCGGTTTCGATCATTGTATGTGATAGTGCTACTGCAGTAAGATTGTTACACATGCCGAAGGCTTGGCTTCCAAGGACAATTACGCTGTCGGGCAGGACGAGTGTTTTTAGCCCTGTGTGTTTAAACGCAGCGTCCTTAATTTCTTTAAGGGTGGAGGGGAAACTTATGTATGTTAATGCACTGCAATTATAAAAGGCGGATACATCAATGGTTATAACGCCTTCAGGAATCTTAACAGCAGTCAACCCGGTACAATCCGAAAAAGCCTGCGCACCGATATATGTCAGTTTGGAAGGATAATAAACACGCTGAAGGTTGCTGCAGAAATAGAACGATTCTTCAGGTATTTGCGTCAGATTATCGGGAAGCTTAATTACCTGAAGAGAAGAGCATCCCCTGAAAACACCTGTTCCAATGTATGTTAGGCTATCAGGCAGATCAATGTATGTCAGTGACGAACAGTCTTTAAAAACACTGTCACCCAACGAGGTGACACCTTGAGGAACAGAGATGCCACAGAGATTCTCACAGGACTGGAAAAAAGCCGTGGGAATCGCTGTGATTCCTTTGGGGAAAATCACATTTTCCAGACTTTTGCAATAAGCAACAACGGATTCGCCAAGTTGGGCGTTATCATTTGTGAACTTTATGCTGACCAATTTGGAGCAGTTACTAAAAGCTGCGTTGCCCACATTTTTGGATGGAATTGTGGCATATACCAGACCGGATCCATAAAAAGCACCGGCATCAATAGTGGTAACACTGGACGGAATGTATATTTCGGTTAAGGCAAAACAGTTTTTAAAGGCAGATGAACCAATGTGTGTTACGGTATTGGGAATCACGACTTTTTTTACGTTTGTACATTCGTAAAATGCAGTTGAACCGATGTAGGTAACGCCTGATTCAATTACAATGGTTTCCATTTCACGGGAAAAATTGTTTTTGCCGGGAGTAGAGAAAGTGTAAGAATCCCACATCTTACCATTTCCGGAAAGGGTCAGCGTTTTGGTGTTTCTGTCATAGCGATATGTAACCATCTGACCACACGGGCCGGTATCACTTGCAGCAGACACTGTGCTAAACGGCATTGTAATGAAAACTAATACAGCGAACAAGAATAAACAGATGCGCGTTTTCATAATGAAACCTCCCTTGCAAAATGAAAGAACAAATTTTACATAAAAATTATAAATTATAAGCAGACAGTTTGTCAATCAAAAGGAGAACAAAGCACTTTTTTGTCAGACGAAGGATGTGTGATTGACAGACGAAAAAAACTGTGTAATGATACGGGTAAGCAGAATTATGATTATGAGGGGATTTTATGGAATTTCATACAAAAGATTTTGATCGCTTAACGGCAGCAGAGGTCTATGAGATATTGAAAGCACGGGCGAAGGTATTTTTTCTGGAACAGAAGATCCAGTGCCTGGATATGGATAATATGGATTATCAAAGCACCCATCTTTTTCTGGAAGAAAATGGGGAAGTGGAGGCCTATTTGCGGGCATTTTATAAAGATGCTGACACAGTGAAGATCGGCAGAGTGCTGACCTTGGAACACGGAAAGGGCATCGGCAGGACGTTAATGGAAAATGCCCTTTCGTATATCCGCAATCATATGCCCTGCAAAAAGATCTATGTGGAATCCCAAAAACACGCCGAAGGGTTTTACGCCAAATTCGGTTTTCAAACCGTGTCCGATGAATTTCTGGAAGAGGGAATCCCACACGTCGCCATGGAACTTGTGATAGAAGCGTAAAAAATGGCAATACTACCCATAGGCCGATCAGCCTAAGAAAGGGGTAGTGAATATGATCGAACAAGATACTATCAAATTGCTCCGGGAGTGCGATGCAGGCATTAAAATGGGCGTGAAATCCATTGACGATGTAATGCCCTACGCCAAAAGTCAGGAACTGAAAAAGTATCTCAACCGCTGCAAGGACGAACACGACGAACTGGACGAACAGTTGCAGGAACTGCTGAACAGTTACGACGATGAGGGGAAAGAACCGAATCCCATCGCCAAGGGGATGTCCTGGATGAAAACCAGTGTGAAACTGTCGATGAATGAATCGGATCATACCATTGCAGACCTGATCACCGACGGGTGTAATATGGGCGTAAAGAGTTTGAGCAAGTATTTGAATCAATACGCCGCAGCAGATGAGAAGTCAAAAGACATCTGTAAAAAACTCATCAGCCAGGAAGAACGGCTGGCAGTCCAAATGCGGGCATTTTTGTAAAAGAGGGACGTGTGTCCCTCTTTTTTTATCTTAAAAGTCGAAAAAGTTTCGTTAATGCATCGGTTGACAAAGAATTTTTATATGGTATTTTGATGTTGGGTAACATTCTCGATATATGAAAGGGGTACAAGTATGAAACTGAATTTCAATTTTGAGAAGACCGTCGGCAAGATTAAACCTATGCATGCAGTTGGCCAACCGCCGTTTTTTCGTGGTGTGGAAGGCGTTGGTGATCAAATGTTCCACTATCTGACAGAGGCCAATATACCATACTCCCGGCTTCATGATGTTGGTGGCTGGTTTGGCGGGAATCTCTTCGTGGATATTCCCAATATCTTCCGGGATTTTGATGCGGATGAAAATAATCCGGAATCTTATGACTTTACATTTACCGATCTTCTGCTCACAAAATTGGTCGCCGCCGGTGTCGAGCCTTATTTCCGCTTGGGTGTGACCATTGAAAACGCACACAAGGTGAAAGCCTATCGCATTTATCCACCTGCAGACAATCAAAAGTGGGCCCGGATCTGCGAGCATATCATCCGCCATTATAATTATGGATGGGCAAACGGCTTCCAACTGGGCATCACCTATTGGGAGATCTGGAATGAGCCCGATTGCCATGAAGACCCTGCGGAGAGTGATATGTTCAAGGGAACGGCAGAGCAGTATTACGATCTCTATGCTGCCGCCGCAACGCATCTGAAAGCGTGCTTTGGCGACAGTATCAAGGTTGGCGGATACGCTAGTTCAGGTATTTACCGCGGATTTATGGATGTGGACGAAGAATATACAAGACCTCACGAGATCACATTGTTTGAAACCCGGGCGTTTTATCATACCAAATTCTTCAAGGGATTCCTGGAGCGGGTAAAGCGGGACAATCTGCCCATCGACTTCTTCTCCCACCACAGTTATGTGAATGTTCCCCGGACGATCCTGACCCAGAGATATGTGGAAAAATTCCTTGAGGAAGCAGGCCTTGGCCATATTGAGATCCACCTGAACGAGTGGAATCGAAATCGTGACTGGAAAATGGTAGCCGCATCAAAGACAGCGGCGGAATCAGCGGCTATGATGCTGGCAATGCACGAAACCAAAGTTTCTATGATGTGCTATTACGATGCGCGCATCGGCATCGGTCCTTATGCCGGTTTCTTTAATGGGGTGACTCGTGAACCCTTCGCCACTTACTATGTTTTCAAGGCGTTCGGTAAACTTTATGCGCTTGGCGATCAGGTGGAGATCACCGGCGACCTGGGGGATGACCTTTACGCCATGGCTGCTGCTAACGGTAAGGAGCGGGGAATTCTTATCACCAACATAGGGGAAGACAAAGAAATCGAAACCAACCTGGGCAGAGGCTATGCTGCTTACCTGATCAACGAAAAGAATCATATGGTCAAAAAGCGCATAAGTGTCAAAAACTTTAAACTGAAGCAGTATGACACACTATTCATCGAAAAAGTATAAGATAAAAGGACACCACCTGCCCGGGCGGTGTCCTTTTTGTCAAGCAGTGCTTGACAAATGCAAGGAATATTTGCTTTACCTTTAAGGAAAACCAAACTATAATACAGAAAAAAGGAGGTTTTTCCTATGTCTATTGGCGCAAATATTTTAAGTTTAAGAAAAATGAAGAATATGTCGCAAGAGGAACTTGCAGAAAAAATGTTCGTTACCCGGCAGACCATCAGTTTGTGGGAAACGGATCAGACCGTGCCGACACTGGATAACCTTGTGAAACTGAAGGATATTTTCGGCGTGACCGTGGACAACATCCTTTGTATGGACGAACTGGAAATCACCAAGCAAAATGCCGATTCTCTGGATACCATCTGCGCCGCCCTGGCTTATGCGATAGGCGTAGAGCCTCCCAGCTGTGCGGCAACCGGTAACGGCGAGCTTACCAATTATATCAATAAAGCCTTTGGCGGCGAAAAGGCCGACCGGGTTTTGATGTACAATCCGGACGCCATTGCCCAGTGGATGTATCAAAAATATCCCGATTATATGACCAATGTGATCAGCAACACAGATAAGGAAATTTTCTTATCTGCGGTAATGCCGTCGGTTACGCCGGTGTGTTTTGCCACTATGTACACAGGCGCCCAGCCCAGCGTTCACGGTATTCAGAAATATGAAAAGCCGGTCATTACCATCGACACTATTTTTGATCGGTTGATCGCCGCAGGCAAAAAGGTTGCGCTGATCACATACGGAATGGCCAGTCTAGGTATGATATATTGCGGCAGAAATATGGACTATTACCATATTGATCTGCGGGGTCCTGAGGGTGGTGTTGAGGCAGTAAATGCAAAACTGATGGAAGTCATTCTCCGGGATGAGCACGACTTTATCGTGGTATATAACGGAAATTATGATGCGGCGATGCACAAAAACGGCCCGGAAAGCCCGAAATCCTTGGCAGAACTGCGCATGAACGACCATATTTTTGGTGTAATTTCCCATATGGTGAAAAATCATTGGAAGCATCATAATACATTGGTTGGCTTTGCTATGGATCACGGCTGTCACGAAATCGACGGCGGACACGGCTCTCACGGTTTGGATATGCCGGAGGATATCAATATCGTTCACCTTTATAAGGGCTATCCAAGGGAGATGCAGGAATGAAGGTATGGATGATTCGTCACGGTGAAAGCGAGGCAAACAAACTGGGCGTGTGGTCAGGTTGGCAGGATGCACGCCTGACAGAGAAGGGAAGAGAAGAGGCCGCTCGGGTGGGCGCGACATTATCCCGGGTGAAATTTGATAAGATTTATGCAAGTGACTTATCAAGAGCCCAAAATACCGCTTCCATCGCCATTCCCAGTTGCACCTATGAAACCACCCCGTTGCTTCGGGAGATAAACGTGGGAAGCCTGGTGGGAAAATCTCCCGCTTCTATACAAAATGCCAAAGATCTTCTTGCGCTCTGCTCCGGCTACGAAAAATTCGGCGGAGAAAGCAAGGAGCAGTTTCGGGAAAGAGTAGCATCCTTTCAGGAGATTCTTGAGACCCAGAACTGTGAAAATGTTGCGGTTTTCACCCATATGGGCGTGATTAAAAGCTTTCTCAACCTGGTTTTCGGCGTTGAGATCCCCCGGGAAAAATTGTGCGCTCAAAATTGTCTGGTTACAGTTTTTGAGTATAGCAATTCCACATGGAGATTGTATAACTGGATGAATTTGAATTAAACAAAAAGGACCCCGCTTAGGCGGTGTCCTTTTTGTATCATTCACTTTACTTCCCCAAAAGCAGCCCTGTGGATCACAGGTCTGTTTTGATAGAAATATGGTTGGTTCCCTTTTGCAAAGTCAAAGAATATGTACCGTTGGTCATTTGCCGGGCAGTGACGGGTTTTCCGTTGATCGCAAAAGTGGCGGCCTTGCCAACGCAGATGATGAGTCCCGTGCCGTCCTTTTCAGCCCGGACGGATACGGAGCGCAGGAAACCGGCATTGTCCGAATCTGTTTGTGTTACCGTGGCGTTCCAGCCGGCGCTCACTGTTCCGGGAACATAGTATGCGTGGTAGAACAGAGAAACGGGACAACTCAAACCGGAAAAATGGTGATAGCCGCTGCCACGACCGTTGTGGCACATAAAATTCTCGAAGCAGTTGTAACTGGCGTCCACCTCGGATGCCCATACATCCAGCGCCTTTTGGGCGATCTCAAGGCAAAGTTCTGTTTCACCCCGGTCAATAAGCGCTTTCCAGAGGATCCATTGATGGGGCATCCACACAGAGCCGTTCCAGTAGCCATAGGCAGAGTAATACGGCGCGCGTTTGTCCACTACGCAGATGCCGATGTCGGTCATAAGTCCTTCTTTGATGTTGCCAAGAATACGCTGCGCTTGCGTTTCCGTGCAGGCATCGGCGATAAAGGGTGTGATGCCGTCCATACCCATATTGTAGTTGGTGCCGTCTTTGTAGCGCAGGAAAGCATCCGGCTGTCCCTGCTCATTGTGGATCATATAGGAGAAATAACCCACTTCTTCATCCCACAGGCAAGGGATCCGGGCGGCATACCGTTCCCGGACTTCCTCGTAATAGGCAATATCTTCGTCATATCCGAGGATCCCGGCAATTTGCTTCATAATGCCGGAGATCAAAACCGTATAAGCGGTGGTGATCACCGGTGTGGTGTTTTGATGGGTGGCGTGTTCACCCCGCTGCGCTGCATATCGCAGAAAATCCTGCGGGGGATAATCGTCCCATCCGCCGGAACTGTAGAACAGATGCCAGGTTTTGGTAATACCGGAAGACATCTGCTCCTTGCCGTATTCCAACCGGGCGTAAAAATTGTAGTACTGCTTTATCATAGGATAAAGGGTTTTCAGGGTATCGGCTTTATCCGGGAATGTGTCCAGCAGATGTTTATAAAGGAAGATTTGCGTGGGGACGACACTTCCGTGGAAAATATAAGGGGAGTGCCGGTCACCCACCGGGGTGAGATAGGTGTTCAGACAGTCGAAGCCCCGGGTAAAATCCGAGCAGGCAAGGCCCATGCCGATAAAACCCGAATCCCAGGCGTAGAGGCAGTTCCAGAATCTGCCGGGGGTGTTGTGCTTGATATACTGCCGGCGGGTGTAAATGGGGTAGACCACATTCAGCAAAGTATTATAGCGCATCATATCCTGGGAAAAGGCGTATTTTTCACCCTCCGGGGTATGGCGGATATGCTCTACTTCGTGATAAACCGGCGTTTTTTCTTCTCCGGCGAATACACGGAAATGGCGCTCCTGACTTTCGCCCGGGGCAAGATATACCGGGGTGGAGAGCAGTACTTCGTAGTAGCCCTCACCGATGCCTCTTACCACCGGTGTCACATGGTTATTCACCGTAAGTTGGAGCATCTTGCCGATATCTGCGCAGTAGCACTGCCGGCTCAAACGGATGCCTTCCTGCCACTTGACCGTGTAGGGAAGGGGCGCGTCCTTATAACGCAGGATCATATGGTCGTCGAACATCTCTTTTTCCGGGATCAGATCGTGGGGGATCGGCTCAAAGCGGACAGAACCCACATCCTCGCCCAGACAGATGCAGTCAACGCAAACCGGCTCGCCGGTGGCAAAGATCACCAAATCTTTGATCAAAACCGGATCGATATCCACAACAGCATACTGAAAATCCGTTGCGGCAGTTAAGGGCAGGTTGTAGGATACGCCGTTTGCAGAGATCATAAGGGCAGTATCTTTATCACAGCGATAACGGATACCCACTTTGGAAGAGAAAACATCTGTTTCATATTTTATAAAGTGTTCCGGGCTGTAGAAATGGCGTCCGTCGATCACCGTTCCCAGGCCGGTAGCGCCGTTTTGTACCTCTTCACCCAGCATTTTGCCGTCCGGGGCAATGGCAGTGGCGCAGCAGATGTCACTATGCTCTGTGGCATCGATGCACACGGTATTTTCGGGCAGGATCGCTTTGGAAAACTTTTGAAAGCCTACGATCTCCGCGCCGGGCATATCCACAGGCAGCTGCAAAGAAACGGCAAGGGCAATGTCTAAAGATTGGGGAAGATCTGTATTATTTACAAAGCGGCAGCAAATATCTGCCTGGGAATCATCGGTGATATTATAGTCCACATCGCAGTAGATGCGGTCTTTCCACTCCAGTTCGTAGCGGTATACAAAGCGGGTCAGCGGGGCATTTGCACCCCAGAGTTTGATGCCGGTATCGCTTTTGGAATTGCCAGCAAGGACACTTCTGCGGAAAAAGCCCGGGAACATCTCAATATTAAAACTGATGCCTTTTTTGGGGTCGGCAATATGACAGGCGCCATAATACTGCTTGTTATAAGGACCGAAATTTCCCAAAGAAAGATCATACGTTTTACCCATAAACAGATCACATCCGCTTTTAAATTTATTTTGCGTATTATATTATATAGAATGGGGAAAGTCAATGCGTAACAAGCCAAAATCAGAAAGTGACTATTGAAAAAGTGCGGATGCTGTGCTATTCTGTTAATGCTTTGCAGATGTGAAAAAACCTAAATGGGGTGTCGTATCAAATGGAGATATTTTACCGCACATTAGAACAAATGGGTACGATGTTCCTGCTGATGCTGGTGGGCTTTTTGCTGAAAAAAGCGAAGATCCTGCCGGAAAAAGCAGATGTGGCGATGGCAAAACTGGAGACCTACATATTTTGTCCCGCGCTGGCGATGTATACCCAAATGACCAAGTGTACCGTGGCGACTTTTACCAGCAACGCCCGACTGATCCTTTACGGCGTTGTATTGATCGGTTGCGCCATCGCTCTGTGTTATCCGCTTTCCAAACTTTTTGTACCCAACGATAAGGAGTCCTCCCGGCTGGCGTATCAGCGTAATATCTACAAATATGCCATGACCTTCGGTAATTTCGGATTTATGGGCAATTTCCTTGCTTTAAGCGTATGGGGCAGTGACTTTTTCTACTTATATTCTCTGTTCTCTATGCCGATCAATATTATGTGTTACAGTTGGGGTATGTATATTCTGATCCCCAAGGACCAAAACGCCAGCATCCTTGAAAACCTGAAAAAGGGTTTAACAGCGCCTCCGATCCTTGCACTGATACTGGGTATCCTTTTAGGTTTGCTGGACTTGACCCAATATGTACCGGCCTTTATTACCAGCGGATTGGATCAGGCAGGAAAATGTATGGGTCCCGTGGCAATGATCTTAGCAGGTGTTGTCATCGGCGGGTATGATTTTAAATCCCTTTTGACCAATAAAAAAGTCTATATCGCAACGGTTTTGCGGCTGCTGGTGATCCCGGCGGTTATGCTGCTGATCTTGAAACTTTTGCATATGGACGATCAGGTGATGACTCTGGCGTTGATCGCCTTTGCCACACCTTTGGGTATGAATACCATCGTTTATCCTGCTGCCTACGGCGGCGATACCAAAACCGGCGCATCCATGACTATGATCTCCCATGTGCTGGCTGTGGCTACCATACCGCTGATGTATTTACTGTTTATTGTATTACTCTAAAAAATCGCCCGGATGCTGTGCATCCGGGCGATTTTACATATTTTGGGGTTGTTGGTTCAACAGAACCTGCGCAATCCTGTGCGTCAGAAGGTGCTTGGTTACCGGGTGGATCATGGTAGTTTCGCAGACATCTTTGGAAATAACGGTCTTTACAAAGGGACGCATATTTTGAATATCCCACTGTTCCTGCTGGAGTCTGCGCCAGTGTTCATCGTTTCGCCCGTCAAAATCTGCGATTTGTACAATGCAGAAAGGCAGGTCTTCTCTGCGGAAATCCTTCCGCCAAAGGTCGATCATAATGGCCAGTTCCTGACTATATACCTTGCTTTCCGCCTCAATAGCGTCGCTCTCTCCCTGATACCATACAACGCCGGTCAAAGAGAAGGGAATCACCCATTTCAAGGCAAAATCATAAAGGGCGCCGTCTTTGTTCCACCAGAAACTTTCGTCACTATATCGATGGGTATCCGATTTTTGCTCTATAGGGATATCAATGCCATATTTTTGGAATGTACCCGCCGGGACCCAACTTTCAATGACGGATGCGCCTTGATAGGCGCACACCACGCCCACGGCAATATCTTTCGCTTTGGAAATTTCATTTCCTGTAAGATAGCCGATGGCAGACCAATCGCCAATATTTTCTTTTTCGGCAATTACCCAACCGCTTGCAGGATCAAATCGTTCTTTTTCTGCTTCTGTTCCCATTCTGGGAGCGCAGAAAAGTCGCAGTTTATCATTGCTCTGCAACATCTCTTCCGGGGTTACTGTTCCCTTCAGTTTCCATTCCATATTGGATTGACCGGCAAATAAGTACACTTCGCCCACATAGATGTCTTCCAGAACAACGGTTTCTGCTTCGAAGGCAACCGTTAAGGTGTAAGGACCGCCGTAGGACATAGGATCGAGTTCAACGAACCAGTCTTCACCCTCTGAAACGGCAAAGGCTTTTTGATCCGCAAAAGTAATTTCTGCTTTTCCGGTTCCCTTGCCGTAGATGCGAATCGGGAGATTTGCCGCAAAGACCATATGATCACGGAAAATAGGATTTAACTTCATAGTGCATGCTCCTTTTGAGAATTTAAAGGTCAAATACAAACCCTTCTTTGACGATTGCTTTGAGAGCGCCATCGGTGAAAATATCCCGGAAAATCACATTTTCGAAAGAGTCTGTTTCCCGCAGACAGCGGAAATCCAGCGCGCAGCCGGGGAAGGGCGTTCCCGGTATGTTGAAGCGGGTCTCGTCACCGTGTTCCGCAGTGCCTGTATAGTGAATGCCGTCGAAGACCACATTTTTCATACTGACACCGCCTTCCACCGCTTTGCCGGTGGTACCACTGATGCAGGTGATGGCGAAGGTGGACACAGCGGACATAGATGTACCGCCGGCATAGATATCCCGAATTTGGCAATTCTGCAGAGCACCGCCCAAAAAGAGTGTACCGCCCTGCCGGGAAGAAAGACCGCGAACCCGGATGTTGTAAAGTTCACCCATAATGCTGGGGCGCTTTTGGTAGTAGTTGTTTTCGCCGATCCGCAGAATCGCGCCCGGCTCATAGCCGCCGCCAACGTCGCAGATGTTCTCGATGGTGACATTGTAGATCTTTGCGCCATCGGTATTTCGCAGCGCTACCATTGTCTGCCGGGTGTTGGCCTGAACATTTCTGATCATAATGTCGTGAATATCCGGCTTGCAACTTTCCGGCAAATACTGTCTGTCGCCGCCCAATGGGAGCGCGGTAAGGGCGACCACATCATCGCCGGTTCGGCCGGTGATATTTTCAATGATGAATTCGGAGCAGCCGATGCGCAGGTCAATGCCGTCCTGGTTGGGGATATGCTCGCCGTTCCAGAAATGCAGATTTGAAATCCTTGCCTTACGGCAGCCTACAAAATTCAGTCCCCACCAACGCATATTCCGGCACTGAAAATTCTCCAACACGATGTCACAGACGTTTTGCATCAAAATTAAATTATTGAAACGGATGTTGGGCTTGCCGCCTTTTTCGGAGTTGCTCTCGCGCAGGTCATTTCCTTTGCCACCATCTAAAATTGCTTCGCCGGTGCCAAGGATCCGAATACCCCGTTGCATACCTTCCGGCTTCCGCACGGTGTCGGTGTACATATTGGCGTTACGGAAAATGTTGTCATAAATGCCTTCTGCAAGGATCAAATGACAATCGTCCAAATAAACGGTAATATCCGAGGGCAGCAAGATAGCACGGTCAATATGCCATTGGGCAAGACCGGTTCGTTTGCAAATACGAGGGATTCGCACGATCCGAACATTGTCCATCACAGCAGCATCTACAGCGTTTTGAATGGCTTGGGAATCACTGTCCGCTGCAAAGCGGGGGTCATTGGGGGAATAATATGTCTCCATAAAATCACTCCTTCATTCGGATAGGGTTATCATAGCAAATAAAGTTGCTTTTTGGAATACTTTTTGCTACGAAATTTTTCAAATGTGAAAGTTCTTCCTGCCTTGCATTTGGTTTTTGACGGTGATATAATGAGCGGCGAGGTGATTCTTGTGGTAAAATTGGGAAATGTGTATCTTCTTGGTGACAGTTATTCTACATTTTTAGGTTGTATCCCGGATGGATTTTCCTGCTGGTACAATCTGTCCCCGGAGAGGGATACGGATGTGGATGCTGTGGAGCAGACCTGGTGGCATCAGTTGTTTTCCAATACAGATGCTAATTTGATCTATAATAACAGTTGGTCCGGCAGTACTGTCTGTCACAGAGGGTATAACGGCGACGATGTGGCATTTAATTCCTTCGTGACCCGGTTCGACAATATGGCGCGGGACGGGTATTTTGCAAATAATCAAATCGATACCTTTATCATCTTCGGCGCCACCAATGATAACTGGGCGCAGTCTCCCGTAGGAAACCTGCAGTACGGAAACTGGTCGAAAAAGGACCTGTATAACGCCCTGAACGCCTTTTGTTATTTGCTCCACCGGGTCAAGGAGACGTTACCCAATACCCGGGTTCTGTGGATCATCAATACAGAGTTCCGCCCGGAAATTGAAAAGGGCGTGTTGGACGCCTGCGCTCACTACGGCGTAGAAACCATCTGCTTAAAAGACATCGAAAAACGATCCGGTCACCCCAATCAGGCGGGTATGCGCCAGATCTACAAACAAGTGAAAGCATATTTTGAAAAATAAGATAAGGCCTGAATGCTTCTGCATTCGGGTCTTTTATCATTGTTGAATGTCCAAAATCAGCGGATAGAGCGGTTCAGCGATTATATCCAGTACATAGGTATTTTGCTCCTGCTTTTCCCAACGAATGTCCGTAAAAGTACCGTTGGGAAGCAACTGCCGGATGGAAGACGGCGCTTTATCCAAATACAAGGTAACATTTTCTTCCGGATCATAACTGATCACCGTTAAACAGCAAAGCAAATTGCCGTTAGTCCGATAACCGGCGCGAAGCATCATTTCGTTATCGCTTTTGCAGTACACCGGCAAAACATTGGCGCGAAGCAGAATATCTACCAGTTGCTTTTTGCGGGATTCATTGGCGAAAGCAAAGCCCTCGGTGTAAACATGGTTCACATCCGGCGTGCCGCAGAATACCACAGACAGTTTTCCCGCTCCCCGATCATACAAGGTAACAGCAGGAGAGTGAATATCCTTTTTGCCATCGTTATTGCGGTAATTGTAAGATAGGGTTTCCACGTTTTCCGCTACCGGTTTCAGTAAAACGGCATTCTTTTGCTTGGTGCAGGTAAGCGCATCTCCCAGTAATTCACCGTTAATGTGCGGTCCGTCCCAGGAAGTCACCTCCACACCCAATAAATGACCGTAACCACGACGGCAAAGGATAAGGGCAGCCTCGCCGGTGAGAAAAACAGAGCCTTGAAATGTCTCTTTAATTTGCGCATCTGTCATATCTTCAACAAGCCCTGCTTCCAAAAAGTCAGCCTCGTGTTGGGAGTCGGAGAAATAGAAGGGGACTCCAATTCGTTCAAAGAACTTGGTTGCCCAGGTGTTTTCGTGATATTTCCATACATTTTCCCGGAAGAATGGATGGGGCAACTGCTCTATAAATGCGCTGTTGCAACCTACCCATCGGATATTTTCTGCAAGTTCGGATAAAACCTGATAGAATTTTGTGTGTTTGGCAAGAATCTCACGATAAGCCTTTCCGCTGGTTGGTTCGTATGTGCCAAACCGGGTGATCCAATGCTTGGCGCCCCGTGCACCACCCAGGATCAAACCGGTGTAGTGGGCGTGAAGATACCGGGCGCACTTGCCATAACGGTTCATTGGAATGGTGTCGGTCTCACCCAAAACAATATCGATATTGTTCTTTTTTAAATGGGAATATCCAACAGCCATTCGCCGGAAAGCATCGCTCATCCCCTTTGCGGTGGGTGGCGCATACATACCGCTGTGGGCGCGGACGATGGTAGGATTTCCCTTGCCGGCAAATATCGGCGCAGTGTATTTGATCGCCTCACACTCATCGCCGCAGTTACACATAATGCCCTGAATCGTGGGGTCAACGCTGTCAATGGACTCGCGCATGATCGTTGCCAGATGGATAAGGGATTCCTGCTGCAACCGCACATAGGATTTGGTCAGCGGATCGTGATCGCCCTTTTCGCGGATATGGGCAGCCAATTGGGATTGCGTCATATTCGTGCCGTTTTCCCGGTTGAATTTTTCCATATGCAGCGGACAAGCGCAGCCTTCGCCGGGACCAATCAGCATATGAAAATCGTCATCAAGCATAATGGCGGCAGGATGCTCGGATGCGAGGCGTACCAATGCCTTCCGGAAATACGCCTGTACTCTGGGGTCTTCCGGACAAACTCTGTGCTGCATCGCACCGTCGGTCATCTGAATGATGTTTTGGAACGGCGACGGATTGGCCACATATCCGTGACCCAGGGAAGCCTGGATCAGAATACCGGCAGGCACATTGTGCTTTGCAAGTTCACTGTGATACCGGGCAAAAATTTTGCACTGCCGTTCCGCCTTGTCCCATACGGGATCGCCTTCCGGAGTCAAATGGAAAAGGAACATAGGACAACTGCTGATCCCCCGTTTGTACTGATCGATAATATCGGTGCAACGCTCGGAAAAGTGATCGTCCATTAAATGCATTATGGAGTAAGTATACATAGGTTGTACCTCCAAACTTTTCATCTGCTTGAACCATACCATAAAAATGAGCGCAAAACAATGGATTTGTTTGCGAAACTTTTTCGAATTTAAAAACACGCTTCTAAATAGAAGCGTGTTTTTTATAAATGGATCATTCAGCGCAGACAGCCTCGGCAAAGGCTTTGCACATCTCTTCTTTGGAAATGTTGGCGCTGAAATAATGCTTGTCCGCTACCGGCAGGCTGATGGCGCCGGGGGCGTAGGAAACGGCGTTTTTACCCAGGTCCGTTTCGTAAACGGAAGGGGCGTTCAGTTGCAGTTTCAAAATGCTCTTGCCGGTTTTGTGCCAGCAGGTCACATAGGACTTGCCCTTTCTCTCAAACCAGAAAGCGCTGACATTTTCATCGCCGCATTCGATCTGCTCATAGGGGACAAGTTCATATTCTCCCTGCTCGTTGATCAGCAGCGTATGCTCCTGCTTGGGGTCTCGCAGTGCTTCTTTTTGCTCCTCGGTCAGCCACTTCTTCGCCCGAACATCTTCCCAGCGGCGCAGCACCTCGAAATTATCCTTGGTACGGGGGTTTTGGGTCAGCAGTTCGGTTTTTGCAACGGTTACGGTAATGGGGCAGTTCCAGGCGGCGGCGCGGCTTGTGCCGAATTCATACATATCCGGCTGGATTTCCGGATTGTAGTTCCACCAGCCAAAGTTTACCCGGGTGTGGTCTGCCTGCAGTTGTTTTGCCTCCCGGAAGGGGAACTCTACCAGTTTTTCCTTAAATACCGGGTTGGGGAAGAAGTCAAAGGCATTACCGCCGGATATGATGTGCCAACTGAAATGGGATTTGGCTGCGCCTTCATTGAAGATCGGCGCTGGGTGCAATCTGTCGTATATTTTCATTTGCGCTTTGGGAACGTAATACGCAAAGGGCTGATTTGTACCTTCAGCGCCGTCAAAGTAGTTGAAAGTAAAGCCCAAATTGTAAATGCGCGCCAACTTGTCGGCGATCTCATCCTGCAGGTCAGATTCCTGATCCACCATGATTGCGGTGGCATTGGATGTGGCAAAGTCCACAAGTCCGCCGATCAGACCGGCCTCTTTTGCACTGGCAGTGGTACCCCACAGGCCCCGGGTACAACCCTCAAAACGCCAGGGCTTTTCGGTGGAGAAACGCTCATAGGCGATCATTTCCTTGCCAAACCGCAAAACCCGATATTTTTTATTTGTAGGGCAAACAGCGGGGTTTTCCTCTACATAAATCGTGGTATCGGATTCAGTGATCGGACGGGCAAGGGTAAAATGCTTGGAAAGTAGCAGCCGGTGATCCGGCACAGGGGTCACATAGCGGCTCTTGATACCGGCAAAGGTGTGCAGGAAGTGAAAACCGGGATTGATGCCGGCTGCCTTGACCTTTTCCAGAATATCTTTCAAATCTTCATCACCGTTGGGATAACTGTCCAAATAATCGTAATCGCCGCAGTAATTGTAAGGGGGCTCTTCCTTGAACATGGAATAGTAGTAGATCATCATATTCCGGAAACCGCCGGCTTTGGCGCAAGCGATGAAGGTGTCCGCATTATCCGGTGTAAGGAAAGGAACACGAAAGATAGACTGGTAGGTTCGCTCATCCCGGCGGCTGGCAACGCCCCGGGGCAGATCAAAGTCCTGCTCAAAGACATCCATACAGTCGAGAAAATCTTTACTGGGGCAAACCATTAAAGCGGCGGTAGTACCATAAAGTTTGATCTCTTTTTTTGCCTCGGCGTAAAGAATGCGGCATTTTGCCCGCTTTTCGGAATCCACCAAAGTTTCCAACATGGGGGCGATGACGCAGGCGCTCACTTCCTCGTCACTGACGATATTCAGCCATTCGCCAAACTTCTCTCTGTGCTTCAAGGGAAGTTGCAGCAGACGAAATGCAACAGCAGGAGAGGAACTGGGATATACATCATTGTAGTCCTCTTCGCCCACAAAGAAATGCTCCAGGGTGAAGGTTATGTAGGGATCCGCGACCCGGAAACTTACTACAGCTTCGTAAGGGATCTCTGCAAAGCCAACGATCAGTTTGCCATCTTCCTGACGGATGCGGTCTGCCTGATAGGTGGTGTATTTATTCATATGGGCAAGTTTAACTTCGTTATTGTGGGGACGAGCCTGGGAAACACTGAAAAGGGCAATTTCCTCCTCGGGAACAAGGAGTTCTTCCCCGGTAGCCTTGTAAACAAGACTTTTGGCGACGCAGTTATCGCCGATGATCAGTTTTGTATACTTATTTTCAATGATGATATCCATATATGATACCTCCCATCTTCTTATGGGTACAATATACTATATTTCTGACTATTTGCAAGGGGTTCCGGGGAAATATTTATTGAAACGATTAAAACGCAAAAAATCCCGGAGAATTTTTCTCCGGGATTTTGAACTATTGATCGTTATTGTCGTTGATCGCCTGGAAACGGGATGCTTTGCGCAGGTATGTGACCACATAGTCCACAAAGGAAATGAGCATAAATACGATATCTACCATAACGATCCAGAAGATCGCTGTGTCGGAAAGATCGGGCATCAGCACCATCAGGATCAAACTGACAAACAGAATCGTTGTGCAGATCTTACCGGTGATCAGCGCGCCTTTGAGCATAATGCCCTTACGCAGATTGATACCCCCGGCGATCAGCTGAAAACTCTCCTTAATGACAAACAGAACGACCAAATGCCACAGTACCGGGTAGTTCGATGCCAGACACAAGATCAGTGTAAACTGTGTGATCTTGTCAGCAAGCGGGTCCAGGATCTTTCCCAGGGTGGAGATCATATTAAAATGTCTTGCGATCTTTCCGTCGATCAAGTCTGTCAGACAGGACACCGCCAAAATTGCGGCGGCAATGAAATAGTCTGTGTTGTTCCGCGCATTGAGATAAATTACAATGTACACCGGGATCAGGATCAGACGAAACAGACTTAAAAGATTGGGGATCGTCAGTATTTCTTTCTTCCAGTTTTTTATAGGCATCGTATTTTCCTCCGGCCAGGCGTTGCCCGCCATTTCTTTCTATCTATTATAGTCTATTTTCAGATTGAATCAAGGCTATTTTGTGACCAAATGGCTCTTTTTTGAAAAAAAGTTGGAAATTTTTTGTTAAGAAACGTATTATTCTGTTTCTCTGCGCTGCACCTCATGATGATGGGCATTAAGAGAGAACTGATGGACCAACTGTTTCCAGGTGATCTTATCCAGT
The DNA here is from genome assembly GCA_937892865.1 of uncultured Clostridia bacterium. GTDB lineage: Bacteria > Bacillota > Clostridia > Oscillospirales > Oscillospiraceae > Faecousia. The sequence continues at coordinate 17,920 of CALBJG010000186.1, forward strand.
TCTCCGGTTTGCGGCAGATCAGAGAGCAACTGAAATGCAGTCAGGGCTTTTGCGGTGCTTTCGTCCAAAACACCACTGTGGTCGGGACGGTTGATGGCAGGATGATCGTTGGACAGTTGGGTCAGCAGACTTTGCAAGAGATAAATGTAAGGGCTGCTTTCCCCAAGACGGAACACTTTGCCCGGGTCCATAATGATCTCAATGGGTTCTGCTTTGCCCACCCGGATCAATGCCGGCTCATACCCGGCAACGATCAATTCCCAGGTTATTTGGTCTGCAATGCCGGTGACCGGCAATCCGTTCTGCCTCTGAAAAGCGGATACTGCGTGCATTGTGGTCGGTCCGTAAATGCCATCGGGAACAACAGTGGGTAAGCGGCTGTCATCTTCCGCCAAAACACGGAGCATCGTCTGCAAACTCCGCACCGGCTGCCCAACAAAAGATTCCGGGGGTCTCATCTTACCACCTCCTGAGAAACCGCGTCCTGAGAGCCAATGCTCAAATCTCTGCCCGGGAATTGGGTCATTGTGGATGTTCTTGCATAGTTGATATTGCGCCCGTTTGTGGCGCCGGGGAAGGTCTCACCACTGCGAAAGACGGCGTTTTCAATACCGGAAAACTGATCGTATATCTTATCCCAGGTCTGCTGACCCACAGTGCCGGTCTCCGGCAGGCCAAACCTTCGCTGGGCTGCCAATACTGCCGCACGGGTAGCGCTGCCGTAAATGCCGTCAATGGTCAGCGGCGGTATGGTGGAAATGTAAGCGGAGAGTACCGAAAGCATATACTGCAAATGCCGTACTTTTTCTCCCGTGTCACCGACCTGCAATCCGCCCGGGGGCGCCCACTCAATATTGTAGAATCGCTGCCCCTGGCTGCGCAGTTCAGAAAGCCGGGTCACAGCGGTATAAAGCCGCACAATGGCATACCAGGTGGCCCTGCCTACAATGCCGTCCACACTAAGACCGAACACTTCCTGAAATTTCCGTACAGTGGCTTCCGTCCGGGGACCGAAGATCCCATCTGCAGCGGGGATCTTGGGAATGGCAGGATAACTTTGGGCGATGCGGTTTAATGCAACCTGCAATACTACCACATTCGGTCCGGTACTGCCCCGGCGCAGGGGTGTACCGGGATAGGAAGAGGTGATGCCCCGCACCGGCGCATTGACCACCGTTTCCACATCCCCGTAATAACTGCGGATGATCTGATCGGAATTATACCCCTGCTGGGCAAGATTCTGGCTGCCCCACTGACTTAACCCTTCGCAGGTGACCGTGGTGCCGTTGCAGAATTTGGCAGCCAGAGGTTCCACAAATCCCGGACGGCGCAAATAGTCGTTAAACAGTTCGTCAACCAGCCGGGAAACATTCTCAAAATAACTTCTGCCGTTTACAAAATACTGGTCATAGGCGGTGGAATTGGTGATATCAAAATCATAGCCCCGACTGCGGTAAAACTCCGTATACACCCGGTTCAGGGCGAAGGATACGATGGCAAGAATGTTTGCCCGCAGGGCGCTTTCATCCCAGGTGGGATAGATCTCGCTGGAAGCGACATTTTTCACATAGTCCACGAAGGGAACGGTCACATTGGCGGCGTTAGAGGAGGGGGGACCCAAGTGGACGGTGATATTCTGGGGTACATAAGGAACGACCGGTGGCATTTTGACCCCTCCTTACAAGTTTTGCGGCGGGGTATCAAATATTTCCGCCTGGTTCCAATACTGGGGAAGTTCCGACAGAGGTATCATCTCCAAATTCTGGTCGGTCACTGTGTCCGGGAAAACCTGCAGATTTTCAATAATGATCTCCTCAAAATCCTCTTTTCTGGCGTAAAGATTCACCGTGGCAAAGGGGATGATACCGGTGTTAGGGGTCTGCCCCGCGGAAAGATCCGGTACGCGAATGGAAATAGGGGAATCCAGCGTTCCACTGCGGTTGGTAAGACGCATAGCGATGGCCGCTCCGGAGGCATCGGTGACGGTCACCGCCACATCTTTCAGCGGGATCCTTGCGTAACTTGCATAAGCGCGAACCTGTATGTAGCCTGTTGAAGCCAGACAGATCTCCTCCTTTCAGATTTCTTATTATGCTATGCCGGTATCCGGTAAAACGTGCGCAGGCCACAAAAAGCAAATCATCAAGATCTGTATTTTGTGACCTGCGGTGCAGAGATCACAGAAATCCCTGCATTTGAATGATATTTGCCCGCTCGCAATCCAAAAGCCGCTGCCCCAGTGTGCAGACACGGTTGTCGGACCCCGGATAGCGGTGTAAGTTTTTCAGGGATTTGATCATCCCTCTCGTGTTGCCATTGATCATCATTGCCGCGATTTTGGAGTCCCGGTCACGACCTTGCAGGCGTACTTTGGACATAACCGCCGCCATCCGTTTTGCCGTAGGATCCAGTGTTTCCGGATCCCAGCCCCGGGAGGCGGCAATGGCGTAAGCCTCCCGCTCAATGGCGTCATATTCGGAAAGTTGTGAGCGCAAAACGCCTTTCAGTTCTGTGCGAACCGCTTTGTCCATCACACTGCGGATGCCGGTTTGACCCATTTGGGCAGTCTTTAGCACACTGAAGAGTAAGTCTTTGTTGCTTTTCATTTTTCATCACCATTTACACTATGCCCACACCGTTTTTTTCTATGCACCGAAAACCAGATGGCGCATAGAATATAGGTAGGAAAGGAGATGGTGATTATGTGCGCCATAGCCGGAATGATCGGACTTCCTGCGGAAGAGGGCATTGTAAAGAAAATGCTCACCACAATGGCGAAAAGAGGTCCGGATGCTTCCGATTTTCATTTCATACCCGACGGTTGCCTGCTCCATACCCGCCTTGCGGTCATTGACCCGGCAGGTGGACATCAGCCGATGATATTAAAATGGCGGCAGGAGACATACACACTGGTTTATAACGGCGAACTTTATAATACGGAGGAGATCCGCCGGGAACTTTGCGCTTTGGGACATACCTTTGAAGGCCACTCGGATACGGAGGTGGTACTTCACGCTTATGCCCGGTGGGGGGAAGAGTGCCTGCACCGGTTTAATGGTATATTTGCCTTTGCCGTATGGGAACAGCAGAAAAAGCGGCTGTTTTTGGCAAGGGACAGAATGGGTGTCAAGCCGCTGTTTTATAAACGCCACCGGGGTGGCTTGCTGTTTGCTTCGGAACTCAAGACGATCCTTGCCTATCCCAAGGTAGAAGCCCAACTGGATGAAAATGGCGCAGGGGAGATACTGCTGCTGGGACCGGGACGCACACCGGGCAGCGGCGTTTTTCGTGGGATAGAGGAACTGCGCCCCGGGTGTTGCGGCTGTTTTGAAGATGGAAAATGGATATGGCGGCAGTATTGGAAACTCCGGGACCGGGAACACAGGGAGAACTTTGATCAAACCGCAGAGCAGGTGCGTTTTCTGGTTACCGATGCCATTCGCAGACAGATGGTCTCCGATGTGCCATTGGGGACATTTTTGTCCGGAGGCCTGGATTCCAGCCTGATCACAGCGGTCTGCGCGGCAAAAAGAGCAGAGCGGGGAGAGCGGCTATCCACATTCTCTCTGGACTATGCCAATAACGACCGGTATTTCAAGCCGGAAAAATTCCAGCCGGCCGCGGATACGGCCTATATCCAAATTATGCAACAAGCCTTGAACACAAGACCTTATTGGACGGTGCTGACACCGGAAGATCTGACCGGCGCGTTGGAGCAGGCGACCATAGCAAGAGATCTGCCGGGTATGGCAGATGTGGATTTTTCTCTGCTGGTTTTCTGCGGCGATATCCGCAAGCAAGTAAAAGTTGCGCTGTCCGGAGAGTGCGCCGATGAGATATTCGGCGGTTATCCCTGGTATCGGGACCCGGAGATCCGGGCGCGGGCAGGTTTCCCCTGGGCGCAGAACACAGCCTACCGGGCATCGTTTTTGTCACCGTATTTTGCCGGAAAGATCGACCCGGAGGACTTTGTAAACAGCCGCTATCAAGAAACAGTTGAGGAAAGCGATATTCTCCCCGGTACATCCCCCCAGGAACGGCGTATGAAAGAAATGGTGAACTTAAATCAAAACTGGTTTATGCAGACACTTTTAGACCGGAAAGACAGGATGAGTATGTACCACGGTTTAGAGGTCAGAGTGCCATTTTGTGATTACCGTATTGCGGAATATCTTTACGGCGTTCCCTGGGGATATAAAGACTATCAGGGCAGGGAAAAGGGGCTTTTGCGTTACGCAATGGCAGGCTGCCTGCCACCGGAAGTCCTGGAAAGAAAGAAAAGTCCCTATCCCAAAACGTATGACCCTCATTATTTGGAACTGGTCAGTGAAATGCTCCGGCAGGTGCTGACAGAGAAAGACGCGCCCATCTTCCAGTTGGTCAATAAAAAAGCCCTGGAGGGACTTTTGACAGCAGAGTACCAGTGGCCCTGGTACGGTCAACTGATGCGTGTTCCCCAAACCATTGCCTATATGCTCCAGATCAATTACTGGCTGAAAGCATACCGGGTGCAGGTGGTATAGTACCTATAACACTGTGCAAAGTGCTGTAAAAATCCCGGTGTAAAAGCCAATATCTCCCACGGATGGACGAATGTGCGTTCCGTGGGAGACTTTTTGTTGACAAAATCTATAAAACAAGTATAATTGTATACAATAGTGCAACAATGCAAAAAGGAAGGAGAACAAACATGCTGGAACTTTCCAATAAAACCAATTTGCTGGAGCAGAAATCCTATCGGTATTCTCTCCAGGATGTAGCCGATCCCAATTTGATCCGGGATGTGTATCCGGTGGGGGAGATCCCCAAGGTTTCCTTTAACCACCGCCGTGTGCCTATGAATATGCCCGAGGAGATATGGATCACCGATACCTCCTTGCGTGACGGTCAGCAATCTGTTGAGCCATATACCGCAGATCAGATCGTGAATATCTACAAATTGCTCAATAAGTTAGGCGGTCCTTACGGCATCATCCGGCAGACGGAATTTTTCATTTACAGCAAGAAAGACCGGGAAGCCATTGAAAGATGTATGGCGCTGGACTTAAAATTCCCGGAGATCACCACCTGGATCCGGGCCAGCAAGGAAGACTTTAAACTGGTCAAAGATATGGGTATCCGGGAAACGGGTATTTTGGTCAGTTGCTCCGACTATCACATTTTCAAAAAAATGGGCAAGACCCGCCAGCAGGCATTGGATTTCTATCTGGCAACGGTGAAAGACGCCTTTGCCGCCGGCATTATGCCCCGGTGTCACCTGGAGGATATTACCCGGGCAGATTTCTACGGCTTTGTGGTGCCTTTTGTCAATGAACTGCAGAAACTTTCCCAGGAGGCGGGCATTCCCGTGAAGATCCGCGCCTGCGATACCATGGGCTACGGCGTACCCTACACCGAGGCGGCATTGCCCCGAAGCGTGGCGGGTATTATCTACGGTCTGCAGCACTATTCCGATGTTCCCAGCGAAATGCTGGAATGGCACGGTCACAATGATTTCTATAAAGCCGTTGCCAACGCCTCCACTGCGTGGCTGTACGGCGCTTGCGCCGTTAACTGTTCACTGCTGGGCATCGGCGAGCGCACCGGCAATATTCCTCTGGAAGCAATGGTCTTTGAGTACGCCTCTTTGCGCGGCTCTATGGACGGTATGGACCCCACGGTCATTACGGAAATTGCGGAGTATTTCCAGAAGGATATGGGCTACGACATTCCGGATATGACCCCCTTTGCAGGCAGAAACTTCAATGTCACCCGGGCGGGTATCCACGCCGACGGTCTGATGAAAGATCAGGAGATCTACAACATTTTTGATACGGAAAAGTTTTTGAAGCGTCCTCCCACGGTGCAGATCGGCAAAGCCTCCGGTCTGGCAGGCATTGCCTATTGGATCAACAGCAGTTACGGTCTTACCGGCGATGAGGCGGTCAACAAGCGGGATCCGCTGGTGGTTACGATGAAAGAATGGGTGGACAAAGAATACGAGGACGGCAGACAGACGATGCTGTCCAACCGGGAATTGGAATGTATGCTGGAGCGCCTTGCCCCCGGCAGATTCCCGATTCGATAAGGAGGAAGAAAAATGGCGTTTCGTTCAGAATCTTTGGCAGATCAGGTGTTTGCCAAACTGGAAAATGATATTGTGGTCGGTATCTACCCCCGGGGTGAGGTGCTGACGGAACTGAAACTGGCAGAGCAGTTGGGCGTCAGCCGCACACCCATCCGGGAGGCTTTGCGCCGGCTGGAGCAGGAACGGCTTATCGAGGACACCGGAAAAGGCTCTGTGGTCAGAGGTATCTCCTATGAAGATGTAATGGATATTATGGATATCCGTATTCGGGTGGAGGCGCTGGCGTCATACCACGCCACCAACAACTGCACACCGGAAGCCCTTTTTGAATTAAAGCACATTTTGGAACTCCAGGAGTTCTATGCCAATAAGCACGACGCAGAATATATGCGCAAGGAAGATGAAGACTTCCACGATGCCATTTGCCGCCTTTGCGGTCGCAGTGTGATTGCCGATACATTGGGCCCGCTGCAGCGGAAAACCCGGCAGTACCGGAAGATCTCTGTGGAGAACCAAAGCCGCCAGCCCCAATCGGTGGAGGAGCACTGGGCGATCTATGAAGCCATCGCCGCAGGAGATGCAGATCTGGCAGCGGAACTGACTGCCAAGCATATCACAAGAGCAAAAACAAGTATGATGGAGAGGGTGGAACAAAATGGGTAAGACCATTGCGCAAAAGATCATCGCTGCCCATTTGGTATCCGGCGATATGACACCCGGCAGTGAGATCTCTTTGAGAATCGATCAGACACTGACCCAGGATGCCACCGGTACGATGGCATATCTGGAATTTGAAACCATGGGTATCCCCCGGGTAAAAACAGAGTTGAGCGTTGCCTATGTAGACCACAACACCCTCCAGTCCGGCTTTGAAAATGCCGATGACCACCGTTACTTACAGACCGTTGCGGCAAAACACGGCGTATATTTTTCCCGTCCCGGCAACGGTATCTGCCATCAGGTCCACTTGGAGCGATTTGGAAAGCCGGGCAAGACCCTCATCGGCTCTGACAGCCACACCCCCACCGGCGGCGGTATCGGCATGCTGGCCTTCGGTGCAGGCGGTCTGGACGTGGCTGTGGCCATGGGCGGCGGCGCTTACTACATCACCATGCCCAAGATGTTCAAGGTGAACCTGACCGGTAAGCTCAGACCCTATGTCACGGCCAAGGACGTGTCCCTGGAACTGCTGCGGATTTTGTCCGTTAAGGGTGGTGTAGGCGCCATTGTGGAATGGGGCGGCCCCGGTGTGGCAACCCTGTCTGTTCCTGAACGCGGCACCATCACCAACATGGGCACCGAATTGGGTGCCACCACCTCCATCTTCCCCTCCGATGAGATCACCCGGGAATTCCTAAAGGCTCAGGGCAGAGAAGCCGATTATATTCCTCTGGCTTCTGATCCCGATGCAGAATATGACCGGGTCATCGACATCGACCTGTCGCGGCTTCAGCCCATGATCGCCTGCCCCCACAGCCCCGATAATGTGGTGGAGGTGGCAAGCCTGAAGGACGTGAAGGTTGACCAGGTCTGTATCGGCTCCTGCACCAACTCTTCTCTGTACGACATGCTGAAGGTTGCTGCCATGCTGAAGGGCAAGACCATCCATCCTTCCGTGTCTCTGTCTGTTTCTCCCGGTTCCCGGCAGGTTCTGACCATGCTCAGCAACTGCGGTGCTCTGGCTGACATTCTGGCCTCCGGTGCCCGTGTCCTGGAATGTGCCTGCGGCCCCTGCATCGGCATGGGCTTCAGCCCCAATTCCGGCGGTGTCAGCTTAAGAACCTTCAACCGCAACTTCCTGGGCCGTTCCGGAACCAAGGACGGTCAGGTTTATCTGGTCTCTCCCGAGACTGCCGTGGCAGCCGCCCTTACCGGCTATATCACCGATCCCACCACCTTCACCGAGCCTCTGGAGGTCACCATGCCCGACAGCTTCCTGGTGAACGACTCCGCCGTTCTGCCTCCCGTTCCCGTGGAAGAGGCTGACAAGGCGGTCGTCCTCCGCGGCCCCAACATCAAGGAGTTCCCCAAGTCCAAGGCCTTCTCCGACGAGTTGACTGCACAGCTGGTGCTGAAGGTTGGCGACAACATCACCACCGACCACATCATGCCTGCCGGTGCCAAGATCCTGCCTTACCGCTCCAACATTCCCTTCCTCAGCAAGTTCTGCTTCGAGGTCTGCGATCCCACCTTTGCCGAGCGCGCCAAGGCGGCCGGTGACGGAATCATCGTGGGTGGCAGCAACTACGGCCAGGGTTCTTCCAGAGAGCATGCTGCGCTGGTTCCCATGTACTTAGGTGTCCGCTGCGTCATCGCTAAGTCCTTCGCCAGAATCCACGTGGCAAACCTGATCAATGCGGGCATCCTGCCTGTGGCCTTCGCAAATCCTGAGGACTACGATCAGCTGAACCAGGATGCATCCCTGACCATTTCCAATATTGTCAAGGGCATGGAAGAAGGCAAGCTGACCGTTACCGATGAAAACGGTTTTGCATTCGACGTTGTCTGCAATCTGACGGAGCGTCAGAGAGCCATTCTGCTGGCCGGCGGCCTGCTGAACTACACCAAGGAGGGTGGACTGTAAATGTTTGAAGTAACCAAGGCCTGCGGCGCCTTTATGAAGCTGCTGGAAGAGCAGATGGACCGTATTGCAGGCATGAAGGACGAAAAAACTGATTTTACCACGAAAGAGCAAGTCATCATTGGCATCATCGACGGCGACGGTATCGGCCCCATCATTACCAAGCAGGCATCCCGGGTGCTGGAGAAGCTGCTGTCCGATGAAATCGCAGCAGGCAGCATCAAGCTGCAGTACATCGAGGGCCTGACCATTGAAAACCGGGAAAAGTGCGGAAAGGCCATTCCCGATGATATTCTGGCCCAGATCAAGAAGTGCGATGTGCTGCTGAAGGGTCCCACCACCACGCCCCACGGCGGTACCATGGAGTCTGCTAACGTGACCATGCGCCGGGAACTGGACCTTTATGCCAACTGCCGTCCCGTCTCCATCCCCGAAAAGAACATCGACTGGATGTTCTTCCGGGAGAATACCGAGGGTGAGTACGTCCTGGGCAGCCGGGGCATTGAACTGCCCGGCATGGCTGTGGACTTTAAGATCACCACCGACAAGGGTACCCGCCGCATTGCCCGGGCAGCCTTTGATTATGCCCGCAACAACGGCAAGAAGCATGTTTCCATCGTTACCAAGGCCAACATCATGAAGAAGACCGACGGCAAGTTCACAGCCATCGCCCATGAGGTTGCCAAGGATTATCCCGAGATCGAAGTGGAAGATTACTACATCGACATTATGACCGCCAACCTGCTGAAGGAGCCGCTCCGGGAGAAGTTCCAGGTTGTCCTGCTGCCTAACCTCTACGGCGACATCATCACCGACGAGGCTGCCCAGATTCAGGGCGGCGTGGGTACCGCAGGCAGCTCCAACATCGGCGACAAGTACGCCATGTTTGAAGCCATTCACGGCTCCGCACCCCGCATGATCGAGCGCGGTATGGGCGAGTATGCCAACCCTGCTTCCATCATCAAGGCTGCCGCCATGCTGCTGCGGCACATCTGCCGTGCAGAGGCTGCTGAGAAACTGGAGAAGGCCCTGGATGAGTGCACCGTGGAAGTCAAGTCCGACGGCAGTGCAGCTACCGCAGCGGAGTATGCTGACGCACTGATGCAGCTGCTGTAACATACAAGAAAAAGCACCCTATTTTGGAAGAAATAGGGTGCTTTTTGTTGCGTATGGATTCCAGCTGTGGTAAACTGATGCCGAAAGGCTGGTATGCTTATGAAAAAATCACTGACGTTCCATTATACCTTCCATCAGATGGCCTACTGGGCCACTGCTGCAGGTGTTGTGAGTTTTGCCACCGCATTTCTGCTGCAGAAGGGCTTTCCTGCCGCTACGGTGGGTATGCTGCTGGCATCCGGCAACCTGCTGTCCTGCACCTTTCAGCCGATTCTGGCGCATCTGGCAGACCGCACCGGCGGCAATGCGCTGAAATGGCTGACGACAGGATTGACTCTGCTTTGCGCTGCCTGCTTTGCGGCCGTCCAGCTGCTGCATCTGAGGCCAATGGCGTTCGGACTGCTGTATCTGCTGGGCGTCTTCTCCTTTGATACCATGAACCCCCTGATGAACGCCCTGAATGTGTCCTATACCATGGGCGGCTACAGCATCAACTATGGTCTCAGCCGTGGCCTGGGATCTCTGGCCTATGCCTTTGCGGCACTGGGGATCGGCAAGGTGATGGCCGCGCTTGGAGCGGACTGGATGATCTGGATTTCTCTGGGACTGCTGGCAGTGAATACCGCCATGGCAGTATCCTATCCCAGCCTGGTGACCACCGTCAGCGGAGAGAAAAAGGCAACCGACTGCTGCTCCATTCCCGTGTTTTTCCGCCGGTACAGGTGGTACTGCGTCTCCCTGCTGGGTGTGATGCTGCTGGGCATGTTCCATGCCATGACGGAGAACTACCTGATTGAGATCGTCACCCCCCTGGGAGGCGACAGCGGAACGGTAGGCGTAGCCCTGTTTATTGCCACAGCCATTGAAGCGGTGGTCCTGGTGTACTTTGACAAAATCCGGAGCAAAATCTCCGACAACTGGCTGCTGAAAATTGCAGGTATCAGCTTTGTACTGAAATCCCTGCTGTTCCTGGCGGCATCCAGTGTCACGACCATTTACATCATACAGCTGCTGCAGGCTACCTCCTATACTCTCCTGTCTCCGACGGAGATGTACTACGCCAACAACAAAATCCGTCCTGCGGACATGGTAAAGGGGCAGGCGTTTATCACTGCCTCCTATACTATGGGCTGCGCGGCGGGTAATTTTACCGGCGGCCAGCTGCTGTCCGCCTTCGGCATCCGGACCCTGCTGATGGCAGGTGTGGCCATGGCAGCAGCAGGTACAGTGGTATTCTTCCTGACGGTAGACAAAAAAGACTGATTTACAGAATTATTGGGGCGAGCAATGCTCGCCCCTGCATGATTATGGAGAGTTTTGTGACACTTTTAGTCCAGCAGTACCGTATCCAGCACATCGTCGTCTCCGGTGAGCTGTTCCATAATGCCGTCTCTCAGCCGGTAGGCCTTGCCGCAGAGCAGCAGACCGTCTTCGTCCTGGAAGAAGTAGCTGTTGTCCGGCACTGCGAAAAATTCATGCCCCATGCTGTCGGGGTAGGTAACATCCTCATACAGCCGCCTGCCGTCCAGATAAGCATCCTTAACCTTCTGGTAGTGGGGAAGAATGCTGACAGGCGTCAGACCCAGGCCGGGAGCAAACCGGCGAAATTCCGGAACGGATTCCCCCGGTTCCTCAGGCTGCATGTAGACAGTACCTGCCATATTCATACTGCCTGCGCTGATACCCATAACGGTGCCCTGGAAATTGTGAAGGATGTGCCGCAGCCGGATTTTTCGGAAGAAGGCATTCTGGGTGGGCACGTGGCCGCCGCAGAGCACCACGAAATCGCAGTGAGCGATCATGCCGTAGGCCCGGTGAACAGAGGTGCCGTCCAGAACCTGATAACCGCTGAAGGCGATGCCGGCTTCCGCAAAAGCGGCGGTGGTGATGGCGGCAAACTGGCAGGTGCCTGCATGATCTTTGGGATCGGAAGCCACGAAGACCACGTTGGGATTGGCGGGAAGACATCCCCGGATCCGGTCGAGAAAGCCGTTGGCGTTGCTTAAGGTTGCCGGGGCCACTCCGTCAAGAAAGGGGGAACTGGTAACGAACAAAGTCATAAAATTACCTCGCAAAATACGGTAGGGGAGGGGCACTGCCCCTCCCGCGTGTTGGTTAAATTTTGGTGCCGGGGAAATATTCCTCTACGAAATCCACCTTGTCCACCTGAAAACTCTTGCCGTTCAGATGTTCCAGAGAACCGGCTTCTGTGGAGAAGGTGAAGGTCAGCTTGTAAGAATACAGTGCCTGGTAATTCCGGTCAAACCGCTTGTCCAGCTTGCCGTATTTGCCGTCACCCAGAAGAGGATGACCTGAATGGGCAAACTGGGCACGGATCTGGTGGGTCCGTCCGGTGATCAGCTCACATTCTACCAGGGAAAGACCGTTTCGGGAAACCAGGGTCTTATAGTTGGTCTGGCAGGACTTGCTGCCTGCCTGGGGGGTGTCGGTGACAAATACCCGGTTTTTCTTGGCATCCTTGAAGAGATAACCCTTCAGACTGCCGTCCTTGGGCTTGGGCGTGCCCTCCACAATGGCTAAGTAACGTTTGTCCAGCTCCCGGTCCTTGATTTTCTGATTCATGACCCGGAGGGCCTCTGCGGTTTTGGCGGCGATAACGATGCCGCCGGTGTTCCGGTCGATCCGGTTGCAGAGGGCAGGCGTAAAGGCATTTTCCTCCCGAGGCCGCCATTCTCTTTTTTGGTACAGATAGGACTGGATGTGGTCAATGAGGGTTCTGCCGTATTCTGCGCCGTCGTGGGGATGGACCGCGAGACCTGGACGTTTGTCCACCAGCAGAATGTGTTCATCTTCATAGACGATGTTCAGCTTGGGATTTGCTACCGTCAGATAGGCATTGTCCTCACGGGGTTTGTCAAAAAATTCGTCGTTGATATAAAGCTGCAGCACATCTCCCGCATTCAGCCGGGTGTCCCGGTCGATGCGTTTGCCATTGCATTTGATCCGCTTCAGGCGGATATATTTCTGGGCCAGAGAGGCGGGCAGCAGGGGAACCGCCTTGGCAAGAAATCGGTCCAGCCGCTGGCCTGCGTCGTTGGGACCAATGGTAAATTCTTTCATAAAACCTCCGAATGCATCGAAAACAAGGTCATTGCGAACCAGTCCGCAGACTGGTGTGGGAATCTCCATCAGAGGTCAGAAATGTTGGAGGGGATTGCCACGTCGCGTTGCTCCTCGCAATGACAGCACGGCCGTTATTTCATATTCTCGTCGAAATGCTTGTTGATCTGCTCCGTGAATTCCAGAGCGGCATTGTAGCCCATCTTCTTCTGGCGGTTGTTCATAGCGGCAACTTCCAGAATGACGGCCAGGTTACGGCCCGGGGTGATGGGGATGGTATACATGGGGATCTGGACACCCAGAATTTCGGTGAACTGATCCTCCAGTCCCAGCCGGTCATAGGCTTCCTGGGTGTTCCAGTGAACGATGTTTACCACCAGGTCGATTTGATTGTCCAGCTTGACCGCGCCCATACCGTAAAGCTTTGCCACATTGATGATGCCAATGCCGCGCAGCTCAATGTAGTTACGGATCAGGGCGGGAGCGGTACCCACCAGGGAAGAGGAGGAAACTTTATGGATCTCTACAGCGTCGTCGGCAATGAGCCGGTGGCCCCGCTTCAGCAGCTCGATGGCGGCTTCGGATTTGCCGATGCCGCTGTCTCCGGTCAGCAGGATGCCTTCACCGTAAACCTCAACCAGAACGCCGTGGCGGGTGACACGGGGTGCCAGAACATCCTTCAGATAGGTAATGATGGAGGAGATGATGGTGCTGGTGGGCAGGGGGCTTAAAAGAATGGTGATGTTGTGCTTTTTTGCCATGGTCAGCATTTCCGGATGGGGCCGGATGCCCCTGGCGATCAGCAGGGCGGGGAACTTATAGGAAAACAGGCGGTCAAAGATGGCGCTGCGGTTGGCAGAGGACAGCTTTCCGGTATAGCTCATCTCCACATTGCCCATGACCTGCAGACGCATAGGCTCATAATGGTCGAAAAAGCCGGCCAGCTGCAATCCGGGACGGGCCACGTCTTCCACAGTGATGCGAATGGATTCAAAGTCCGTGGAAGAATGGGCAATTTCCAGTTTGAAGTCCTCAACCAGCTTTTTCAGGGGGACAGAGTATGTATCGATCATGGCGCAACCTCGTATTGCATAGCATTTTCGCCTATTATACCCGCCCCGGAAAAGAATATCAACATATTTTGAAAAAAACAAAAAAATTTGAAAAAAGTGCTTGCATTTTTCCGGAAAGTTTGTTATCATATCTAAGCGCCTGTGAAAGGGCGTAGTTTACTGAGTTAAGATGGGAGGTGCAATGAAATGGCTAAGTGTGATTTTTGTGGTAAGGGTGTGACCTTCGGCATTAAGGTCTCTCACTCCCACAGACGTTCCAATCGTGCATGGAAGCCCAACGTCAAGCGCGTTAAGGCTGTCGTTAACGGAACTCCCTGCCATGTTTACGCATGTACCAGATGCCTCCGCTCCAACAAGGTTGAGCGCGCTATCTGATATCCCTGCATATAATTACGCCGCTGAATTTCAGCGGCGTTTTTATTTGCGGCGCGTCGCCGCTGACAATTCGTGACGAAGTTGTGAGGTTGTCGTTACTCCTCTTGGGTACAGCTCGATTCGTTCCATGTCATTTGCTCTGAATAGGATGCATTGACAGGCTGTTTGCGGCGTGATATCATGAAGAAAAAACACAGGAGCGTTTGTTATGCAGTATCGTCCGATTTAAAAATCAGCATTCTTTTCTGCCAGCGGAAGCATTTCCGTTGGTGCTTTGTGATGCTGATTTTGAAATGAGGAAGGTATTCATGTTTAAGCGAAATATTATCCTTCTCTGGGGCATTGCCCTGCTTCAGGGGATGGTGTTCTATGCGCCTGTGGCTACACTGTACCGCCAGGCAGCAGGGCTTGGCATTTTTCAGATTACTCTGATCGAAAGTATCAGCCTGTGGCTGACGCTCTGTCTGGAGATCCCCTGGGGATGGGCAGCAGACCGGATCGGTTACCGGAAGACCATGCTGGTATGCTGCTTCCTGTTTTTCGCATCGAAGATTGTATTTTGGCGGGCAGAGGGCTTTTCTGGATTTCTGCTGGAACGGATACTGCTGAGCGTTGTCTGTGCGGGACTGTCCGGGGTGGACAGCACCATGCTCTATCTGTCCTGCGGTGAGAAAAACAGCCACCGGGTCTTCAGCATTTATGAAAATCTGGGACAGCTGGGGATTCTCGGAGCGGCAGGTATCTATGCTCTGTGGATCGGAGAAAACTACCGTCTGGCTGCATTTTGGACAGTGGTTTCCTACGGCGCAGCGGCGCTTCTGAGCCTGGGCCTGGAGGAGGTTTCTCCGGCACCGGCGGAAGCAGACCGGGAAACATCAAAAAATATGCTGGCAGTGCTGAAGACTCAGCTGGAAAACCCGAAGATTTTGCTGCTTCTGCTGGCGGTGGGGCTTCTGAATGAAAGCCATCAGACCATTACGGTGTTTTTGAGCCAGCTGCAGTATGTCAGGGCAGGCATGGGCAACCGTGGCATTTCTCTGGCCTATGTGCTTACCAACCTGGTGGCCCTGGCAGGCGGTTTTTCTGCAGCGCTGTGCGCCAAAACCGGCCCCAAAACTATGGGTGTGGGATTGTTTGCGGCAGCGGCGGTGAGCTGCCTGCTGCTGGGACTGTTCCCTCTGGCTGGAATCTCCGTGCTGGCGATGATCCTGCTGCGGCTGTGTTTCAGCCTGATGCAGCCGCTGCATATGGAACTGCAGAATCAGAGAATTACCGGCAGGAACCGGGCCACGGCCCTGAGCATGAATGCGGTGGTCATGGAGAGCCTGGGGATTTTCCTGAATCTGGTTTACGGAAGGCTTGCAGAGCAGCGGCTGGATGGGGCTATGTTTCTGGGTGCGGTTCTGTGTGCCGGAGGTGCAGTGCTGTACTGGTGCAGCTTCCCCAGATAATATAGCAAATAATACTGATATTCAATTAACAACTTTAAGCCGAAGGGTTGAAGTTTTTGATATGAAGATCATAATGAGACGGGATTTTATGATTTTCTAATCCGAAAATCATAAAATCGACAGCGCCGATAGGCGGTGTCTTTCAAATTGAACTTAAATGGTTCAATTTGAAAACAGTATAAAAACCGGACATTCCCCGTAAATTGGGAATGTCCGGTTTGCTATATTTTCGGAAAAGGAACGATACCGGGCGGTGCAGGGTAATGCCGGTACTTACTGCATTGCGTGGGCAATGGCTGTCCGTCCTGGTGACTTAAAGCCAGCCGGCATCTTCGATTTCTGCTTTTTTTCGCCGGGCCATCAGTTCCGGGAAGGTTTCCCGAACATCTGCGCCTTCGTAGAGCACCTTATAGGCGGCTTCTGTGATGGGCATGTCGATGCCCATTTTTTGACCCAGCTCCCAGGCGGACTTTGTGGCATAGTATCCTTCCACCACGGCTCCGACCTCCTCCATGGCAGACCGGACATCTTTTCCCTGACCGATGAGGATACCGGCCCGGCGGTTCCGGGAATGCATGGAGGTACAGGTAACAATGAGGTCGCCCACACCGGCAAGGCCGGCAAAGGTTTCCTTCTGGGCACCCAGAGCTACACCCAGCCGGGCGGTTTCCGTCAGGCCCCGGGTCATCAGCATGGCCTTGGTATTGTCGCCGCAGCCCAAACCGTCGGTGATACCGGCACAGAGGGCAATGACGTTTTTCAGAGCACCGCCCAGCTCCGCACCCACGGGATCCGGACTGATGTACACCCGAAGGGCATCGGACATGAAAGCATCCTGAACGAATTCCGCTTTCTGACGGTTTTCGCAGGCTGCCAGCAGTCCGGTGGGCAGATTCAGTGCCACTTCCTCCGCATGGCTGGGGCCGGTGAGAACCACAACTTCCTTTCCGGTTTCCTGTGCCACTACCTGGCTCATACGCAGATGGGTTCCCGCTTCCAGACCCTTGGTAACGGATACCACCACGGTATCCTCCCGAAGGAAGGGGGCCACCTGCGTGCAGACGCTGCGGATAGGGAAGGAGGGAGATGCCACCACCACCAGATCACAGCCGGCAGCGCAGGCGGGATCGCTGGTGATTTTCATACCGTCCGGCAGAGCCGCGCCGGGGAGACGGGGATTGCGTCGGGTGGTTTCCATTTGCGGAACCCGGTCGGCACGGTGTACCCACAGGGTCACATCATGACCGTTTCTGCACAGGCTGATGGCCAGGGCGGTGCCCCAGGCACCGCTTCCAATGACTGCCGCTCTCATTTCTTGTTCCCCAGTTTGAACAGGTCCACCTTGCTCTCCTTGCCCCGGATCAGACGGCTGATGTTGGCACGGTGCTGGAAAATGGTCAGTGCACCCATGAAAACACAGCCTGCAACCACAAAAGGATTGCCCCAATGGAAGAAGGCGAAGCCCAGACCGAAGGTTGCCGCAGCCAGAACGCTGCCCAGAGATACCAGGTGAGTCAGGAAATAGGTGCCGAAGAAGACAACGGCGATCATCAGGCCAACCCGCCAGTCGATCATCCAGGCGATGAACCAGCCGGACAGAATGCCCTTGCCGCCCCGGAATCCCAGCAGGGCGGGGAAGTCGTGGCCCACCATGACAGCCACACCGGCCAGGACGCTTCCTTCCAGTGCATAGCCGTAGGGAGCAAACATTAACTTGCCCAGCCAGCAGGACAGAATGGCTTTGAGAACGTCAATGAGAACCACCAGCAAAGCACGGCTGTTGCCGTAATTGCGGATAAAGTTGGTCAGTCCGGCATTGCCACTGCCATGTTCCCGGACATCATCATGAAGCATGTGGGAAACGCAGATGGCACCATTGTGATTGCCCAGGAAATAGCTGACCAGAGTGGTAACGATGATTGCAGAAATGGGCATCAGTCGTCCTCCTTATCACCTTTCTGCCGGATGGTGATCCGGACAGGCGTGCCCTGCAGACCGAAGACTTCCCGGATCTGGTTTTCCAGATACCGCTGATAGGAGAAGTGGAACAGCCGGGCATCGTTGCAGAAAATAACGAAGTGGGGGGGCTTGGAGCTGGCCTGGGTCATGTAGTAGATTTTCAGGCGGCGGCCCTTGTCCGTGGGAGGCTGGACTCTTGCGGTGGCATCCGCCAGCACGCTGTTCAGTGCGCCGGTGGTGATGCGCATGGTGTTCTGGGCATGAACATCCTGAATCATCTGGTACAGCTTGTCCACCCGGGAACCGGTGAGGGCAGACAGAAACAGCACAGGCGCATAGGTCATGTAGCTTAAGCCATCCCGAACGGCGGCTTCCATGTCCCGCATGGTGTTGGTTTCCTTGTTCTCTACAGCATCCCACTTGTTTACCACGATGATGGCAGCCTTGCCTGCCTCATGTACCAGACCGGCGATCTTGGTATCCTGCTCGGTAACGCCGTCGTTGGCATCAATGAGGATCAGGCACACATCGGCCCGCTCAATGGCGTTGATGGAGCGCATATTGGAATACTTTTCGATGGCATCGTCCACCTTGGACTTCCGGCGCATACCGGCGGTATCGATGAAGCAGTACTTGCCGGTTTCGTTTTCAAAATAGGAGTCGATGGCATCCCGGGTGGTGCCTGCGATGTTGGAGACAATGACCCGCTCCTCACCCAGGATCCGGTTCAGCAGGGAGGACTTGCCTACGTTGGGCTTGCCAACAATGGCGACTTTGATCACATCGTCATCCTCGTCTTCACCGTTGTCTTCGGGAATGTTTTCCAGAACCCAGTCCAGCAGGTCGCCGGTGCCGTGGCCGTGGACAGCGGAGGTCTCAAACAAGTCACCGATGCCCAGACCGTAGAATTCAAAGACATCGGGGTTTACCAGACCGATAGAGTCGCACTTGTTGACTGCCAGGGCAATGGGCTTGCCGGATTTGCGCAGCATGGTGGCCACATCCTGGTCGGCGGCGGTAACGCCGGAGCGGACATCTACAACCATGACAATGGCATCTGCCAGCTCAATGCCGATTTCCGCCTGACGGCGCATGAACTTCAGCATATCGTTTTCGGTGCCCGGCTCGATGCCGCCGGTATCTACCAGAGAGAAGGTGCGGCCGCACCATTCGCAGTCGCCGTAGATCCGGTCGCGGGTTACACCGGGCGTATCCTCCACGATGGAGGTGCGGTGTCCGGTGAGCTTATTGAACAACATGGACTTGCCAACATTGGGGCGGCCAACAATGGCCACCAGAGGTTTTGACATGACAACACATCCTTTCAAATCAAAACTTATCGATTCTATTATGGCACAGATTCCCAGTAAAAGCAATGGAAATTTGCTGTTATTTACAAAATTATTATATCTAATTTGTTGATTTTGGAAACATCAAAGGCTTTCCCCCGGTGGAAAAGGCATAAAACGGAAAAAGAGGAAGACTCAAAAGCCTTCCTCTTGCATTTCCGCATTTTGTCTTACTCAGCCTCGACAGCCAGGACCTGACGGCCATTGTAGGTACCGCAAGCCTTGCAAGCTCTGTGGGGCATGACGGGTTCACCGCACTTGGGGCAAACTGCAACGCTGGGAGCGGACAGCTTCCAGTTGGAGCCACGGCGCTTATCGCGGCGGG
>CALBJG010000187.1 GCA_937892865.1 uncultured Clostridia bacterium
CTGATATGTGGTCATACCGTTTCCTCCGTATTCTTTTTCTTTTCTTCCGGCGGCATCACAAAGGGCTTGCATACCACTTCACAGCGGTTGATAGGCGTTCCCAATGCGTAAAACTTCTCTTCATAGCCGGTCATAATGCCCACGATACCGTTTTCGTGGAGATTCCGGGTCAGATTCTTCACTTCCAGCCCGCAAGCCGCAAACTCTTCCACAGAGAACTCGAACAAGGGGGCATTGTCTGTTTTAAAATGGAACTCACCGCCGGTGCGTACCACACGGCAATACTTATCCAAAAAGCCTCTGTGGGTCAGACGCCGCTTGGCGTTCTTCTTCCGGGGCCAGGGGTCGGGGAAATTGATAAACAGACGGTCGATCTCCTCGCCGGCGAAAATCTCCTCGATCTTCTCCACATCCATATCGATGTAAAACACATTTTTAAGGCCCATTTCCTTGGCCTTTTCCATAGCGACCACCATTGCCTCCCGGCAACGCTCCACTGCGATCATCAAAACATCCGGGTTTGCCTGGGCGGTTTCCGCGGTAAATTTACCTTTGCCGCAGCCAACCTCTACCCATAAGGCGGTAGCATCTGATTTTAAGGAACGCCATTTCCCTTTTAATTCCTCCGGTTGGGCGATCCGATAATCGGCGCACTTTTCCATCCGGGGCTCTAAATTCTTCATTTTCCGCATTCTCATAGTCTTGTCCTCCTGACAGGCGCATTTCTTCTCGCATTATAACAGAAAGAACGGAAACAGTCAATTTCCAATCCCGGGTGGGGGGTTGCGTATTTTTTCAAAATAGGATATAATATCGAAAAAAGTAAGGAGGGCGGATAATGGCACATTCTCACGACCATGAACATGAACTGGATCACGCCTATATGCACGCCCACGGGATCGCCCACAGCCACGGACATGTGCATGAAAATCAAAAGGCTGTTATTAATCGCCTCGCCCGGGCCATCGGCCATTTGGAAAAGGTAAAACGCATGGTGGAAGAAGGGTATGATTGCTCGGAAGTTTTGGTGCAGTTGGCGGCTGTCCGCTCTGCCCTGGATAATACCGGCAAAGTGATCTTGCAGGATCACATCCGCCACTGTATGGTAGACGCTGTCGCCGCCGGTGATGAATCCGCCATTGATGATCTATGCGGAGCAATTGAAAAATTCATGAAATGACATCCATAAAATATATGCCCGGACCAGAAGGTCCGGGCATTCATTATTATCTGTTCGCCTTTGCCAGTTTCCGCTCTTCCTTGGTGCGGAAGAATTTTTCCAGTTCCGGCACAAGGATCAGGCAGATCAATGCTGCGGTAAAACCGCCGTTATACAAGCAATAACCGCCGTGAAGGGTGGGGACGGAGGTGACCAGCAAATAATGCATCACTGCCGCCACAAAACCGTAACGCCAACCGTATTTATCGGCAATGGGAGAAAGACCGTTGGCATAGCACAGACCCACAACGATGGCCTGGGCGTTGATCTTCATTGCAAAACTGCCGCCTACCAGAGTGGCAAGCCAACCGAATACCACAGATGCCACAAAGTAGCCCAGCATAATCGGCCACACATTACCGGGATGGCTGCCGGAGTTGCAGGTTGCCAGCATACAGAAAATGATACCGAAAGTAATACCATTGAATGTGGCGCCGATCAGATTATAATAACCCAAAATGAACAGACCGAATACGCCCACATTCATCAGGAAAGTGGCATTTCCGTATGTAGAAGAGAAATTATTCACTGTTGCAGGATCGCTGATCAGACGCCAGTAATCCTTGGGCTTACAACCTAAAGCAAAAGCAAAAATGATGCACAGACCAAATACTGCGCCGCAGAAAATATTGACGATCATAGGAGAAGCCACCTGCATAGTCGCTGCGTCCAGGTCAGACAGCGCTTGGGGCAATGTTCTTCCCATGGTCTTATACAGCGCTGCATTCAGGAAAAACGCAGTCATACCGATGGGCAGCGCCGCGGAGTACAGGTCAAAACCTTTATGCACCTTGGGGGAGTGAGCAAGACCTGCAGGCAGGAAAAAGCCGATGATCAAACCCACAAACATAGAAAGCAATACGCCCTGCAAACTGAAACCAACATTCTCCGGGGTCAGATAGCGGATCATCAGTTCCGTGATCAGCGGGGCGATACCGGTGGAGAAAAGCATTGCATTCACAAGACCGCCCATTTTTTCCTTCTTCACCAACGCATAAAGCATAACGCCCAAAACAGTGGGCCAGATATTTATGATATTGATACCCCAGGAACCGAAGCCTACCGTCAAAATAAATGCCAGCGTAGACACATTGTTGGGTGTTCCTTTAAACACCACGTACAGCAGCAGGCTGAGCAACGCCACCAGACCCATATTCAGGAATGTTGCGGCGTAACCGCCCATAGCAAAATAGTTGGCGGAAATTTTACTGGGCTGGCTGATGATTTTCCACAAGCCGGTAAACATATTGGCTCTGTCGGGCATACAAGCAGCGGCGACCAGAAAGCACACCGTCAAAAATGCGAACAGCAATTTCAAAAAACTGCCTTCAGACATATTCTTAATCTTTTTCATAAGATACCTCACATTATAAAATCCGGGCAATCCGAGCCCATAACGTTCGAATTGCCCAGATGGTCGGCATGGAAACCTCTTACACTCCCCTGCGGTGATCCGCAAATCCATCAGTTATGTAAGAGTATATGAAATTAAGCCTTCTCGGCAGCCTCGACCACGTGCTTCATCAGCACAGTAGTGGTAACTGCGCCAACACCGCCGGGAACGGGGGTAATGGCTTCAACGATCGGCTCCACCTCGTCAAAGACGCAGTCGCCGGACATACCGCCCTTGCCCTTGGAGGTGATCTTCTCGGGATTCCAGTTCATGGAAACGTCGATAACGATCTGGCCTTCCCGGACAAAGTCCTTGGTCAGGCTGTTCAGAACGCCGGCAGCAGTGACGATGATATCAGCGCCCTTGCAGATCTCAGCCGTGTTCACAGTACGGGTATGGCAGACGGTAACAGTGGCATTCTTGCCCATGAGCATCATAGCGGCGGGCTTGCCAACAACCAGGCTTCTGCCGATAACAACGGCGTTCTTGCCCTTGCAATCGATGCCGTAGTGATCCAGAATTTCCATACATGCGGCGGGGGTGCAGGGAGCATAGCCCAGATCCTGACCTTCAAAGACACCTGCATTGGACATATGGGTCATGGAGTCCACGTCCTTCTTGGGAGCCAGGCGGTTGCAGATCTCGTCCTGGTCAGCCTTCAGGTGCTTGGGCAGAGGACGGAACATCAGGCAGCCGTGGATGGAATCGTCAGCATTGATCTGGTCGATCACAGCCAGCACTTCTTCCTTGGTGGAAGCTTCGGGCAGAATGAAGTTCTTG
>CALBJG010000188.1 GCA_937892865.1 uncultured Clostridia bacterium
CCGCTTGGGGTTGATCTCATTGCAAAGAAGGAATCCCTCCCCTGCCATTTTTCCTGCGATCTGGGTAGTCTTGCCTCCGGGAGCGGCGCACAGATCGCACACATATTCACCGGGTCGAGGCGCAAGCAATGTCACCGGCGCCATTGCGCTGGCCTCTTGTAAGTAGTATACGCCTGCCTCGTGATATGGGTGCAGACCGGGGCGGGCGTCCGGGTCATAATAAAAGCCCGTTTCTTCCCAGGGTACATTATCGCCCACAAAGGGCAGGCTGGGGGCAGCCCCCTTTAAGGGATTAAACCGCAATGCCACCGCCCGGGGTCGCTCCAGGGATGCCAAAAAAGCCGGGTATTCCTCCCCCAACAGTTCCTGCATTCTGCGTAAAAACGCCTCCGGCAACATACACATCCCTCCTTTTTTATGATTTTAACACATAAACTTCTACTTTTCCACTCTCTTTTAGCGGCAATGTTGACTTTCTGTTTTTAAGTATGGTATCTTACAGGTAAATTACGGAAAGGACGTGTACTTATGTATCAGGCATCCTACAACCTGAAAAAACATACGGTGGATTTGAGCCGGAATAACGCTTACTGGTTCTCCATCCCCGCATCTTTCAGTGTTAACGACAAGGTCTACACACCGGAATCCTTCTGTCAGAAAGAGGATACGCTGATTTTCTCCACAGAAAGCAGCCGTCTTTCCTTCCGTCTGCTGTCGGACTCCATTTTGGTAGACATTCAGCTGAAGTGCCAAGAAGAAACCCCCATTTACGAAACTGTTTATTTCCGTGGCAACCGGGGCGGTATGGAAATCGGTCATTTTGACCGGGCATTCTCCCCCCAGCCCCGTAAAAACGACGGTCACAACCTGGACTTTTTCCAGAATCTGCCTGACTGCTCTATTAATGGCTATTTCTATCCCTGTATCCAAAACTGGGCAATCGGCAATGAACAAGGCTGGGTAGCATTCGGTCTTATGGACCTGCCGGACAGCTACCACTATATGCTCCAGGACGATTTTACCATTTTGGTGGAAAGTTGCGGCGGCAACAAGGTAATTCCCGCCGGCGGTGTCTACTGCCCGCCCCAAATGCTTATCACCTTCCCCAGCGAGCAGTGGGAGAGCATCTCTTTGTTCCGGGAAAAGCTGATAGAACACGGCAAGTACACCCCGAAAAAGCCGGCTGTATCCGAAACCCCCGCCTGGTGGCGTGACCCGCTGATTTGTACCTACGGTGACGAACTGTCCACCCTGAAATTGCGGGATGTGCAGATGAACGGCCCTACCTTCAATGCCGATTTCGTGCGACATCTGGTGGATGTAGCAGAAAAGGACTGGGGCATTAAGCATATGAACATCGTGCTGGACGCCTTCTGGCAGATCCAGTTCGCCGCAGACCCGGTGGCTGACGCTTCCCGGTTCGGCAATATGCGGGAATTTACCGAGGAAATGCACCGCAGAGGTCACCACGTCATCGCCTGGATCCCCCCGGTGGTGGACTCCATTGCCAACGGTTTTGTGCCTTTGAGTGAAAAAATGGGCGTTTTGTCGGATACCGCCATCACGCCCTTGGGCGTAGAGGGTGTCCGTGTTATTGACTTCACCTCTGACAACATCGACACCTATTATGAGCAGGTTTGCCGCACCCTCTTTGGCGAGGGCGAGGGCGAATATCATTTCGACGGCGTAAAGATGGACTACATGGCTCTGCTGCGGGATCCTGCCAAGCACACTGGTTACCAGCACCCGGAAAGAGGTCTGGGTCTTAGAGAAATGGCTCTGTGCCTGGAGACCTTCTACAAGGCTGCCAAAAAGGTACGCCCGGAGGTTATGGTCAACTGCTCTGTCACTGATCCCCGGTGTGAGCATCTGTTAGATTTAAACCGGCTTCACGATACCCACGCCGGCACCATCGAAAAAGAATTCCGTGCCCGGGTATCCACCACCGCCTGTCCCGACCTGATGATTGACTCCGACGGTGCGGTTATGCTCACCGACTGGGCAAAGCACCACTACATCAGTGCTGCCATTTACGCTACCCCCTCCAACTACTACACCTTGAAATACAAGGACCGCCCTATGCCCCAAGAGGATTTGAAGCCTCTGGGCACTTTGCTCCAGGCGGCTGTTCACCGTCCTGACGGCTACGGCAAAATGGAGAGCTTGGGTAACTGGAAGCTACTGGATAAAATAGGCAAGGTCAACGGTCGCAGTATTGACGGTCACACCTTAGTATACTATCCCTGGGAAAAGAATCCTGTAGGTCACATCTTCACCTGGCGGAATGAAACCGTTATTATTCCCTTGGAGGGCAGAAAGTTCGGCAAACTCACCCCGGCTGTGGAGGGCGTGCAGGTGGACTACGCCCGGGATTTGGTGATTGCACGGCTGCAGCCCGGCATCCTCTACACCTTTGAAAGTGTAGACGAGGGCAACTCTATCAGCAACCTATTCGCCAAGCGAGTGCAAAACACCGAAGAAGAAGTCAACTACGAAAACGAATAAATACAGGGGTACGCATTGGAGTGCGTACCCCTCTTAATTTTACTTTCTACATTTACAATACTACAACAGCGAGAGATTTTGGTGTAGGCGAAGGTTTGAAGCTGCCATTATACTTTGTGTATATGGTAGCTTCAATAACGCATGCATACGCCCCGCTGCAAAAAGGAAGGCAGAATCCAAAAAGGATTCTGCCTTCTATTTTTTTATTATTCGTCGTCCTTCTTGGCCTCGTCGATGATCTTCTGCTGGTTGGCCTTGGGCACTTCTTCGTAACGGACAAATTCCATTGTGAAGGAACCGCGAGCCTGGGTCATAGCACGAAGGTCAATGGCGTAACTGCTCATCTCTGCCATGGGGACTTCTGCCTCTACCACGGTGTTGCCGTCGGCATCGGGAGTCATACCCAGAGGACGGCCGCGGCGCTTGCTCAGATCGCCCATAACATCGCCGACATATGCCTCGGGAACGGTAACTGCCAGAGCGCCGATGGGCTCGAGCAAAGTGGGCATTGCATTGGG
>CALBJG010000189.1 GCA_937892865.1 uncultured Clostridia bacterium
AGGCTCCAATGTGGTACGGCGGCGGGCCTTCAGCACCTGCTGGGCCTTCTTGTGGGCGTAGCGGCGCAGGGATTCGTCCCGTTTTGCCCGGTACTCCTCTGCATCCACATTGATGCGGATATGGCCTTCCACATTCCGGTTGATAGAGTAGTTACACAGGTGCTGGATGGCATCCAGGGTATCACCCCGGCGACCGATCAGGTAACCCAGGTCTTCGCCCACCAGTTCTACAGAGTAGGTGTTCTCTTCGCTCTTCCAGGCGTGCGCCTCGGCAGAAGAACCCATCTGCTCCAAAAGGCCTTTCAGGAACACCTCGATCTTCTCTTCCACGCTGCCGGGTTCGGCAGGGGCGAAAACCTTGGGCTCTTTGGGGGTTTCGACTTTCTTTTCAGCCTTGGGCTGCACGGGCTTTTCTTCCTTTTTGGGCTGTGCCTTGGGGGCTTCTTTCTTCGGCTCTTCCTTGGGAGCGGGAGCGACGACTTTTGTCTTGGTGCTGCGGGATGCAGAGCCAAGAGCGCTCTTGGGCGCTTCGGGCTTGGGATCGGGGACTTCGTAAGTCACCTGCACCTTGGCAGGAGCAGCGCCGAAGCCCAGGAAGCCTGCCTTTGCCTGGGACAGAACCTGCACGGAAACGCTGTCCCGGTCCAGACCCAACTGGGTCAGAGCGGCTTCAATGGCAAGATCGATTGTCTTGCCGGTAGCAACGATGGTTTTTTCCATTTTCTTTATTCCTCCGTCTTGTAGCGGTTGGGATCGTAGGCGCGGCCCTTGCAACGGGGACGCTCCGGAATGCCGGAAAGCACGGTCGCTTCCGCCTCCTGCTCCTCTACAATACCCTTCTTGGCAGCATATTCCCTGGCGGCCTGCGCCTTGGCTGCTGCTTCTTCTCTCTGCTGCTTCTGCTGCAGTTTCTTCTTGCTGGTATTCTCGGTGATGCCGTCGGGATTGGCAGCCCGGCGCTCGGCGCGGATGCGCTCTTTCTCTTTTTCCAGTTCCTCCTGCTCCAGCGCTTTTTGCAGGCGAACAGCATCTTCCGCGTCATAGATCTTGCGGTATTTCTTGGTCAGGTACACATCGATCGCAACGGACACAATGCCCTGCACGAACCAGTAAAGGCTCAATGCGGCAGGCATAATGAAGCCGATCCACAGCGACATCAGCGGCATTGTGAACATCATCACTTTGCTGGTCTGATTTGCCTGGGAATTCTTGGCGGCTTCCTTGTCTTCCACGCCCTTTTCGTTGGTGACCAGGGAGTTATTCATCTTCTGGGAGATAAACATTGCAAACACCTGGCTGCCTGCGGACAAAACGGGCAGAAGGATCGCCCAGTCCATCTTGGTCCAGGTCCAGAACTTAAAGTCCGGGATCACGCCCAGGTCGATGCCCAGGAAGTTGAAGTTGACGCCCTCCAAAGTGGCGGCGGAAATATCGGGGATCTTCTCCACCAGCACATCTTTGTACTGGGAGATCAGTTGCGCTGCGGCGATCTGATCGTAGCCGCCGCCGGAAAATGCGCCCTCGGCGACACCTTTCAGCACTTCCACGATTTTTGCCGCAACATCTGCGGACTCGTGGAGGATATAGGTGATAGGCTCACGGACAACGGTGTAAAGGGGCAGCAAGATCAGCAGCGGGACAAAGGACCACAGACAGCCGCCGCCCATAGAGACGCCCTCTTCTTTGTAAAGCGCCTGGATCATTTCGCTTTGCTTCTGTTGATCGTTGGCGTACTTTTTCTGGATCGCCTGCAGTCTGGGTGTCAGGCGGGACATTTTCATAGAACTCTTTTTGCTTTTAGCGGTGATGGGAAGCAAGATGATCTTGACCAGCACCGCAAACAACACCAGCGCCCAGCCGTAGTTGGTGGTCAGCTGATACAGCCAGTCCATCAAATAGCCGAAAGGCACGGTGACGATGTCGGACAGTTTAAATGCGAGAAACATAATTCTCCTCCTAAAAATCACGGTACGGGATCGTATGGGTCACCCTTGTAAAAGGGGTGACAGCGGCACAGCCGTTTTACGGCCAGCCAGCCGCCCTTGGCGGCGCCGTACTTCTCAATGGCCTCTAATGCATAGGCCGAGCAAGTGGGGGTAAACCGGCAGCGGGCCGGAAAATTCGGAGAGATGCTGCGCTTATAAAAGCGAATCATTTTCATAAGAAGCGTCTTCATTTCACCGCTCCTCCGGGCGCAATACGCCCGCCTTTTCCGCAAGGGACAGATAGGCATTGGTAAGTTTTTCGAAATCTGCCTCGATACAGCGGCCTCTTGCCACCACAACAATGTCCCAACCGGGGGTAAACTGCGACTCATTGAGCCGGTAGATCTCCCGTAAGCGCCGACGGACACGGTTACGCACCACTGCGTGACCCAATTTCTTTCCCACCGTAACGCCCACGCGATTGATGCCCAAACGGTTTTTTCTGGCATAGAACACCAGAAAACTGTTGGCCTGGCCGGAGGTGGAATAGAGCCGCCGGAAAATATGATTCAGTTTTAAACTGCAGGAATATTTCATTCGATATCTCTCCCGAGACATAGTAGAAACGGTCCAACGCTTCACCGCTGATGCACCGCATCGCAAAGACAAGCGTTGAACCGTTTCGCTATGAGCAAGCGCCATAGGCTGCTCACAAATTCGTCACTTAGGCGGACAGAACCTTACGGCCCTTTGCACGACGGCGAGCCAGCACCTTGCGGCCATTAGCGGTAGCCATTCTCTTACGGAAACCGTGGACCTTGGATCTGTGACGGCGGCTGGGCTGATAGGTACGCTTCATATCGGATACACCTCCTCATATCACATATGCTCGACAGCCTCATAGGGCTGCAGCAGGACATAATTTCTGACCATAGATGGTCATTCTACGGTATTATAACCGAAAAATCCCATCAGGTCAACAATTATTTTTGCCGGAATGTATCAGGATGGCGTAAATTTCGGTTTGTCGAGTTGTTCAAACTACGTTGTCATTGCGAACCAGCCCGCTTATCTGGTGTGGCAATCTCTGGGATTTTACTTGAGATTCCCACGCCAGTGTGAACACTGGCTCGGAATGACAACTTAGATGTTGCTAATTTAAAACAACTCGATAAACAAGAATTTAAAGAAAAAGAAAGGGCTGCGGAGAACCGCAGCCCTTTGGGGTTATGCTGTTAAATTACTCTGCCAACGCCTTCTTTTTCTTGTCTTCGGCGATGACCAGAACGGCCAGGAAGATGATGCCCATGCCGCTGATCGCGGTGATAGTGACCATCAAAGACATATTGAAATCGTCGCCGGTGACAGGAGTAGCAGGAGGCGCGAACTCATTTGCAAAACTGCCTGCCACGCCGTCGGTGATCTGGGTGCTGCCGGCATAAACTGCAGCAACCAACTGACCGTCGCCGGGATCGGTGACCTTGACGGTAACCGTATAGACCGCATCGTCATAGATCACATAGGACACATTGCCCTTAACTTCCTTGACGGTATAGGTGTGCTCGCCCTCTTCGGTATAGGTGATGGGGCTGAAAGTTACGGTGCCGTCTGCAGTGTTGGTGCCGGTGGCTACGACCTTATCGCCCTCCAAGATCCGGAAGGAGAACTCGCCGTTTTCCAGTTCTCTGCCGGTGAGGGTCTTTTTCGCCTTCAAGATCAGTTCTGCGTCAGCGGCGGAATAGGTGTTCTCGAACACGATCTCGTTGCTGTATGTGGGTGTTGCTGTCATCGTGCCGTCGCCATTGTCCACAACGGATACCGTCACAGCAAAGACAGTCTCATCGTAAGTGATGCCACTGATACTGCCCTTGATCTCCTTGACTGTGTAGGCGTGATCGCCGGCTGCTGTATAAGTGATCTTTTCAAAAGCGATGGCGCCGTCTGCTTTGTTCTCGCCCTCGGCTACCAGGGTGTTGCCCTCATAGATGCCGAATGTGAACTCGCCTGCGATCTGATCTCTGCCGGTGAGAGTCTTTTCACCCTCCAGCGTGATATCCGTAGGCGCAACAGCGTAGGTGTTGGCGAATGCCACGGGAGCAGCGCCGTAGTCCGCGGTAGCGGTGAGAGTGCCGTCGCCGTTATCCACAACGGTCACCACCACGGTAAATACTGCATCGTCATAGCCGATGCCGCCCTTGCCCTCGTTCTTCTCCACGACTTTGTAAGTGTGGACGCCGGCAGCGGTGTAAGTGATCTTCTCGAAGGAGATGTTTGCGGCTGCGCCGTCGGTGGCGGCAGCATTGGTGCCTTCCGCGACCTTGGTATTGCCTTCGTAGACCTCGAAGGTGAATTCCCCGGCGGTCATATCCTTGCCGGTCAAGGTCTTTTCACCTTCCAGGCTGATACCGGTCTGACCGGGATCGTAGGTGTTTTCGAACACGATGGGATTGCCTCCGTAGTTGGCTGTGGCTGTCAGAACGCCCTCGCCGTTATCCACCACGGAAACCGTGACGGTGAACACAGCATCATCATAGTCCACGCCGCCTGCGTTGCCGGAAACTTCAACCACAGTGTAAGTATGGTTGCCTGCTTCCGTGTAGACAATGGGGGTAAAGGCGATGGTTCCGTCTGTCTTGCTGCTGCCGGTCGCCACCACATCGTTGCCTTCCAGCGCCACGAACTGGAACTGTCCGTCGCCAATGGCTTTGGGCTGGTTGGTGGAGATATCCACAAAGCGCTTGCTGCCTTCCAGCAGGATCTGGGTGGGCTCTGCTTTGTAGGTGTTGGTAAAGATCGCCATACCGGCGTTGCCGGTGCCGGGTCGGTAGATGGTAACCAGGGCTGCCATTTGACCGTCGCCGGGGTCGGTAACATTGACGGTGATGTGATACTCGCCGGCATCGTAGAGGATACCGCCCTTATCGCCTGCCAATTCCTTCAGCACATAGTAGTGCTTGCCTTCCTGACCGTCGATGTAATTCAGTTGGAAACTGAATGCGCCTGCGCCGATGGTGACGGTGTCGATAGGCGCGGCGGAGATGATGAAGTCTTCGCCGGTCTCAAACAGTTCGAAGGTGAATTCCTTGTGGGCAGCGGGGACATTGGTCCAATCGCCGGAGAGCAGTTTCGCTACGGGAATGATCACCTGCACGCCGGTGGCGCTGTAATAATTGGTGATCGCCAGATCGTTATAGCCGTTGCTGGGGGTGACGATCAGATTGCCGTTTTCGTGGCTGACCCGTACCGTCACTTCCCGGACCTGGGTATCATAGGTGATGCCGCCCAGACCGTCATCGATCTCTTTGACAAAGTACTGATACTCTTTTGCGGTTTTATCTGCATTCAGATGCGCCGGGGTGAACACCAGTTCCGGGAAGGAGAAGGTGCCGTCCGGGTTGTTGACCGCGATGGCGATGGGTGTGCCGGCGCACTGGGCATTGTCGTACAGACCGAACCGGAATTCGCCGTTATACAGCATTCTGCCATCCAAAGTCTTCTTGCCGCCGATGGTCACAGAGCCTTGGCCGGTGATCTCATAGACGTTTTCAAAAACCGCCTCGTTAACAGCGTTTGTCTGACCCACTTTGTGGATCTGGGTCGCTGCTTTCAGTGTGCCGTCGCCATTGTCGGTAACGTTGACCATGATGTGGTACACAGCCGTATCATAGCGGACGCCGTTAAGCACATTGTCTTGCGCACCGGCAGGGATCTCTTCTGTCAGTGTATAGTGGTAAGAACCAACTTTGTCGAAGTTCAGAGAGAACAGATCGGTGGTTGCGGTATCTTTGGTAGCCGCATAAGCCTCCGAGCCGGTCAGGGGCGCTGTGTAAGTATCATTGGTACGGACCAGGTGGAACTTAAAGGTCTCGCCATTTTTCAATTCTCTGCCGGAGAAGGACTTCCGCACCGGAATATGGGCATTTATATCCGAGAGAATGTAGTCATTGACAAACTCTGCAGCGCCGCTTGCCACATTGCTGCCGGTTGCCAGATCGGTCAGGCTGCTGTCCGTAACTACCAGATCGCCTGCGCCGTTGACCTGGGCGGTCACGGTGAAGAGATATGCGGTGGCATCGTAGTACATACCGTTCAACACATATTTGCCGCTTTGGGCATCCAGCGTTGCACCGGCAGGGATCTCCTCCACTACCTTATAGTGGAATGTACCGGCGGTATTCAGGAAGATGTTGAATGTAGCCTCGCCGATGGCAGAAGATGTAACAGTTACACCTTGGACGCCGGGTTGGACAACGCCTTGATCGTCGCAGGGATACAGGGTGAACCGGAAATCGGTCAGGTGCTTTTCTGCGCCGGTTGCGTTGTTCAGGGTCTTATGGACATTCAGTGTTGCATTGGTAGAACCCACTTCGTAGATGTTCTCAAAAGTGGTTTCGGCGGTGATGCCGGTGATTTGCTCCGGATCGTTGTCCGTATATGCGCCGGAGACGGTGATATGGGCTTCTTCCTTTACGGCGATCTCCAAAACGCCGTCCATATCCGTATCGGTGACACTGATCTCAAACAGCGCCTGCTGGTTGGAATAGTCCATACCGGGGGTGTCGGTGCCGGCGGGTGTCTGCTGGGAGGGTTTCAGTTCCACCACCCGGAGGTAATGGGTTCCCAGGCTGTCGAAAGTCAGTGTCCACACAGCAGATGCATTGCTGTTCTTGGTGATTTTCAGGAATTCTTCCCCGTTATCAGCAGGTACATTGGGGTAAGTGCCGTCGGACAGCAGGCGCTGCATTACGAACACGAATTCCTCGTTGCCGGTGTAGGGGGAATTTTCGGTGAGGATCTTATTGACCCGGATCTCCAGGGGTACATCCACCGGGGTGAAAGCATCGGGATAGCGGTTTACGAATGCCGCCAGTTCCGCCTGGTCGGCGCTGATAACGCCGCTGGCCTGGGTCGCCGTCTGACCGTTGACGCTCTCCAGAGTGAAGCCGGGGATCGGCTCTTCGGTGACGGTGTAAGTGGTATGCTCGGGAATATCGTAAACGGTGAGAGATTCCTCGTTGCGCAGAGTGATGGCAGAGCCGTCTGTGTACAGCAAGTAGCCATCTGCGCCCACTTTTACATCCACGCCCTTGGAAGTGGTGTAAGTCTGACCTGCGGCGATCTTATCGCCGGTCAGTTTGACCCGGAAGGTGAACACCTTGCCTGCCAGCGCGGCAGGGTCAGATGCCAAATTGTGGGTCACATCCTTATCGATCACCAGATCGCCGTAGCCGTTGGGGGCATTGGTGAAGGTAACGGGGACCATTTGCGCCACGCCTGCAGCGTAGGCAGGAACGGTGAATACCGCGCTGCCGGTCTGATCTGCGCCGGCAACTTTGATCCCTGCGACCTTGTAGTCGCCTTCGATCTTTTCGGTGACGGTGACGGTGGTGCCGGGGTTGATGCCGGAGATGTAAGCGGTGACATCAGCGGGCATCGTCACGGTAAACTTGCCGTTATTCACAGCGGACATTGTCACGCCGGCAAGGTCATCGCCGTTGGCATCGGTCAGTATCGGCTGGGCGGCGGTGTCAGACAGCGTTACCTCAAAGGTAAACGCGCTGACGCCATCGATAGCGCCGGAAACTTCTTTCCGCAGGGCGATACCGGAGGCAGGGGCGATGGTCACTGTGCCGTTGTTGCCCAGGTAGTTGTAAACATCGATATTTTCATCGGCAAAAATTGCAGGATAGTCAGAGTAATCCAGGGTGCCGGTGGTGTTCTCGGTCTTGTAGTTCCGCATCCGGGGCAGTTCCCGGTAAGCCGTACCCGCAGGCACATACCAGTAGCCCTCTGCATTCTTTTGGGTCTTGCTCAAAGTGGTGGCAGAGAGGGCTCTGTCCACGGTGGTGCGGCTGGTTTCATTATAGATATGGTAATCGTGATGGTAGCCCGTACCGGAGGGCCGGGTATCGCCGGAGACGGGGTTGCCGTTTGCATCCAGCACCAGGGCATCTTCCGTGAAGTAGTAGCGGCTGTTTTCCAGCGCCGGGTGGAAGTGGGCGTCGGCTACCACGGCAGAATCGTGTTCATCCGGGTCGGGGACGCCGTTGCCGTTGGTATCGTTACCGATGGCCCAGGAGTTGGTATACAGATCGATAGAGCCGTCGGCGTTGCGGTGGACATGGCCGCCTTTTGCGATATGCTCGGCAACCTTTGCCTCCAGATTCACGGCGTTGATATCGCTGCGCAGACCCACCTCAAACACCAGCTGGATGGGGTCGGCAGTGGTCTGGGTGAAGGTATCCACGGTATTGGGGTCATTTTCTGCCAGAGTGATCTTATAAGTCACGGTGGGCAGCAGGGATGCAGGGACTTTGAAATAGACGGTCTGGTGGAGGGTCTGCAAGTTGGTGCGGACCAGAACTACCACGTGCATCATATTGCTGTCGCCGTTGACGCCCAAATAGCCGTAGGACTTATTGGCGTACACCGCGCCGTCCTTGGCTTCGTAGCCCACATCTTTATCCCAGAAGCCGGCATAGTTGCCATTGGCATCGGAATACCAGCCGATGTAGTTGCTCCAGGTGTTATCGTCGGTGTAGTGCAGTTGATCGTCCAGGTATGCCTGGTTGATCAGTTGCTGGGCCAGGGTGGTGGTCAGACCGGGGATCCGCTCTTTGACCGTTGCCACCAGTTCGTTGCCCAGGTCGGTGGCATCGCCATTGGGGGTGCCCAATGCGCCTTCGTTCATCGCCTTGGCAACTTCCTTACCGGAAAACAGGGTGTTGCCCAGCAGGATGCCCTTCATATCCTTCACTTCCATCAGTTCGCCCAGTTCGTCCTCGAAAGTGACATAACCGGAGAGGTCTGCGTTACCGCCCTGGACCAGGGTGGTGTAGGAAGCGGCTTTCAGTTCGATCTCGCCTAAGATGTCTTCAAAGGAGTCGATCAAACCCTGGGCATCGGAAGCGTAGAAATATTTATCCACATAGTTCATGGCTGTGACTGCGCTGTCCCGAGTCACCTCCAATGTGTCTTGGCCGGCGATCACGTCCACAGTATTGCCGCTGGTGGCTGCCAGATATCTGTTCCAGTAGCCCTGCAATGTCTCGCTGTTGCCGGCAGGGTACAGGGTGTTGGTCGCATCCTGGCTGTTCTCTGTGCCAAGGCCCAGCGTCAGGAAGAGGACTTCCGCCTCATCGGTAGCCGTTTCCTGATACTTGGCTGCCACACGGCCTCTGACATAGGCGGCGGTCAACTGGGTAAGGAATGTGATCCGGTCATTGGTGGAGCCGCCGTTACCGGTATTGGAATTGCCGATAGATGTATAGTCCGTAGTTGCGATGGTGGGCGCGCCGTCGGTCATCAGCACCACAACAGGCAGCCGCTCAGCGCCTGCCTGGGCCTTGCTCTCGGGAACGGTGGTATCCGTAACCGCCAGGAACTCGTTCATCGCCTTGTAAAGACCATTCTGAATATATGTACCGCCTACAACGGTCTTGGAAGCGGCAGATACATTGGCGCCTGCCTCGGTTTTCAGGCCTGCCTTAATGGAAACATCAATGTCGCTGTTGGTAGGTACATAGGTGACCTGACCGGCTGCCTGCCAGGAGCCGCCGCCCCAGCCGGAGCGGACATACTCGTACACGGTAGTGGTGGTTGTGGGCGCATCCAATTCCAGATATTCCCCGTTTATGCCGGCATAGCGGCCAAGGGGCAGCACGACCGTGGCGGAATCGGCGGTTGCGGCCTGGTTGGTGGAGGTGTTACCGGAGTACAGCACCACGCCTACCCGGTTATTCACATTCTGCTTCATCAGGCTTTCGATCACCGCATTGGTGGAGGACACCAGCGCTTCGATGATATCGGTATCGATGCCCTGGGCTTCTCTGTAGTTATAGCCCTGGCGAACATAGCCTACAGATTCGGTGCCGTCTACCATAGATCCGGAAAGGTCCAGAACCAGCATGGTATCGGTGGGGGTGGAGGTACTGCCGGTGATAGACAGGTTGGACGCCATAGTGGACAGCGCGATGAGGAAGTTATCGCTGCTATCCAGCGCGATACCGGGCAGTTCGTTGGTCGCCGCGCCGAACACGGATTTATCCGACCAGACCATACCGGCAAATTCGGTATCTTTCTTATTGGGGCCAAAGTAGTTCTCCCAATCGATGGTTTCGGGGTCTGCCTTTTTCGTGCCGGAAACATAGCCGGGCGCTGCGGCGGCAGCGGCTGTGCCGGTTACCACCGGCAGCAGGCCGAATACCATTACCAGGCTTAGCAGGCCTGCCAATACTTTTTGCAATACATTATAACGGTTGTTCATATCAATTCCTCCTTGGGGTCAGCAATAACGTCGTCTCGGCGGTGTATTTCGTTTCATAAAGTGGTCGATGGCTTTATCCAGTTTTTCAGGATCTGCCGGGGCTTCTATAAAGTAGGCGGCGCCTACCTCGAAGGCTGTCAGTCCCAGTTCCGGCTTGCCGATGAGGATCACCGGCGCAAGGGAACAAAGTTGTTGCAGCAATCGCTCATCCGTATGTCCGGACAAAAGCACAAGATCAAACTTATCTGTTTGGGACGCTGTGGTTTCCAAAAGTTCATGGGGTAATGGGAACAGGGATATTTTCGGTATCTTCCCTTTCGGAAGAATGATCGCATCTGTCAAGCGGCTGATCAAGTACCGCTCCTCTGTGTCGTGGGAGCATATTGCCACACGCATAAGCCTTCGCCTCCTTTTGCCCTCGGTTGGGGCTCTTACGAAATTACTATAAAATGCCAAAAAATCAAAATCAAGGGGTTTTGCACGAAATGCATCCACAGCGACACGAAATGCACCCGGGCGGCGAGTCGCCGCTGACAATTCGTTACGAACACTGTTTGTAATCGTGATTTCGCTGTTTTGTCCGGTAACTTTCTTGCGCCAATCAAACTCCGGTTTGTCGAACTATTCAAACTACGTTGTCATTGCGAACCAGCCCGCAGGCT